>NZ_JBEPLH010000006.1:0-376873 GCF_040545135.1 Burkholderia sp. 572 | reverse complement strand
GCGCGATGACCCAGTTCGCGCTGCTTTACCCAGAGCGCTTTAGTATCGGAATCTGAGTTTTAACCTGCCTCACACACGAAATTCCGGATACCTCCGGTAAGCCCTCGGTGAATTCATCTTGTCTATTCCACTGCACTTCATGACACACAAAAGATCGGATAGGCCCGTCCTGGGGGCAGAAAGAACCCGCGGACCTGTCCGTCGCGAAGTGCTTCGAGTTCGTCGCCAACGGCGATAACGACTGGATGATCCCGAGCAAGGATTCCGAAGACCTAGCGCGACGTCTGCCCAACAGCCGTTTCGTCATCTACGCGGATTCCGGCCACGGAGCGATATTTCAGTTCCACGACGACTTTGTCCCGAAAGCGCTCGAATTCCTGGCTCAGTAGTCCATCAAAACAGCTCGCAATTCGGCGCTCAATATCCTCCATGTTTCCTCGAAAGCGCGATTCCCATGGCGTACTTTGGGATCCGTCTGGAGCGCCGATCCATCCGGGGCGGCGTTTCCTGCCGCCCAAGCGCGATCATGTTCCCGGATGGACGATGATCTTGCCCGTCACCTCTCGGGCCGCCATCCTGGCCATAGCATCGGCCGCACCTCCCAAAGGAATGCGCTCGGTAATGACTGGGCATAGTCGATCGTTTCGTCCGCTCCCGAGTCGCGGCACGACGCCAGTTTGTCGCGCGTCGATGCCGCGGCGATGACGCGTGCGCCCATCGCCTTCGCGATCCCGATCGCAGCAAGACCGACCCCACCAGCCGCCCCCATTACAAGCAGTGTTTCGCCGGATTCGAGGTAGGCACGATGCCGCAGCGCGTGTAGTGATGTGCCGTAGGTCAGCATGAACGATGCACCCGAATCAAAGTCCATGCCGGCCGGCAGTCTCATGAGATGGCGCGCGTCGGCGACACAGTATTCGGCGAATGCGCCGTAGCTAGTCGAGCCGACCACTGCGTCGCCGATTTGCCAATTGTCGACGCCCTCGCCGACGGGATCGATAGGCCCGAATGCCTTGCATACCAGCGCTTTCAATTTGTCCAGCCTCCTCGTGTCATCAAACACGCCATGCCCTGCTCTCCCGGCCTGCGTCGCGAAAACGCGCGGCGACGCGATTCGGGCAGAGTGCTCATGCGTTTGACTGGCCAGGGAGCGCGTGTGACCACATGCAGCTGACATGTGCAACACGCTGCTCGCTGTCCAGGAAATCAGTTCTGCGCGCCCGATTCGGCGACATCGCCATGACGGGTCCAGATCTGCGAGCGGCCCAGCAAGGACACGCCAATATAGCCGCGCACCACAAGCTTCTGCCCCCCGGCCTCGACGCGCATCTTGCAGCTGTACTCGTTGCCGTTCATCGGGTCGAGGATCCTGCCACCGTCCCATCCGTCGCCTTGTTGCCGCATACCCCGGACGACAGTCATGCCCTGGATCTTTTGGTCCTTGCGTTCATCCGTACACTGCGTGCAGCGGCGATCGGGCGAGTTGTTTGCATTCAGTCCCTTGATTATCTTGCCGCTGAGCGTACCGTCACCGTTCTGCGTAATCTGTACCAGTGCGGTGGGCTGGTGAGTGTGATCGTCGATCGTCTGCCATATGCCGACCGGCGTGCCGGAAACGTCGGCAAAAACCGGCATCGCACATGTCAGCAGTGCGCCTGCGATTGTCATGCTTGCCCAGCCGCGCTTGACTGCGCCGGCGGGCTTTGTGTCGACATGGTTCGAAGAATGCATAACGCGTCATCCTGTTGGGTTATTCGTCCGCCGCTTTGTTCGAGGCGGCTGCATGAGTTGGCAAAATGTCGCGCGCCCCGCGAATTCGAAATGGAGACGCACGAACGAGGGTTTCATCGGCATGCCGCACCACGACCGGCACGAACCTGCCGCTCGCTTCCCGCGCTCGATTCATGCGATAGGGGACACGGTGTGTCCCCGCCTCGTACGACACGAGTGATCATCAAAACCGATACCCGACGGATACAAACGAAACGACAGGATTGAGCTTGAGCTTCGTACTGCTGGTCACGACGCCACGCGGCGACTGCGTCGTCAGCGTGGCCCGGGAAGAAAGCCACATATAGGAGAGCGATGCATCGACCGACCAGTGCTTGTTGATGTTGTAGCTGAGTCCCGCATTGATAACCGGCGCGAACGAACTGCTCAGCCTTGCGGTGGTCGGTCCTTCCAGCGCGTGACCGAACGTCGGCGAATACAGGAAAGCACCGCTGGCAGTCGCAGGTTCCAGTTTCACTCCGCTGAACCAGACGTACGACGCGCCCGCGCCAAGGTAAGGACGAAATTTGCTCGTGGCATCGTTGAAGAAGTATTTCAGTAGCAGCGCCGGGCTCCACTCGTATGCAGAACCGATCCGGCCGAGCGCACTGAGGGATCCCGTGCCCGTCAGCCGGTACTTCGGTGGTATGCCGAGCGCGGCGCCTGCGGCAATGTGATCGGTGATGAAGTAGGTCGCGGTGAGCCCGAAGGTATCCGAATCGTCGACCGACGCGCCAGTGCCTGCAACGGTCGCGCTCGTGCCGAATGCGGAAACCGTGAGCGGTCGGCTGGAATCCTGCAGCGCGAAGTGAAACCAGCCGGCGTTCACGACCAGGTCTCCCGCACTCTGCGCGTGCGCAGTCGTGGTCGTCAGCAGCACGGCGGTAACTGCAAAAGCTCTATTCTTCAACATCCTGTCTCCTCCGGTTTTGGCATATGTGACTGATTGAGTGAAGCGGCACGGCGATTGCGAGGTTGGCCGGCCGGCGCTATCCAGCGCGCATCGACATGCGTCCGCAATTTTTTGCCGTGGTTTGCCATCGCACGACACTCGGTGAATGTGCCGATCAACTTTCGATGACAATCGGCGATCCGATTCGGTGAGTCACGTCACGCGAAGCCCACGCGTGACACGTCCGGCTTCATCCGGCGACTTCGTTCATCGCGCGGCCTCGCGCTCGGACGATCCATCGAGCCGCTCCGGGCTCGCTGCCGGTATCTGCGCCATCGCGTACTCGGCGAGTGCAGTTATCGTCAATGCCGGGTTGACTCCGGGATTGGCCGGCATTGCCGCACCGTCGCATACCAGCAAGTTCCGATATCCGAACACGCGCATGTGCCTATCGACCACGCCGCACGCGGAACTTGCGCCGATGACGGCGCCGCCCAGCACATGGGCAGTGGTCGGGATGTTGGCCAGCGCTTCCAGAACGTTGCTTTGAGCAACACCGCCGGTGCGGCTGGCCAGCCATTGGGCTGCCCGATTGCCGATTTCGATGTACGTCGGATTGGGGCGGTCGCGATTCTGTTCGGTTGAGAGGCGGTAACCCCGCCCTATCCACCGCTTCCTCGCGCGCAGCACGATCGCGTTGTCCAGCGCCTGCATCACCAGCAGCGTGACCATGTGGCGGCTCCATCCCGCCGGCCACAACGTCCTGAGCCACTGCCACGGATGTCGAGCGATGTTGGCGAGCCATTTCAACGGCCGGGTCAGGCGATTGCCCTTGCCGACCAGGACCGTGTACATCAGGCCCATGAGGTCGGCGTGGCGGCCATACGTGAGGAACTCGATCTGGGTGTCGTCGTCCAGGCGCACACTGCTGCTGGCCGTGACGTCGTTCCAGGTCTTCAGATCCTTGGGAAGACGGACATTCAGCACCGACTCGCTGTTGGTGCGCGCCAGCTCGCCGAGGCGGTTGCTGATCCGCGGCAGCGAACCGCTGAGCTTGCAGGTGGCAAGCAGCTCGTTGGTCCCCAGTGTCCCGCCCGCAAAAACCACGCCACGCGCGGTATGCACCTTGCGATCCCGGCGGACCAGTAAAGCGCCGGGGCGTTGCGTGACCACACGATACCCGTCGCTGCCGTCGGCGGCCCCCAGCGGACTCACGTCGACGACCTCGCGCTCGGCTGCGATCCGCACGCCGAGCCGCTCTGCGAACCACAGGTAGTTCTTCGTCAACGTATTCACGGCACCGACCCGACATCCCACCATGCAGGCGCCGCAGCGCGTGCAACCGGTGCGATCAGGGCCTTCGCCCCCGAAATAGGGATCCTTGACAGTCTTGTCCGGTTCTCCGAAATACACCCCGGTGGGAGAGAGAACGAAGCCGTCCTCTTTGCCGAAGTGCCGCGCCATTTCCCGTGCCAAACGCTGATTGGTCGAGTCGAACGGCACGGTCCTGGCGCCGAGCATGTGCTCGGCCACCGCGTAGTGCGGTTCGAGCAGTCGCTCCCAGTCACCGAGTTCTCGCCACTGCGAATCGTCGAAGAAGCGCCGACGGGCACGGTACAACACGCCACCGTAGACGGTGCTGCCGCCGCCGACCGCCGACTGACTGGGAAAGAACACATGGCGAAACACGCGCATGCGCATGACGCCCTTCAGGCCGAGCATGGGTGCCCACAGGAACCTGCCGAGTTGCCACGCGGATTCGGGCAGGTCTTCGTCGCGAAAGCGCCGGCCGCGCTCGATTACGCCAACTCGATAGCCCTTCTCCGCCAGGCGCAGCGCCGAAACACTGCCGCCGAATCCTGAACCGATCACAATCCAGTCGTAATCGAATGTAGTGCTAATCAAATTAAATTCCCCTTCTCCATGTTTCATCGGGCGCTGCTTTCCCGGCGGGCAATCCGGGACATCCACGATCCGGCCTCGAACCTCAACGTGTTGTCGGCCGCGCGAATGCAATCGAATTGACGCGCGAGCGCCGGATCGAGGTTCCGCTCACTGCGCAATGCGCCGGACGACCCACCGCGTGAGTGCGGACGGCGCGAGTCGCGTGGCGAGCGCCAGCATTCCCGCTTGCAAGCCGACGGTCCAGTGAGTTCGATGGAACAAGCTTCTGCTCGTCGCGCAGGCCCACACGGTTGCCGCGACGTCGGCCGGCACGAGCCGAATCCCGAGCGATTTCGCGCTATGGAGCTGGTTGAAGCCGTCAGCCATCGCGGTGTTGACGAAGCTCGGCCAGATATCGCTCACGCGGATGTCGAATTCGGCCCACTCGAGATCGAGCCCTTCGGTGAATCCACGCACGGCGAATTTGGTGCTCGAGTAGGTCGCGAGCGCCGGTTGGCCATAGATCGCAGTCGCCGAAGCGATATTGATGACATGGGAACGTGGCGTTTCTCGCAGATACGGGAACGCACTATGGCAGCCGGTAACCATGCCCCGGACGTTGACGTTCAGCATCGCGTAGTGTCGGGTCAACGGCACGTCCTCGAATCGCCCGGACGTGAGTATTCCGGCGTTGTTGAGCAGCACGTCGAGCCGTCCACCACTGCTCGTCCAGAATGACGAAAGCGCTCGCTGCCATGCTTGCGGATCGCTCACGTCCAGTGCGCCAGAAACTGCATTGCGCTGGCCCAGGGTGGCAGCGACTGTGGCTGCGCCGTCCGCGTCGATGTCGTACAGGCCGACAAACCATCCGTGCCGCGCAAACAGCTCGGCGCACGCGCGGCCGATCCCCGAAGCTGCGCCTGTCACGAAGATCGAGGGTCGGGCGTCCGGACTGCGGGCGTCAACTGGCGGCCGCGGCGCTCGACGGTCGTGCGCCACGGTGAAGTGCGTCTTCATGTCGATAGGCTCTTTCATCGGTCGGAGATCCAGAAACAGTGCGGCAAGGAGCGCGATAACACGTGTCGGACAGATTGCGGGCCGGCTTACCACGGTCGCGGTGATCGTAAACGCGCCTGTGGCGCGTTCCCTCTCGAGGCAAGCGCCGTTCCCGGCTTGCCAGCCAGGGTCATCTGCTGGCGGTCGACCACATGTCGCGCAGCTTCAGCTTGTCGATCTTCCCCACCGCGTTCTTGGGGAGGCTGTCGACGACGTTGATCGCCACGGGTCGCTTGTAGCGCGTCAAACGGACCGCGCAGTGTTCCTGCAGTTCGGCCTCCACGCACGTGAATCCCGGGCGGGATGCGACGTACGCAATGACGATTTCGCCGAACGTCTCGTCGGCGGCGCCGATCACAGCCGCTTCGAGCACGCCCGGGAATTCGGACAACGCGTCTTCGATTTCCTTCGGATAGATGTTTTCGCCGCCGCGAATGATCATCTCTTTCAAGCGTCCGACGATGGAAAGGTAACCGTCCTCGTCAACACGCCCGATGTCACCCGTGTGCAGCCAGCCGTCGACAATGGTCTTCGCCGTTTCCTCGGGCCTGCCGAGATAGCCACGCATGACGTTGGGGCCCTGGATCAGCACTTCGCCAGTCGAACCCTGCGGCAAGTGCGTTCCGTCAGGATCGGCGATCGCAATCCGTTGACCGGCGAATGGCAGGCCAACCGTACCGGCCTTGCGCACGCCGTCGAACGGGTTGATGGTCGAGCCACAGGTGCCTTCGGACAGTCCGTACCCTTCGATCAACGGAAACCCGTAGCGGGTCTCGAAGCTTTTCAGTAGATCCGCAGGCGCGGGTGCCGCGCCGCAGATCCCGTACCGCAGGCTCGACGTGTCGGGTTTGACATGGTCTGGCAGCGCGTTGAGCAGCGCGTAGATCGTCGGTACGCCGGAAAAGAACGTCGGTCGACATCGCTCGACATCGTCGAAGAATGTGTCGATGTCAAACCGCTCGCGCAGCGTGACGCGGCCACCGGCGAGAAGCGGCATGAGGGTACTGACCATGATGCCGTTGACATGGAACAGCGGCAAAACCAGCATGCTGTGGTCCGCCGACGTGACGTCGAGCGAGCGCAGTCCCATTTCCGACATGGCTTCGACGTTGGCATGATCCAGCATCACGCCCTTGGGTAGGCCGGTCGTGCCGCTCGTGTAGATCAGCAATGCCAATGCCGCAGGATTGTCGAACGGCTCCCGGGTGTCGCGCGCTACCCTCCGCAGTGCTGCAACCGCCACGGAATTAATACCGGGAACGACCTCGTCACCGGCCACGTCGATGACGAGCTTCGCGCCGGAATCGACGATTTGATGGGTAGCCTCCTTGCTCGTCAGACTGGGCTTGACAGGCGTGACTGCAGCGCCCAGACGCCATGCGGCGAACATCGCCACGACGAACTCCACCCGGTTCGGCAGCATGACCGCGACGACGTCTCCCGCCCCTACGCCCAGATTCGCGAACACCTCTGCCGCCTCGACGACCCGGGCGTGAAACTCCCTGTTGGACAGGGCGGTAGAGGCATCCGCGATACATGGCGCGTCGGGCGCCGACGCCGCGCGCAGGTCGGGAAGTTTGGAAAAGCGCATCATTGCTCTCTCTAGGTAGTTTGGTACGTTTGGCGTCCGAATCAGCGCGCCGAGGATCCGAGCAGGTGTTCGGTCAAGAAGCGAACCTGGTCAGACACCAGGCGTTCGAAGGGCTCGCCCAGATAGAAGTCGAAATGTCCGGCACCGTACAGCTTGATTTCGCCGCGCGGCGCGTGCTTGACCAGCGCGATGGTCCGATCCGCCGGAGTAACCGTATCCGTCGTGCTGACACAAAATAGGATGGGCGACCGGACCTTCGCAGCCGAGCGTCCGGGCCGGTAAGTCGCAATTTCAGGAATCACTCTCGCCGATACGTGATTGACGAACTTCAGCCCCTTGGGCACCAGCGCCAGATAACCCGACAGCGCATCGTGTGCGTTCATCAATGCCGGCTGGCCGGGCGTGGCGGCTATCGGCACCATCACGGGCGAACGGCCAAACAGCTTCGCCGCGAAATCACGCATGACGACAGGGGTCATGCGCATCGATGCCCGCACGCCCAACGCAACCGCGGAGGCCAGACCGTCTGTAAACGGACACTGGCTAATCGCTGCCAGCAGTTCGGGATGACGGCTGGCCACGCGAATGGCGTGCCCCCCGCCGAAGGAACTCCCCCAGATCGCGACGCGGTTTCCGTCGACGTCGGCACACCCTTTGACGAAATTCAGTGCCGCGTCCCAGTCGGCAAGCTGACGTTTCACAGACATCAGTTGCCTGGGTGTGCCGCCGCTGTCGCCAAAATAACGATACGTGAACGCCAATGCGGCCATGCCTGCCGCTGCAAACCGTTCGGAATAGGCATCCAAACGCATTTCTCGAACCGCGCCGAGCCCGTGCCCGAGCACGACGACCGGCGGCCGCTGCACGCCGACCGGCAGGTAGAGCCACGCGGTGCAGTAAGTTTCGCCGGAGACGAACTGCACTTCCCGGCGCGTGAACCGGTGAGGCGTCTGTGGGATTGAAAGGGTGCTCATTTTTTTGAACCATTGCTGTGCAAAGGGAAACGGCCGCTCTCGAGCGCTTCCTTGTAGACGGCCGGGTCGTACAACGGCAGATCACCGTCGCGAGCGGTACGTTCGAGGTATTCGACCATCAAGGATTGCGCGGTCTCGGTCGGCGAGATAGAAATGAATTCCGTGCGCTCGACATGCAGGCCTTCTTCAAGCGACATGGAGCCGCCGAGGTACACCGCCCGTTTGATCGCTGCGATTGCGTCACGCGGACGGGAACTCATGTATCGCGCAAGTTCGACGGCCCGATCGAGCAGTTCATCGGGCGATACCACTTCATCAACGAGGCCGATTTCGAGCGCCTTTCTCGGCTGCACCGGGCGCCCCTCGAGCATCATCATGAGGGCACGATGGGCGCCCACCAGTCGAGTCAGGCGTTGCGTGCCGCCGCCGCCGGGATTGATGCCGAGCAGTATTTCCGGCTGCCCAATGAAGAAATCACCATCCGCCATCAGGCGGACGTCGCACGCCTGTGCAAGCTCGCTGCCCAGGCCGAGCGCCGACCCATTGAGCGCGGCAACGAAGATGATCCCGCACCGATTCATCCGCAGGAACGTGTCGTGCAATGCATCCAGTTGCATCCCGCCCTCCATCGGCGTGACGGAGGCGACGGCCGCCAGCGGAGGCACGCGTCGCACTGCGGCGGAGGCGCGCGCGATCGCGGAGGCAAGACCCAGCCCCACTTCCGGTATGCTCTTGCCACCCTCCTGCAGCCAACGAACGTCCGCGTGGCCGATGAATCGCCCCGGATGCGTTCCTGTCAGGACGACTGCTTTGACGGAATCGTCAGATTCCACTTTGTCCACCAGCGCGGCGAGCGCGTTGGCCATGTTCAGTCCCATCAGCCCCAGCGGACCGCCGTCCAGCCGTACGATCAATACGGTGCCTCGGGCTTCGATATCGAGGCGCCCGGGCATCGCAGGTGTCATTTTCATCTCCGAATCCTCTGAAACTTGAAGAGCCGATACGCTCTTCGTGGGTCTATCACGGCACGCGCCTCTCGAGGCGGCTTCGATTCGATGATCGAAATTCACGCTGTTGCAGGCATTCGCCGCTGGTTCCACGTGGCAGACAATGACGGCCTTCAGCGTCGCATTGGCTGCGCGAAGGGAAAGCGCCGACACAGCGAATTCAAGCGCTCTTTCCTATCGTTTCGCATTACTTAATACAAAGCCAATGCTGCATGTCTGTCATCGAGGGCTGCGTGACGGGCATGACGTCCATTCAGCCTTTTGCCCGCTCGAGGTCACTATCTATAACTTCGTTATTTGGTAGAATAACTTCGTTATGAGGCCTCCGCAATATGTCCACTGATAGGTCAAACCCTGATGTCCGTACCCGTCTCATCGAAGCGACGATTCGTTTGCTTGCGACGAATGGGCCCTCCGAAGTCAAGGCGCGCTCGGTAGCGAACGAAGCAGGCCTGTCCACGATCGGCGTTTACAACTATTTCGGCGGTGTTCCGGAATTGCTTCGGGCCGTTGCCGACGAGGGGCTTCGAAGGCTGGTCGCCGCATTCGAACAGGTTCCAAAAACTGACGATCCGTTGGCCGATCTGTGCGCGATGGCGCTGGCGCATCGGGATGCTGCACGATGCAATGCGCATTTGTACGACTTGATGTTCGGCCTCTCAATCCACAGCAGATATGGTCCGGCTCGGGCTGGCGCGAATGCGGTCCCGAGCGTACATTCGTCAGCGTTCAAGGCGGCATTTGCCCTTCTGGTTGATACATGCGCTCGTCTGGTGGAAACCGGGTGCGTGCGGCAAACCGATCCCGTTCACATTGGCCTGCAACTTTGGGGCGCGGTGCATGGATTCGTCACACTCGAGCTGGCGGGTCACTTTGCCGACGTGGCGGATCCGCCTTCGGAGATCCTGGTGCCGATGTGCAACAACCTGGTCGTCGGCCTCGGCGCGACGCGCGCGAGCGTCGAGGCCGCCACGAGCCGCGTCGTAGGCGTGCGGGCGAGCACACAGGAAGTCGAATCGACCGCGCCGACACGTAAACGAAGAGGGACCTGACACGACCAGGCATCCCGGGCCGAATTGCTCGTTCGGCCGCCCGGCATGGGGCCTCGCCAGCCCCGCCAGCGGGAGCGTCGGCAAGAGGCCCGAATAAACTATGAGACGGTAGCGCCTGCTGATCCGCGCCTAGACGCGGAACTGGTATTTGATACACATCATTTCAATGCGCAGCTGTTTCCACGAACCGCATCCCGACGCAAGGAACTGACCAACCAACGCATTGTCGGAGCGTGCCGCGCGCGCGATCCGGCGCAGCGGCTATGACGGCACCGGTGTCGCCGACATCATGAAGGAAGCCGACCTGACGCATGGTGGCTTTTACGCCCACTCCCCGTCACGCGACGCGATGCTGGCCGAGGAGGCGGACCGTGCAGGGGCCAAAACCGTCGCCGTGTCGGCCGGCATTGCGGCCAACGCACCGGCGGAAGAGGCATTGACGTCGCTCGTGCACGCGAATTTGTCGAAGGAGCACGTAGAAAACGCAGCGATGGGGTCCGGTGGCGGCCCTCGATTCAGAAATGCCCCGCCAGACGTCCAAAGTGCGACGTTTATCCATGCGACACATCGAGGAGATGATCGATCTCCTTATTGCCCTCAGAACAGGGTAGTCAGTAACGCACTGATTCTTAAAGATTTCTATTTAGGGCTGCAAGGCAAGGCATTGCTGGGCCAAGCGACCTGTAACCGGAAAAATGCACGGAGATCGAAGGGACCCCAAGTTGTAATGTCCGCTTTTCGACCCATCGTAAGCTGATCGGCCGCTGGGAATCCAGCGCCGGAGGCTGCGATGGCTGGAACGGATCACGATGACGATGCGCGAGCTGGACAGGTTTAAGGTCATCCAGGACGTCGCGGACCGCAAAAAAGTCATGCTGATTCCATGATGGCCGTGCCGCGGCCATGGGCATCGAATTTGATTCGATAATCCGTGCGATTTTCGAGCATCGCGAAATATTCGCGAAACTCGGTGTTAATGCGTAGCCCGCGGCGTTTACCGCAAGCATGCATCTGCTATCCGGCTAACGTCATTTTTCCATGACAGAAAACGCGGGTTCCCGGAAAAATGTATCGCGTCGGTCGATTGCCATGGATTTCGTGTTCGATCGGCGCGATTGCTTCTAAAAATAGCTTGAAAATCGACGACGGCTCATCCGCTGATCGAGCAGTTGGCTGCGGCAAATTGTTGCATTGTTCGAATTCCCGCTTCACCCGATCGGCCGCAGCGTTTGTTACTGCGCGGTTCCCGGCATTTGTCACGGCGATAGTTCGCGCGATCGCAATAACGAATGCAATCGTGAATGCATGGTTCGCATGCGGCAAAGTTTTAGCCCATGGCCAGTTCCTGATCACGACGGCGATCGATTATCCTATTCAGGATCCGCCACGCGCACGATCCGCAATCGAGATGCGCGAAACCCTCGTGGACAAACTCGCCCGCGCTCGCTCGCCTGCCGCTGCGTGCTACTCTCGCAACCGGCACCGGCCAGGACAGTACAGTGGTGCGCGACCAGTGAACATTGTGGATTCACGCATCATGTACTCGATCTTGCCCGCGTTCGTCTCTGCGCTGTTTCTCGGGTTCGGCCTCTACGTGCTGGCCACCAAGGGCCTCACGCGGGTATCCGTCCCGTTCGCCTTGATGTGCGCGGCGACCTTCGTCTGGCAGGGAACGTGGGCCTTCCTGTTCCAGACGACCGACGCGGACGTCGCCAACTTGCTGGTCAAAGCAGGTTATCTGTTCATCCTGTTCCTGCCGACGACCTTCTATCATTTCGTGACGGAGATCGTGTCGCGTCGTGACGAGCGGCCGTTCATGTTCGCCTCCTACGGCCTCTGCGTGCTGCTGGCCATATTGCTGGTCACGGGCAATGGGGTCGTCGATGGATTCCGCCTGCATTTCTTCGGCCCGTATCCCAAGGCGGGCCCACTGCATCCGCTGCACGTCGTGCAGACCGTCCTCCTGGTCGGCCGCAGCGGCTGGCTCCTGATCGAGGCACGACGACAGACGCGCGCGCGGGATGTCCGGCAACTGCTCACGCAATGTCTCGTCAGCCTGGGCCTCTACTCGCTCGCGGCCACCGACTACGCGGTGAACTACGGCGTCGAGTTCTATCCGGTGGGGGTACTGTTCATTGCGATGAGTCTCGGGATTCTCGCGACGTCGATCGTCCGCTATGGCCTGATGGGCCCCTATCTCCTGGCCGCGACGGTCGCGCACGAAGTGGCCACGCCGCTGGCGGCGATCGGCCTGCATGCGGACGAGCTGCGCAACGTCCTGCCGGCGCTGCTGCGCGGGTATCGGCTGGCGGTGGAGCACCGGTTGTGCGCCGACAGCTTGTATCCGGGGCAGCTGGACCGGCTGCCGACGCTCGCATCGTCGATCCGGCGCCAGGTCGACACCACGAGCACCGTGGTCGAAATGTCGCTGGCGTCCTTTACACTGGACCGACTCGATCGCCACGGCTTCGCGGCCTATCCGATACGGGCCTGTGTCGACGCCGCGGTGGATCGCTTTCCCTTCCGTCCGGGGGAGCGCGACCGCGTGTCGGTCGGCGCGATCGATCCGGACCTCCGGTTCTCCGGAACCGACTCGCTCGTGATCTTCGTCATCTTCAACCTGCTGAAAAACGCCCTGTATGCGATCGACGCAAGCGGCCGTGGGCAGATCGAGATCGACGCGCATCGCAGCAACGGTTACTGCGTGGTGCGTTTCAGCGACACGGGTCCGGGCATCGCTCCCGAGGTGCTCCCTCAAATCTTCGACGCCTTCTTCTCGACCAAGTCGCACGGGTGCGGCGCCGGCATGGGATTGAGCTTCTGTCGTCGTGCATGCGAAGCGCTCGGCGGCGCCATCGCGTGTGAATCCATCCCCGGCGTGCGGACCACGTTCACGATTCGGCTGCCGGAGCCCGGTTCGCCGGCGGACCAGGCATTGCGCGATCCGCCGGCGCCCACCCGGCACTATCGCATCGGGTAAGGCAGTCTCACCTTCAGTTCGCGGCGGACGGCAGGATCAGTTCATACGCCTTGACGCGCTCGATGATGCCCGCCGGAAACCGGCTGATCCGCTTGTCGGGCCCGGCAAACACGATCTGCTGGTACCCCAGCGACACCTGCCGCCCGTCGACGTAGAAGCGAAACAGCAGATACGCCGAACACTGCCGAACCTCGAACGTATTGAGGAAGCAGTCGACCCGCTGGAACGGAAACGTCTCCTGGACGTATTCCTGATGCGCGCGCTTCGTCACGAACGACCCGCCGGCCGCCAGCAGGTTGTTGTGGATGCATTCGTGAAACCAGCGTTCACGGCACACGCCCTGCCATTCGAAGTAGCGTGCGAAATAGGTATTCATGAAGGCATTGGAATCCTTGAGGTAAATGTCGACCACGTGGTGGAAGGTTTTTTCGGACTGATGTGCCGTTTCGTTGGAAAGGACGTGAAGAATCGCGTCTTGCGTCAACATGGATAACTCCTTGAATCGCTACTGGCGGTAGCGGCGCATTCCTTCAACGAGAAGGAATGGCCAGATTCTCGCCGTGCAATTCTGTTGAGCGCTTCGGTCAATACATGCCAAATTAGTGGTTGACAAATGGTTGATGTAAATCCCACTTTCGCCCGATAATTGGCGCGGTCATGCAACGCGGCCGTCATTTTTGGAAACGCGTCTCCGTTATCGAATCTTTTTCTGCTGATTTATCGACACTCGTATGCAAACCTTCGTCAGGCAGCCGGTGCTCTATCCCGTGTCCGTGGTGTTTGTCGACGACAATCCGGATTTCCTGCAGGCGCTGCGGGGCGCATTTCCGGACGAACACCTGAACCGCTTTTTCACGCAACCCCGGGTGGCGCTCGACTTCGTGTCGTCGCGTGACGTGGAGATGCCACCAACGGCCGCGGACTATTTCGGTGCGGAGAAAAAAGGCGGCAATGCGATCGGCGAGGATGCGCTCACCGATCCCGCCCGATTCGAGGCGGTGGGCGCGGTGGTCGTGGACTTTTCAATGCCGGAGGTCGACGGCATCCAGCTTCTTTCCTCCATCCGCAACGCAAACTGCATGAAAATCCTGCTCACCGGCGTTGCCGACGAGCGCGAGGCGGTGGACGCGTTCAACGCGGGACTGATCGATTGCTTTCTGAAGAAAACCGACGTCGAGATGCCACGCAAGCTGGCAACCGTGCTGGACAACGCGAAACGCAAGCACTGCGCGGCTCGCGGGCACATCAGCCTGCATGAAGCAGGGTCGACCTACCGGGATCCGAGGATCGTCAAACTGATCGACGAGGTGGCCGCGCGGGAAGGCATCGTCGAATACTACTGGCGCCCCAATCAGGACGCGGTGCTGATGTTCGACGCCGCGGGCGCGCCGAGTGTATTTCTCGCCTGGAACGAAGAGGATTGGTCGTTTCACTGCGATATCGTGGCCGACGCGAACGGTCCGGCCGAATTGCGCCAAGGGATGGAGGCGCGCAGCATCATGCCGCTGTTCTGGCCATCGCAGGCCTATCGGCCGGGCCTCGCCGACGTCAAATGCGCGGCGCCCCTGCCCGTTCCGGGATGGAACGGCACGTTTTATAGCTGGACCCGTCTGGACGATACGGCCACCGAACGCGAGCTGCCCACGTTGGCGAAATGGCGTCACGCTTGAGGAATCATCTGCCTGTCTTCAATCAGGTGGTGCTGTCGTCGAGCCGGCAAGAACTCGATTTGAAGCAATCCCTGTCAATGTTGACAGTTATCGGCGGCACGGACTTTTGTTTCAATAGCGCCCTATTCCGAGGGCCACCCACTATTCCAATCAGGCGGCACATTCATTCAGGGCAGGTATCAGAAGTGCGGAAGGGCCATTCAGCAAGCGACTGATACCGCTGAGTATTGTTTCAGGTGCCGCGTGGTAAGCCTTGGCGGATCTGGTTCGATCTACGCCCCGATAAAACGCAGCAAAATCAAGGCTCCCTGCTATCCCCGCGCGACCTCGATGGGTCGGCAGCACGTTTCCGGCCGGCGCCCATCGCGGTCGCTCGTGATCCCGTGACGCGCGTGTCGCCGCGCGGCGCTTGCACGGCGAGACCGGTGAATTCTGCCCCAGACATTTCGATGTGCTCGATCTGCGCGTGCGTATTGCACGTGTCGTCGCCCGCGAGAACGTGATCCGCTCAGGACCTGCTGTATGAGGGCGATATCTGATCCAGAATGTCGTTGAACGCCCCTTCCGATACCGAGACGAAGGACTCGAAATGCAGATCGTCTGCGCGTCCAAACGCTCAATAACGGGTTCGTTCGTTATAAATTCTTCTGAAACCAGTTCATATTTGATTACGGCCGAAAACCCGGCGACGGCGGAGCCGTATCCGGTGCGGGTGTATGACGCAGCCCGAGCACGTCGAGATATGTGTCAAGCGAGCGTTGTGCAGATTCGGCAACCAGTCGCGTAATGTCGCCGTAATCGCCACTAACACATGCTTTGTCGAGCGCGTCGTAGTAGGCAAGCCGATCCTCTTTGCGGATGATCGCGGGCGGATAGCCCGCCTTCATCAACTCGAAGTTGAGCAGCAGCCGCCCCGTCCGCCCGTTGCCATCAATGAACGGATGGATCTTCACGAATCGCGTGTGCAGTTCCGCCGCCCGCTCGACCGGATGCCTGTCTCCGGCCGCCTCATACCAGTCGATCAGCGCGGCCATTTCAGCAGGCAGATGCATGAAATCCGGCGGGGTTGTACTCGCACCCGCGATCACCACGTTTTCGCGGCGATACCGGCCCGCTTCTTCAGCATCGATGCCCTTCAACACGAGACTGTGGATGTTGCGAATCTGCCATTCCGACAGTGCCTCCGCTTTCGCCACGATGTCCTCGACATAGACGATCGCGTCACGATGGTTTGTCGCCTCGAAGTGCTCGCGAAGGGATTTTCCGCCGACCGTGATGCCTTCGAGCACCACCTTGGTTTCTCGCAGCGTCAGCGTGTTGCCCTCGATCGCGTTCGAGTGATACGTCCACTCGAGCAACAACTTTTCGCGCAGCGAGGCAACGGTGTGCTGTGGCAGCGGACGCGCGGCGTCGAGTGTCGCCTTGTCGGCGTCGATCGTGTTCAGCAGCGCGGAAGTTTGATTCGGCATTTGCTTCTCAAGGCGAGGTTCACTATTCGTCAGTATATATCCCCAATGGGGACAATCAAGCGGGTTTCCGCATTTTCTGCCACTGCAGGATTTCCAGCACGTATGACCGGCCCATATCGGGCATGGTGCGCGAGTCTGGCGAGTCTGCCGGCAGAAGCCACTTGTCCAGCGTCCGCACGGCAATGCTCAAGCGCGCGGCAAACTCCGCTCGCGTCATACCCAGTCGATCCATCGCTACGCGCAGCAGTTCCTGCTGGGGAAGTGCTGCGAGATCTTCCTTCGTAGTCATGCGTCAATTCAACGGTCAAAGTCACTTCCGGACTTATATCCCCAACGGGGATGACAATCAAGCATCAGCGAAAAATCCGTCGAGATCGGCCATCGCCTTGCGCCTCGCCTTCTTCGAAATCTTGAGATATGGAGCGAAATGATCAAGATGGATGTGGCCGAGAAGTGACTGCACCGTTTCGATTGAGTGACGCTGTGCAATAAGGCGATTCGCGAAGGTCCGGCATCTTGGGTGGCTTGAAATCCCTCGACCGAAACCAGCGGCGCGGTACAGTCCGGTTACATCGTGCTGAAGGCTGTCCACCGCGAGATGTTTGAACGTTTCGCCGTCGTCGTTGACGGGACGCTTCACGTTCAACTCGTGGCGTGTACGCTTGTGCGTCAAGATGAGCGGCACGGCATAGTCCCCGCCACTTGCTCCGGTCGGGCGTCGTTACTTTGCTGCGCTTCCAGCGCCATTCGATGTATCGGTTCCTGGTCGCGACGGTTTTCGGGTGACTCAGGGAGACGCATTGGTGATCACACCTCGAAGGCCCACTTCCTCGCAGCGCCCACCGCCATCGCACGACATGGCCGATTTTCGGTGGATCCTCGGGCAGCGTTAGAATAGCGCCCCTTCTCATGGGAGACGAAAATGTCCTGGTTCGTTTACGAAGTACCCGAATACCACGAAGACGCTGCGCGCATCGAGCCCTTCAGCGACCTGCGCAACCGTGTGTTGAAAGTCGGTGACCCGGCCATGGCTGAAGAACTGGAAAGCGTTCGCGAGAACGCCGCAGCGACCGCCGACACGCCCGAGCGCCCCCTGCGGACTCCGGAAAATCCGCACGTCTTTCCGATTCCTTACGCCGAATCCATGATCCTGGTCGGGTTCATCTTCGATCTGAAACGCGAATTCCGGCAACTGGTCGTGTCGCCCGTGGAGATGCCCTGGCTGAAAGACGCGTAAGAGGCGGTCGGAACGGAAGCGCGACCTCGCGCTCGCGTGCGCGCTACCCGTTGACGTTTGGTCAGGCCCGGCACTCACTCGCGGAAGAAACCGGTGCCGGCGTCGGGCATCGACGCAGGAGCGAACGTCGGCGGCAACGCGAAGGCGCGACAGACGCAAGGTGCCTGCGATCGGCGGTTCTCTACAACAACGACAACTGAGCCGGCATGCTTGTGCGACCTGCCTGATCGCTTTCGTTTACCGCCAAGTCCTGCCGGTTCGTGGACTGAGCATCGCCGTCGTCCTGTCGATATTTCCGCGCCCAATCGACGCCAAGCACATCAGATGAGAACACAACGCCGGGCGCAATCTGAACAAGCTGGCTCATGTGCGGATTTTCCTAAGCAGTCTGAACGTCGAAGTGTGCGGCTGCATAGCGTGCACTGCAGTTCCACACTTCGACGCCGTCACGGGTAAAGGTAGCCCATCCGTCCTTGACGATCACCTCTGCACCCGGAAAGACGTCACCATATCCATTTGCCGTGGCCGCGAAAACCGTTCGCTCGCGACACGTCGCCCAGTATTTCCCGTTTTCCAGGGTTAGCGGCTTTGTGCTCAATCGTCGACTCGACTCGTTGTTTGATCAAAAAACGATCGCGGTTCTTTGCTCCCGCAATCCATTGAGGCGCCCTGTCAGGGGCATGAGCAAGGTAAGCGCAATTCCCTATCATAAGCCGTGACGTCATGACATCTCTTGTTATCGGCCCGGCATTGCCCCTACCCTTTCCCGTCGCTTGTATTCACGATCGCTAACCGGCCGTAGCCACCGGAACCGGGAGCGAATCGCCCATCGATTCCGCAGGTGCCTGCTTCGCGCCCGGCCCCCGGCTTTTTCGACCGGCACGCTAGATCCGCCGGACATACCGCTCTGAAACGACCGAACGTTGCTGGATCCATGCGACGGCAAGCTCCAGCGCTTCATCGCGTGCCTCCTGGGCGTTGGCGAAATCGCCATCGACACCGAGCGTGCGTGTCTCGCCGGCCCGGTCGGTGACAATGGCCGCCGCCGCGTAGCGGCTGTTTCCGGTGACGGTTACCACCGGCCGGACCTCGCAGCCGTGATACTCCATGACGTTGTCCGTTTGCATATGACACCTCCTGCAACGTGTTGCACCCGAAGCGAGCCCGGCGATGCGGGTTCTTGGCGTGCTTGCCCTAGCCGATATCGATCGAGCGACCGGCGGACTGCACCGGCTCCGATTTCGGCACGGTCAACGTGAGTACACCGTTATCAAACTTTGCCAGGGTGTGGTCGGGATCAGCGTTTTCCGGCATCGGGATCGTGCGCATGAAGCTTCCATGGGCGCGCTCCAGCCGGTAGCAGCCGTTTTCCTCGCTGCGCACATCCTGCTTTTTCTCTCCACGCAGCACGATTGCTCCATCCTCGACGCTCAACTTCAGATCTTCGCGCTCCATTCCGGGCAGTTCGGCGGTCACGCGCAGCACCTGCCCCTCATCGACGACGTCGATGCGCGGCTGGAAGCGCGACGAGCTGAAGTCGCCAAACCAGCGTTCGAGCGCGCCACCGCCTGCAAACGGGTCGTGAAAGAACGCCTCCATTGCACGCCACGGGTCACGTGAGAACAATCGCGGGATGTCGGGCCACGAAGCCCGCCACTGTTCGCCTGTCGGCGTGCTTTCCGCGCCTTCCGCATCGGACTTGCGGGCAGTTCCGCGAAGGAACTTGAAGGGGTTCCACTTTTTCAAATCGGTATTCATGGCGTCCTCCGATTCAGCTTCAATCTGATTTCACCGCGTACTCGACCGCATCGCGCCGCGCTTCGCCCGCGCTTGTCCAGCGTTTGCTGAAACGCGGCAGATGCCGGTCGGCCAACACCTCATCGTTCCGTTCGATTCGGACCATCCGGACGATAGCGATGTAGCCGTCCAGTGCGGACAGGCGGGTCACGATCGGTCGCACGGGAATAGCGCGGAGATCGATCACGTGTCCTTTCCAGGACTCCTGCATAACATCAGACACCCGCCCCCCGCTGCTCCTGGTCCGCGCAGGCGGCAGCGCGATCGCTGCCGCCCTGGTTGCCGACCTGCCGTTGCCGAAGGATCAGCTGGTCCTGACTTCAACGCGCCGTGGGCGCGCCTCGTCGCGGCGCGGGATTGTCAGCTTCAGCACCCCGTCGTGAAGGCTCGCCTCGATCCTTGACGTATCGAAGTCCGGTGACAGCGTGAACGTCCGGGCGAAATGCGGTTCGCGGACCTCGGCATGCTGCAGCCGCAGATTTGCCGGTGTCGGCACCGCCGCCTCGGCCTCGATCGAGAGGCTGTTGTCGTGAACCTTGACGTCCAGCTTGTCCCTCGTCACGCCGGGCAGATCCGCCCATAGCGTGACGACCTGGCTGTCCTCGTATATGTCGACGGCCGGTACGAGCGTGATCCGGCGCTTGGGCTGTTCCGTGTCGCGACGTGCCACGGTGGACGGGCCGCGTTCGGCCAGTTGGGTCGTGTCATTCATGATCGGCTCCTCGGATTACCGGATAGTGATGGCGCGCGGCTTGGACGATTCACGCCTGCCGACACTGATCGACAGACAGCCATTTTCGTAGCGCGCCTGGACCTTGTCGGGATCGGCGGTGTCGGGCAGCTCGATGACGCGCCTGAAGGCGCCGGCAAAGCGCTCCTGCGCATACGTACGCGTCTCGCTGCCAGTGCCGGGCTGTGTCGATTTGCGTTCGCCGCTGATGGTCAGCAAGCCCTTGTCGATCGATACGTCGAGTTCGGCGGCGTTGATGCCCGGGGCGAAGGCGACGATCTCGATCGACTCGTCGGTCGCACCGATATTGATCTGAGGAAACGCGCCAAGCCGGCCAGCGCGGATGCTGGACGGAAAGCCGCCGAGGAGTTGCGCCATCTGCTGCTGCAGGCGGTCGAACTCGCTGAAGAGGTCGGTTCCGAAGTAAAGATCGCTCATGATCGTATCCTCCTTGAATGCAGTCGGGAGGCGAACGGGCCTACGCGCTCCAGTTCGCCTGCCAGACTGTCGGCAAACAAATCGAAACACGCAGCGCGCGGGATCCGGAGGCCCGCGCGTCTGCCTGAGCGAAACCTAAGATAGGCACTCCGCGAAAAATTTCAAGGTGCGTCGGCAGATTTTTGCACTTGAAATTCCGGTGCTGGAACCTATCATCGCAGCGGCTTGGAACTGCATGCGGAGGACGCCATGGAATTCGACACGGACTGGCTTACGCTGGGCAGGCATCGTATCCGGCTGCGCTCGACGAAGGGCTTTCCGACCGAGACGATGCGCACTGTGACCGAGGTCGTCAGACTCGCGATCGACAACAACATGAGCGCGCGGGCGCGACTCGTCGAGGTCGTCTGCCGGCACGAACAGACCTACGACGTGCTGGTCGGCACGACGATGGCGGAGGACAAGGTTTGTGCACCGCAACTTGAAGCCGCGGTTGCGGTTGTGCTGGGCCTGTTGCCCGACCAGATCAACATCACGGTCACCCCGGTCACGCAAAAGGAGGTCGATCTGCACTTTGGCGTGTACGAGCGGATGCTGTCGGAGAAGCTGAGTACGGCCCCGCCGACCCGCTGACCGATCGGTCCAGCGCTCGGCCATGCGTCGACGGGGTCGTGACCGACATTCAGCTCGGCCAGGCCGGCAGCACCGTGCACTTGCTGTTGTTGCCGTAGCTTAACCAGCGGGTCGCGGTGAAAGGACGTATTACCTGGCCGGATTCCGGAACCCGGTTTGCACCGACGCCGGACTTCGCATTTCCGGTCGGCTACCCCGGCGGGAGCGCTTCCAGGGCGCATGCACTACCGTGCGCGGCGTCCATTTCATCCGCATCATCCCCCGATCCGGATCATGCGACCGATGACATGCGAGTCGTCCGATGCACGGATGAATGGCGCTGCTGATCGGCCGGCGTCGCGTGTACGCCATGGCCCCTGAAATACGCCGGCGTGCCGACCACCGCCCTCTCCAGTGACGGCGTGATGGAGACGGCAATCATGTGCGGCGCGAGGCTCTCGCCGATCCGGATGCCGACATCGCATCCGTCCGCCACGATGTTGGCCAGGCTGTCGTCCATGACCAGTTCTAGGCCGAGCGCGAAAAAACGCGTGCCGAACTCCTCCAGGTGCGGCTCGATCAGGATCGAGGCCGCGACGCGGGCGGCCAAGACCAGACGCGCCAGCCCTGGGCCGTCGGCCACGACTACCGACGTGGACAGAGCCCGAACACGTCGCCTCCGGCACGCGCCCGACCGCGCCCGTGCCGATCGCCCGGCCGTTCCCCGTCCCGGTCTACTCGACGTTGTCCGACACGTCCGTCATCCGGATCATGTGCGGCTTCACACCGTCGTCGTCATCGGCAGGCACGGCCTCCTTCGGATGAATCAGCGCTTCGAGCCGCGCCTTCGTCGCGACGAACGCCGGCGAATTGACCTGCGAATAATCGCGCGGCCGTGGCACCGGCACCTCGATCAGTTCCTGCACCGCGCCCGGATTCGCCTTGAGGACGAGAATGCGATCCGCCAGGAAAATCGCCTCGTCGAGATCGTGCGTGATGAACAGGATCGTCACGTCGATATTGCGCCAGATGTCGAGCAGATGCGTCTGCATCCGCGCACGCGTCTGCGCGTCGAGCGCACCGAACGGCTCGTCCATCAGCAGGATGCGCGGGCGGTTCGCCAGCGCACGGGCGATCGCCACGCGCTGCTTCATCCCGCCGGACAACTGGTGCGGATACACGTCGGCGAAACGCGTCAGCCCGACGAGATCGAGCCACTGCAGCGCTTCGCGTTCGGCCTCGCCGCTGCTGCTCCCGTTCATCCGGAGACCGAACATCACGTTCTTCTTCACGGTGAGCCACGGAAACAGCGTATAGCCCTGGAACACCATCCCGCGATCGGCGCCCGGCCCCTGCACAGGCTTGCCGTCCAGCAGCACTTCGCCGCTTGTCTGCGCTTCGAGCCCCGCCAGGATGCGGATCAGCGTCGACTTGCCGCAACCGGACGGGCCGATCACGCACACGAATTCGCGGCGGTGCGTACGGAAGCTGATGTCGTCGAGCGCGACGCACTCGCCCTGCGGCGTCGCGAAGCGCTTGCCGACGTGGCGCACGTCGAGTATCACGTCGCGGGTTTTCAGTCGTGCGAAGCGCTCGCGCACCGCGTCGGACTGCATCAGGTACTCGGGAACGGCTTGCGGATTCTGCATGATGCCCTCTGCGGAAATCGGTTGACGGTTGCGAATCAAAGGGCATCACGCTTTCAGCGTGCGGTCCCACGGAAACAGCTTGCGGCCGAGCACCCCGAGCACGATGTCGGTCCCGAGGCCGATGACCCCGATCATCAGGATCGCCGCATACACGTTGTCGAAATGCTGGTAGCGCGCCTGCTGGCTGATGTACCACGTGATGCCCGAACTGGTGCCGACGAGTTCGGCAACGATCAGGTAAGTCCACGCCCAGCCGAGCAGGATCCGCTGGTCGCGATACAGGTCCGGCAGCACACCGGGAATCACGACGTGGGTGAGCAGCTTGAGCTTCTTCGTGCCGAGCGTCATCGCGGCCTCGAACAGCCCGTATTCGAGCTTGCGTGTCGTGTTCGCGATGATCAGCACCTGCTGGAACAGCGTCCCGATCACGATGATCGCGATCTTCGGTGCGTCGTAGATGCCCAGGATCGCGACCATCAGCGCGCCGAACGCCGGCGCGGGCAGGTAGCGGAAGAACTCCAGGAACGGCTCCTGTAGTCTCGCGAGCGCGCTGAAGGTGCCGCAGACGATGCCGAGCGGCACACCGATCGCGGACGAGATCACGAAGCCCCAGAAAATGATCCGGATGCTGTGCCACAGGCTCTCGTGCAGCCATACGCCGTCGCGGGATGCGGGCGGTGTCGTGAACGCGGTGTAGAACGCGCGCAACA
Source organism: Burkholderia sp. 572 (assembly GCF_040545135.1). Lineage (NCBI taxonomy): Bacteria > Pseudomonadati > Pseudomonadota > Betaproteobacteria > Burkholderiales > Burkholderiaceae > Burkholderia > Burkholderia sp. 572. Next base: position 353,355 of record NZ_JBEPLH010000006.1, on the reverse strand, counting down.
CCTGGTGCGGCGCGGGCAGGTAGACCGGATTCGCGCGCACGCCCTCCGGCACGGCCGTATGCATCTCCCGTGCATGCGCGAGCTCGTCGTCGAAGACTTCGCGATCGATCTGCATGCCGGCCTGGAAATAGTCGACGCTCCCCGGATTCGTGATGCGCATCTGCGGATGCCAGACGAACGGCACATAGCTGATCAGGCACCAGACGGCGAACGGCAGCAGGAAGGACGCCAGGCCGAGCGTCCATTTGCCGCGCGTCGTCAGTTCGCGGCGCACGGCCAGCCATCCGGTCGTGTTGCGGGTCATTGACATGGAAATCTCCGTATCGTTTCGGGTGCCGGTCGCGCGGCGCCCATGGCATCGCGCGACCGGACGTTCATTGCGAGGCGCTGCCCGCGGCGTGGGCGCGGTAAGCCCGCCAGCCGCCGAAGCGCGTGATGTCCGTCGCCTCGTCGAGCGCCGCGCTTTCGCACAGGAAGCCCTGCACGCGCGACCCGTCGGCGAGCGTCAGCGTGCCGATGCCGAGCGGCGCCGCAATGCCCGCGACGAAGCTGCCGTACGCGTCGACCGGCATCTCCCAGATCTCGACCGCGATCGGCGCACCGCCGTCCGGCACGCGCACGAGCCCCGGCTTGGCGACGCTGCCGCCGGATGCCGCGCCGGACAGCGCGTAGAGACGGTACGTGGCCGCCGTCGTCGTCGCCGCGACGAAACGCGCGCGTCGCTGCGTGAGCTGCCCGTTCAACGGCTCGCCTCGCAGATGCGCACCGACGACGGCCACGCGCACGACGCCGGTGGATTCCGTCGGCGCCGCGTCCGCCGTTGCAGCGCCCCCGGCCTCACGGACAGCCTGATCGCCGTCGCCCCACGCCTGCGCGAGATCGAGCAGCCGCGCATCGTCGTGCGCGCGGCCGACGAACGTGATCCCGAACGGCAACCCTGCGTGCGCCCCGGTCTTGCAGACGCCCGCAGGCACCGCGATCGCCGACAGGTCGAGCAGGTTGACGAAGTTCGTGTAGTAGCCGAAGCGCGAATTGATGCCGATCGGATCGGCTTCGAGCGCGTCCACGGTCGCGGTCGTGGCCGAGGTCGGCATCACGATCGCGTCGAGCCCGGCCCATGCGCGGCCCGCCTCGATGCGCAGCGTCGCGAGCCGGTCGAACGCGGCGAACGCGTCGGCCGCGCTGAAGCGCGACGCGCCGCCGACGATCGTGCGAATCACCGGATGGAGCGCATCGGGCTCCCGCGCGGCGAATGCGCCGAGTGCGGCAAGCCGCTCGGCAACCCACGGGCCCTCGTAGAGCAGCCGCGCGGCGGCCAGGAACGGGCTGAAATCGATCTCGACGATCCGCGCGCCCGTCGCCCGCAGGCGTTCGAGCGCCGCCTCCCAGGCCGCACGATACGATTCGTCGCCGAAGAATTCGAGCTGATCGGCACGCGGTACGCCGAAACCCCACTGGCCGAGCGAACGCCCCCGGTCGACATCCGGCAGCGGCTGCCATGCGCGCCCGTAAGGATCGCCTTCGGTCACGCCCTGCGCGACGGCGAACACCGACCGTGCGTCGGCCGGCGAGTGCGCGAACACCGACACGCAATCGAGCGACCGGCAAGCCGGCACGACGCCGAGCGTACTCAGCACGCCGCGGGTCGGCTTGAGTCCGACGAGCCCGTGAAACGCTGCCGGCACGCGCCCGGAACCGGCCGTGTCGGTACCCAGCGAGAACGCCGCGACGCCGAGCGCGACCGCCACCGCCGACCCGGAACTCGACCCGCCCGACGCATAGCGCGGATCGAGCGCATTGCGGCACGCGCCGTACGGCGAGCGCTGCCCCGACAGCCCGGTCGCGAACTGATCGAGATTGGTCTTGCCGACCGGAATCGCGCCGGCCGCGATCAATCGCTCGACGACGGGCGCGCTGCGATCCGGCGTGTACGCATAGGCCGGACAGGCCGCCGTCGTCGGAATGCCGGCGAGGTCGATGTTGTCCTTGATCGCGAACGGCACGCCGTAGAGCGGCAGCGACGCGATGTCGCGCCCGGCCAGCGCGTCTGCGTAGGTCGTCATCTCGGCGTGCGTCAGCGGCCGGATCCACGCATGATGCGGATCGCCCGCGTCGAAATGCGCGGCGATCGCGTCGACGAGCGCGTGCGGCGTCAGGGTGCCCGCCTCGTAGCGCGCGCGCAGCGCGGCGATCGAGCCCGGCCCGGGCAGCGGCGAACGTTGTGTCGTGCTCATGCCACCTCCTCGGCGGCGCCGGTCTTCTGCACCATCAGCCGCTGGCCGGCCACGACCGCCGCGCCCGGCGCGCAATCGATTGTCTCGATCGTGCCGTCTTCCATTGCCGTCACCGCCACCTCCATCTTCATCGATTCGACGATCGCGACGACCTGCCCTTCGGTCACGCGCTCGCCGGGTTCGACCAGCACCTTCCACACGCTGCCCGACACGTCCGCGGCAATCGCGCGCTGCGTATCGTCGAGCGCGGTCGTTTCCCGCGCCGCCTGCGCGTCGCCCTGCTCCGCTTCGCCGACGTACTCCGCGTGCCCGGCCGCCCGCCACCGCTCGCGCTCGGCTTCGAACGCGGTTTGCTGCGCGGCCTTGAACGTCGCGATCGACTCCGCCTCGTCGCGCAGGAAGCGGTTGTACGCGCCCAGGTCGAACACGGATTCCTCGATCTTCAGCGACGCGCGGCCCGCGATGAAATCCGCGCGCAGCGCAGCCAGCTCGGCCTCGCTGACTTCGTAGAAGCGGATCTCGTCGAAGAAGCGCAGCAGCCACGGTTTGCCGGCTTCGAACTCCCGCGTGGTGCGGTGACGGTTCCACATCTGGACGGTACGGCCGACGAACTGGTAGCCGCCGGGCCCTTCCATGCCGTACACGCACAGATACGCGCCGCCGATGCCGACCGCGTTCTCGGGTGTCCAGGTGCGCGCGGGGTTGTATTTGGTCGTCACGAGCCGGTGCCGCGGATCGATCGGCGTCGCGACCGGCGCACCGAGGTAAACATCGCCGAGCCCCATCACCAGATAACGCGCGTCGAACACGATGCGCTTCACGTCGTCGATGCTCGCCAGCCCGTTGATCCGCCGGATGAACTCGATATTGCTCGGACACCACGGCGCATCGGGCCGCACCGACTGCATGTAGCGCTCGATCGCGACGCGCGTCGACGGGTCGTCCCACGACAGCGGCAAGTGCACGATGCGGTTCGGCACGCGCATGTCGGCCACGTCGGAGAGTTCCCGCTCCGCAGTCTGCAGATGCGCGAGCAGTGCATCGAGCGGCAGCACGCGTGCATCGAACTGCACCTGAAGCGAGCGGATGCCCGGTGTCAGGTCGAGCATGCCGGGCAACCGGTGCGCGTCGAGCCAGCACATGAGGGCGTGCACGCGAAAACGCAGGTTCAGGTCGAGCACGAGCGGCCCGTATTCGACCAGCACGTTGCGGTCGCCCGAGCGCCGGTAGACGACACCGATGCCGCCGCCCGCCGACGGATCGCGATGCAGCACGCATTCGCCGGGCGTAGCGGAGGCAGCAGTGGCGACGTCGCGCGTCGGTTGCGCGACCGCAGCAGCCGGCTTCCCGGCCGACGCGGCCGCGCGCACGAACTGCACGGTATCGCCCGGCCGTAACTGCCCGAGCTTCCACAGCTCGTCGCGCACGACCGTCACCGGGCACACGAAGCCGCCGAGGCTCGGGCCGTCCGGGCCGAGGATCACCGGCATGTCGCCGGTGAAATCGACCGCGCCGATCGCATACGCGTTGTCGTGGATGTTCGACGGATGCAGGCCGGCCTCGCCGCCGTCCGCGCGTGCCCATTGCGGTTTCGGTCCGAGCAGCCGGACGCCGGTGCGGCTCGAGTTGTAGTGGACCGTCCACTGCGTGCCGTAGAGCATCGCGATGTCGTCCGGCGTGAAGAAGTCCGGCGCGCCGTGCGGGCCGTCCAGCACACCGAGCGTCCATGCATGCGTCAAGGCGGGAATTTCGTCGTCGGCCAGCGTCGCGCCGGCGTCGCCGCGCCCCGCGTCCGCATGCAGATGCAGCACGTCGCCCTTGCGCAGCGCGCGCCCCGCGTGACCTCCGAACTGGCCGAGCGTGAAGGTGGCCTTGCTGCCGAGATAGTCGGGCACCTGCAGCCCGCCTTTCACGGCCAGGCACGCGCGCACGCCCGCGCCCGTCACGCCGCCGAGCTTCAGTACCGTGCCCGGTCGAGCGCGCAGCACCTGCCAGAACGGCGCGGGCTCGCCGTCGAGCGTTGCCGCGAGCGGCGCACCGCCGAGCACGAACAGCGTCGCGGTGTTGAAGCGCAGCGTCGCGCCGACCATCGTGAATTCCAGCCCGGCCGCGTCGCGTGCGTTGCCGAGCAGCGCGTTGGCGAGATCGAGCGCGCGATCGTCCATCGGACCGGACGGCGGCACGCCGACGCTCCAGTAACCGACGCGCCCGGGCGTCTGCTGCACGGTGGTCTGCACGCCGCTGTCGAGCACGTCGATCGTGTGCGGCGCGAATGCGAAGCGCGACAGGAACGCCGTCGTCGGCGCGCCGCGCGCGAACGTGTCCGAGCCGGCAATCGCGCGCAGGTAGTCGAGGTTGGTTTCGATCCCGTACAGCTCGGTCCGCGCCAGCGCGGCCTGCAGTGCCGCCAGCGCGTCGAGGCGCGTATCGCCGCGCACGATCAGCTTCGCGAGCAACGGATCGTAATGTGCGCTGACCTCGGTGCCCGCGTCGATCCAGCCGTCGACGCGCACGTCGTCCGGAAAGGCGACATGCGTGAGCACGCCGGCACTCGGCTGGAACTGCTTGCGCGGATCTTCCGCATAGAGCCGCACCTGGATGCTCGCGCCGCGCGGCGCGACGGTGAGCGTGTCGAGCGGCGGCAGGTCGCCTTCGGCCTGCAGGATCATCCATTCCACGAGATCGATGCCGGTGACTGCTTCGGTCACGCAATGTTCGACCTGCAACCGCGTGTTCACTTCCAGGAAATAGAAGCGGCGCGCGTTCGCGTCGAACACGAACTCGACCGTGCCGGCCGACGCGTAGCCGACCGCGCGGGCGAGCCGCACCGCGCTCGCGTGCAGCGTGTCGCGCTCGGCATCGGTCAGGTCCGGCGCGGGTGTCTCCTCGATCACCTTCTGGTTACGGCGCTGCACGGAGCAATCGCGTTCGCCGAGCGCGATCGCGCCGCCGCGGCCATCACCGAAGATCTGCACTTCGATATGCCGCGCGTGCTCGACGAATTTCTCGAGATACACGCCCGCATGCGCGAAGTTCGCGTTGCCGAGCCGCACGACGGATTCGAAGGCCGCCTCGAGCTGCGCGGCGTCACGGCACAACGACATGCCGATCCCGCCACCGCCGGCCGTACTCTTCAGCATCACCGGATAGCCGATCGCATCGGCTTCGGCGAGCGCCGTCGCCACGTCGTCGAGCAGGCCCGTGCCCGGCAGCAGCGCGACACCCTGAGCGGCCGCGAGCGCGCGCGCGGTGTGCTTGAGGCCGAACGCGCGCATCTGGTCGCCGCGCGGCCCGATGAAGCGCACGCCGGCCGCTTCGCATGCATCGGCGAAACCGGCATGCTCGGACAGGAAGCCGTAGCCGGGATGCACGGCCTGCGCGCCCGTCTCGCGCGCGGCTGCGAGGATCGCCGCGACGTTCAGGTAGCTCTCCGACGCCGGCGCGGGGCCGACCCGCACGGCTTCGTCCGCGAGCGTCACGTGACGCGCGTCGCGGTCGGCGTCCGAGTAGATCGCGACCGACGCGATGCCGAGCCGCTTCAGCGTCCGGATCACGCGGCACGCGATTTCGCCGCGGTTCGCAACGAGGACTTTGGCGAATCTCATTCGGCCTCCCACACGGTGAGACGCACGGGCGTCGGGTTGTAGCCGTTGCACGGGTTGTTCAGCTGCGGGCAGTTCGAGATCAGCACGGTGACGTCCATCTCCGCGCGCATCTCGACGTACTTGCCGGGCGCGGAAATGCCGTCCTCGAACGTCAGCCCGCCGAGCGGTGTGACGGGTACGTTCATGAAGAAGTTGACGTTGCCGACGAGGTCGCGCTTGGTGAGCCGCGCGCCCGTGCCGCACGTGCAGTGCGCGATTGCATTGAGGAAGCTGTCGCGGCAGTTGTGCATGTGCCGCTTGTCGAGCGCATAGCGCACCGTGTTGCTCTCGGCCGCGCATGCGCCGCCGAGCGTGTCGTGACGCCCGCACGTATCGGCGACGATCGTCGCCATCGCGTTGCCCCGGCTCGACAGCAGCACACTGCCGGCGCTCAGGTACAGGTTGCGCTGCGCGCGGATCGTGTCCTGTGCGCTGTAGCGCTCCTCGGGGTCGTCGGACCGGTAGAACAGCGTGTCGACGGCCTGGTTGCCCTCGAGGTCGAGGATGCGGAAGACCTGCCCGCGCTTCAGGTCGTGCAGCCACGGTTCGCCCGCGTTCAGCGTGATGTCGTGGATCGCGTCGCGCGGGTCGAGGCGGCTTTCGATGATCGGCATGGTGCGGCTCCTTACGCGAACAGGCGGTCGGTGTTGGTGAAGCCGCGCATGTTCTCGGCGCACGCGCGCCGGCACGGATCGTATTCGGGTGCGGCGGCGTCCGCCGGATACGCGCGGTACGCGATCAGCTTCACCGGCTTCGGCGCATAGTCCGCGCGCGGATCGAGCGGATGCGGCGCGGTCGAGAATGCCGCGAGCGTGTTCATCTCGAAGCGCAGGTCGACGGCACTGCCGGCCGTCGAATGACCGGGGACGAAATCGAGCGTGCCGTCGTCCCCCGTCTCGAGCTTGCTGAAGAAATTGACGTTCGCGGCGAGGTCGCGCGCCGACAGCCCGTACTTCGCGAGCTCGAGCACGAGGCTGTCGCGACCGTTGCGGATCATCGCGTTGCGATCGGCCTGGTACGTCGTCGTGCCGTACTTGTGTGCGAACAGGCGCGCATCGCCGACGCCGCCGAGCGGGTCGTGCCAGCCGAGCGTGTCGGCCGTGATCGACGCGATCACGCGCCCCATGTCCGTGTACAGCGCATGGCCGCGCGTGAGATGCGCGGTGTGCTGCGCCTTCAGCGTATCGGCCATGTTGTAGCGTTCGAGCGGGTCTTCCTGGCGATGAAATACGGCGGACAGGTTCGCGCCGCCTTCGACATCGACGATGCGCAGCGCGAGGCCGCGGCGCAGGATGCCGGACCAGTGGGTGCCGGCGGGAATCAGCGTTTCCCACGCGACGTGCGGGGGTGGGGCGAGGACGGCTTGGGGGCTCGGCGACATGGCGGCTCCGTGGTCGGTTGGATAAAAGGCGTGAGAGGGCGACCGAACGACATCGCGACCTCCCGGGCTTTTATCCCTCCGTGGAGCCTCACCGCTGCCTCGTATCGAGGCGAAGGCAAGACCGGATTGCTCTCGGACCAGGCATCGTGCGGCGCGAACGCCGCATGACCGGAACCCTAGCGATCCTGAAGATGATGCAAATTGCTTCGCACCTCTCGGGCAACGATCAAGCGAGTTGCGTGCCAGCCTCGACGAAACGGCCGCACAACGCGGTGCGGCGGCCCGCACGTGCGCCGCGTGCACGACATGGCGGCGGCCCCGTGCCCTCGCGGCGGGCGTGCCGCGCACCAGGCGAACGCGATCCCGCACCGGCGCAGTGCGTGTCGCATGCGCATGCACGGCACGATCCGCAATGGCATGGGCATTGCATCGATGGCGGCACCTTCACTCGACATCCAACCGCTCATGAACAAGCTCGACCTGCTCCGGCGCGCGCTGACAGCCCTCTTCTCCGCCCGCTTCATCGAACTGCAACGCGCCGCGCGCCGCCGCTGAGCCGCCCTCGTCGCACGTCGTTGGCACGGTTCTCGCTCGGCATGACGCCGAGAGGTGCGGCGGCGTCGCATCTTAGGGATGCTAGGGTTCCGGTTCATCGAACGTCTGGTCCGAGAGCAGCCCGGCACGGGTTCGTCCGATCGCGAGAGCGGACGCGCACGCGCTACACGGCGGGACAAAAGCCCGGGAGACTGGCGATGGCAACGGCCATCGCGCCTCTCCGTGGCCGCTTCGTTCGTTCCGCATCCGCAGGAACCGGCTACGCAGCCGGACCGTGCTCCTGCACGGTCCGTATCGACGATCCCGATCCCGGTCTCCTGGAGAAACACAATGACCCGTCCCGCCTCGGCACTCCGCCGCCTGCTGTCCTTCCGTTCCGCCCGTCGCGCATTGGGTGCCGCCGCCACGGCTGCGGCGCTGCTCGCGGCGCCCGCCGTTCACGCGGCGGCGCCGCTGAAGATCGGCTACAGCGACTGGCCCGGCTGGGTCGCGTTCCAGGTCGCGCTCGACAAGGGCTGGTTCAAGGAGGCCGGCGTCGACGTCGATTTCGAATGGTTCGATTACTCGGCGTCGCTCGACGCGTTTTCCGCGGGCAAGCTCGACGCGGTCGCGGCAACCAACGGCGATGCGCTCGTGACGGGCGCATCCGGCGCGAAGAACGTGATGATCCTGCTGACCGACTATTCCGCCGGTAACGACATGATCATCGCGAAGCCGCCGCTGCGCAGCGTCGAGGGGCTGAAGGGCAAGAAGGTCGGCGTCGAGCTCGGCCTCGTCGATCACCTGTTGCTCGAAACCGCGCTGCAGAAGCACGGATTGAAGGATGGCGACGTGACGCTGGTCAATGCGAAGACCAACGAACTGCCGCAGGTGCTCGGCTCGTCGACCGATGTCGCCGCCGTCGCCGCATGGCAGCCGAACGCGAACGAGGCGTTGAAGCGCGCACCGGGCGCACGCGCGATCTTCACGTCGGCCGACGCGCCGGGGCTGATCTACGATGCGATCACGGTCGCGCCCGCGAGCCTCGCCGCGCGCCGGGCCGACTGGGCCAAGGTGATCAAGGTGTGGTACCGCTGCGTCGCGTACATCAACGACCCGAAGACGCAGGCAGATGCGGTCAGGATCATGTCCGCGCGCGTCGGGCTCACGCCGGAGCAATACCTCCCGCTGCTGAAAGGCACGCACCTGCTCGACGAAGCGGCCGCGAAGCGTGCGTTCCGCAAGGGCGACGGTCTCGATTCGATCTATGGCTCGACGCGCAACGCGAATGCGTTCAACGTGCGCAACGGCGTGTACAAGCAGTCGCAGAATGTCGATGCATATATCGATCCGCGATTCGGGATGTCGAACTGACCGTTGCGTGCGGTCGGACCTTTGACGGCTCGGTCAGGCTGGCGAGGCGCCTCCCCGGTTCATCGAGCACGGGGAGGCGCATTTTCGAGGATGTCGAGGCAGGCGTCGCCCGTCGGCGGTGCTTGCGCAGCTGACCGCGCGCTTCACCGGTCGCGTGTTCTGCAATCCGAAGATTGGTCGGCGATTCGATCGGGATCCCGCGACTTTTACCGCCACGAAATCCCCCCTTCCCAAGCCTGCCTCTTTTCCATCATTTCGCTCATTCTCCTCGATCGTTTCTCAAACAAAAATTGATTGATTTGGCGAAACCGCATTCGCATACTGCGCAAGCTTCGTTCGCAATGCGTTGTCGTTGTCCTGAATCGGTCCCGACGCGCTGTGCCAGCGGCAAGCGGGATCGATATCGTGCGGTTTCCACTCTCTCGATGGAGAAACGTCATGGGCGTTACCGTCATTCCCCGGCTGCTCGGCCTGAAGGACGAGAAGAAGATTGCCACCACCGTTGGTGAAGCCCGGTTGAGCGGGATCAACTACCGGCATCCCGATTCCGCGCTGGTGTCCTATCCGCTTGCCGCCGCCGCGCCGTTGGGTACGCTGCCCGCCGGCAACTACAGGATCGCCATCGTCGGCGGCGGAGCAGGCGGCATCGCCGCACTCTACGAACTGGGCCGGCTCGCGGCGACGTTGCCGGCAGGAAGCGGCATCGACGTGCAGATCTACGAAGCCGATCCCGATTCGTTTCTTCATGACCGGCCGGGAATCAATGCGATCAAGGTACGCGGGCTGAAGGCCGGAAGAGTGTCGGCGGCGCTCGTTCACAACGGCGATCCCGCCAGCGGCGACACCATTTACGAAGTAGGCGCGATGCGCTTTCCGGAAATCGCCGGATTGACCTGGCATTATGCGTCCGCCGCATTCGGGGACGCGGCACCGATCAAGGTATTTCCGAATCCCGGCAAGGTGCCGACCGAATTCGTGTTCGGCAATCGGGTCGATCGTTATGTCGGGAGCGATCCGAAAGACTGGGAAGATCCGGATTCGCCGACGTTGAAGGTACTGGGCGTCGTCGCCGGCGGGCTGGTGGGCAACCCGCAAGGCGAGAATGTCGCGATGTATCCGATCGCCAATGTGGATCCGGCCAAGATCGCGGCGATCCTGAATGCGGCTACGCCGCCGGCCGATGCCCTCGAGCGGATTCAGACGAAGTACTGGCCCGAGTTCATCGCGCAATACGATGGCCTGACGCTCGGTGCGGCCGTCCGCGAGATCGTGACGGTTGCGTTCGAGAAGGGAACGCTGCCGCCGGTCGACGGTGTGCTCGACGTCGATGAATCGATCAGCTACTACGTCGAACTGTTCGGCCGCTTCGGCTTCGGCACCGGCGGCTTCAAGCCGCTGTACAACATCTCGCTGGTCGAGATGATGCGGCTGATCCTCTGGGACTATTCGAACGAATACACGCTGCCGGTCACGGAAAACGTCGAGTTCATCCGGAATCTGTTCCTCAAGGCCCAGGACGTCGGCGCCGGCAAGCTGGTCGTCCAGGTTCGTCAGGAACGCGTCGCGAACGCCTGTCATTCCGGCACCGCGTCGGCGCGCGCACAACTGCTGTCATACGACAGCCATAACGCCGTCCATTCCGAAGCCTACGATTTCGTGATTCTCGCCGTCCCGCACGATCAGTTGACGCCGATCGTCAGCCGCAGCGGCTTCGAACATGCCGCCAGCCAGAATCTGGGGGACGCGGGCCTGGGCCTCGAAACGCATACGTACAACCAGGTCTATCCGCCGCTTCTGCTGAGCGATAGCAGCCCCGCTGCAAACGCCCGGATCGTCACGGCGATCGGCCAGCTTCACATGGCGCGCTCGTCGAAGGTGTTCGCCACCGTCAAGACCGCCGCGCTCGACCAGCCGTGGGTCCCGCAATGGCGCGGCGAACCGATCAAGGCCGTCGTCTCCGACAGCGGCCTCGCGGCGAGCTACGTGGTACCGAGCCCCATCGTCGAAGACGGCCAGGCGCCCGAGTATTCGAGCCTGCTCGCCAGCTACACGTGGGAGGATGATTCGACCCGGCTTCAGCACGATTTCGGGTTGTATCCGCAAAACCCGGCAACCGAGACCGGTACGGCGGACGGGATGTACCGGACGATGGTGAATCGCGCGTATCGGTACGTGAAGTATGCGGGCGCGTCGAACGCACAACCGTGGTGGTTCTATCGGCTGCTCGCGGAAGCACGCACGGCGGACCGCTTTGTCTTCGACTGGACGACCAACAAGACGGCCGGCGGCTTCAAGCTCGACATGACGGGCGACCATCACCAGAGCAACCTGTGCTTCCGGTATCACACGCATGCGCTCGCCGCGTCGCTCGACAACCGCTTCTTCATCGCCAGCGACAGCTACAGCCACCTCGGCGGCTGGCTCGAAGGCGCGTTCATGAGCGCACTGAATGCGGTGGCGGGCCTGATCGTGCGCGCCAATCGCGGCGACGTGAGCGCGCTGTCCACTGAGGCACGTCCGCTCGTGATCGGTCTGCGGCCCGTCGTGAAGGTCCCCGCAGCGGAGCTGGCCACCAGCCAGTAATTCGCGAACGAAGAGACGCTTGCGTCGCGCGTCATCATGCGCCCGCCGTCCGGCGGGCGCGTTTCACATCGATCGAAACAGGGGCGCGCGGCCGGACGGCGGAATCGATGTATCCGGTTACCGCTCGCTCACCTTCACGCGCGGCAGCCATTCCGCCTCGGCACCCTGCGTGCCTTTCAATTGGGCGGGAATCGCGTCTTGCACTTGCGCGTCGTAGCGGCGTACCGCCTCGGTGTCGAGATGACGGCCGTCGAACGTCGACTGGCGACGGGTAATCATGTTGATGCGAAGGCGTTTTGCCGCCATGGTCGGTCTTCCTTGAAAAATCGGCACCCCGCGGACTGGCGAAGTGCAATAGATGTACGTGAGAAAGATGTCGCCAAGATGACGTGATGTGAAACGCACGTCTCCCGCCATCCTACGGCGGCTGCGCATGCACCGCAATGACCTCGAGCAAGCATCGCAGTTCACTTCTCCGCGATCCGCTTGCCGTCCGGCTTGATGGGTCGTTTCAAAGAAGGCACTCGAGGCGCGCCGCACGATCGACACGCTCCGCACTGGGTGCAGCGTCGAGGTACAACGGGTCGAAGGCCTGCCGGACGTGACGCCGTTCAACTTCGACCGCATCTGACCTCGCAGGCCGGACCGTGATCGGGCCGCCGTTATAATCGGTGCGACTCTACGGCGGCCGCGCGTGTCGGCTGCCGGCTACACGCCGGGATGATTTCCCTTTCGGGCGCGACGCGCTCGAGGATTTCATTCTCCCCGAGCGTGAAGCGCCTTGCGCCATTCCCCGCGCCTGCCATTCATGCTCAGCGAGGCAACGGATGGTGACTGCGCGAGTTGCTTCAAATATGACGGTTTCCCGTGCTGCCACCGGGTTCACGGGGATCCTCGACAAAAAAGACAGAGGGCCTCGCCGATGCCGGTTTCCACTGGTTTTGACCGCAATGCATTCAGGGCGTATCCGCTGGACGGCGCGCTGCTGCGCTTTCACCCCGCGACAGGAACGCACGTCCGGATCGAGAACGCGGCGACCCGCCACTTGCGGCGCCTCGCACCCCGGGTCGTGATGTTCGGGATAACGAACAAGTGCAATCTGTCCTGCGACTTCTGCTCGCGTGATGTGCGGCGCGACAGCGCCTGGTCCGTCCAGTCGGCCGCCGGCGTCCTTCGCGGCCTCGCCGCGGCAGGCACGCTGGAAGTCGCCTTCGGCGGCGGAGAGCCGTTCGCGTTCCGTGGATTCGCCGAGCTGATCGACATCCTCCATCACACCACGCCGCTTGCGCTGAACGTCACGACCAATGGAACGCTGATCCGGCGCAACACGTTCGGGCCCTACGCGGGCCGCTTCGGCCAGGTCCGCGTCTCGCTCTACGACGACGTGCGCTGGCGCGACGCGGGCACGGTCCTCTCGGAATACGGGCAAAGGTGGGGCGCCAACCTGATCGTCGACGACGCCGTGCTGCCGGGCCTCCCCGCCCTGCTGGCCGAACTGGCCGCGCTGGGTTGTCAGGATGTCTCGTTGCTGTCCTACATCGGCCCCGATTTGCGCAGGCACCTTTCGCCGAGGGGGCGCGCGCAGCTCGCGGCCATCGTGCAGGATTCGCCGATCGCCTGCCGCCTGTCGGTGTGCTTCGGCGACGCGGTGCCCGTATCCAGATTGTTCGACGGAGCCGATGGCAGTGGCGACTGCGGCGCGGGGCTGGACTTCGTCTCCATCACGCCCGATCAGCGCATGCAGGGCTGTTCGTTCCAGGACGGCGGCCTGCCTGCCGCCAGTGCGGAGGACATCCTGCACGGGTGGCGCAACGCGCGTGCGTACCTCGAGCAACCCAGTGCGCGGCGCGGTTGTGCACGTCGCGGCGCAGATGCCGGTCGAACCCGGTCAACGCCGCCGGTCAGCGTGTGGCAGGCCTTCTCCGGCAACAACAGCGGTGAGTGCGTGATGGTCGCGAAATTCGAGACCATCGCGGATGCGGACGCCTACCTCGCACAACTGCTGCCGTCATGGGCGCCCGATGCCGAGTATTCGTCCGAGTGGAAGCGCCTGTTCAAGGAAGAAGCGGTCGCGGGGCCGGGCTTGTCGGGCGGAGGGTCGCCTCGCGAGCTGGCGGCGATCGGCCGCTCGGTGATCGCGACGGGATACGAGGCAGACGACCTGTTTCCGGAATTGCGTGCGCTGGCCTGGAAGAAAGGCGCATACGTGGTGCCCGGCGGCATCCACGCCCACGACGTGTTCCTGCTGGCCGCGGTGCGTGCGTCAGGCGCGGATGACGCACGCGATCTGGCCGCCCGGAAGCCCCATCCCGCCGCCAGGACCTGGCTGCATGGAGAGGTCGTCCTCGTCACGCTCGAGCTGCAGGGTGACGGCGCGCCAGGTGAACTCGTCGAGATTCGGCAACTGCTCACCGACTATTGCGCCGGTCGCCCGCTCGCCGCGGAACTCGTGTTCGACGACATCGACGACGCGGCCATGCTGTCGGTCAAGAAGCGGCTCGGCGCGGAAATCGGTCGAACGCCAAGGCTTGCGCTGCATTTCGGCTCGCGTGAGGATTCCGGCGAGCGGGCGGTTCGATTCGCGCAAATGATCGCGGAAGGCCAGACCAACGTCGCCGGCACGTGTGTCCTGGTATCGGGAATCGAGCGGCGCAAGCGGCTCGCGGTGCTCGCCTATCGGCAAGGTGCGCATGTCGGCGCCATCGACGGCCCGGAAGTGCGCGTCAGCGCCTGTTTTTTCGTGCGTAATGTCACCCCTCGGAAAGGCCGGCGCGCGGAACCCGGCGAGATCGATATCGGCCTGGTTCGCGAAGCGCTTCACCAGCGGTTTCCGGGCGGCGTTCGCATCGATGTCAAGGCGGGATATCGCCGGGGTATGGCCTTCGTGACCATTGTCACCGCGGACCCCGGATACGCTTTCGGTCAACTCGAGCAGCTTGCGGCGTCGTTCGATGCGAGGCTCAGCATCGGGGTGCACGAGGTCGATCCGCTGGCGTTTGCCGTTCGACGCGTGATCGCGGACGTGTATTCCTGACCTTCAACGCAACCCGCCCGGCGCGCGCAATCTTCTTCCCGGAATGCGCGCTTTCGGCCTTCAATCGATCCGGGTATCGCGCAGTCCGGTCGCGTCGCCGTCGCTCACGCCCGCCTGCCCGTCGACTGCGCAGCCAGCGCGGCCCGCTCGATCCAGCGAATGGCCGGAGCATCGTGCTCGCCCGGCGCGGGCTTGCCGATCAGGAAGCCCTGCACCTCGCGGCAGCCGGCATCCGTGATGCACGCCAGTTGCTCCTCCGTCTCGACGCCTTCCGCGACGGTCGTCACACCGAGGCGCTTGCCGAGATCGGCCACCGCGCACACGACGGCCGCGCAGTCCGGTCGCGAGATCGCATCGCGCACGAAGCTGCCGTCGATCTTGATCTTGTCGAACGGAAACGCGCGCAGATGCGCGAGCGACGAGAAGCCCGTGCCGAAATCGTCGAGGGCGACGCGCACGCCCATCGAACGCAGCGCGCGCAGGTCCGCGATCGCCTTGCCCTCGTCATGCAGCAGCGCGGTTTCCGTCACCTCGATTTCCAGCCGGTCGGGCGTGAGGCCCGCGCCGGCCAGCGCCGCCGCGAAGGCCGGCACGATCGTGCCGTGGCCGAGCTGCGCCGCCGACACGTTGACGGCGACGCGCGCGCCGTCTGGCCAGCGCGCCGCCTCCCGGCATGCATGGTCGAGCACGAAGCGGCCGAGCCGGTCGATCAGGCCGCCGCGCTCGGCCACCGGAATGAAGTAGCCCGGCGAAATCCAGCCGGAGCGCGGGTGATGCCAGCGCAGCAGGGCCTCGCGCGTCGTCACCTGGCGGGTCCGGACATCGACGATCGGCTGGTAGAACACGTACAGCCCCTGGTTCTCGTCCAGCGCGACGCGCAGCTTCGATTCGAGCGCGATCCGCTCCTGCGCGCTCGTTTCCATGTCCGGCGAGAACATCCGGTACGTCCCCTTCCCGGCTTTCTTGGCCGCATAGAGCGCCATGTCCGCGCGTGACAGCAGCACGCCGGCGTCGTTGCCGTGATGCGGCGCCAGCACGCAGCCGATCGACGCGCCGATGCGGAACTGCCGCTCGGGCGACGGCGCATAGGGCGCGACGAGCGTGTCGACGAGCCGCGCGGCCGCGCCCATCGCGCCGTCCGCGTCGGTGTCGCGCAGCAGCACCGCGAATTCGTCGCCGCCGATGCGCCCGAACATCGTCCTCGCTTCCGGGCACTGCCCGCGAAGGCGTTCCGCGACCTGGCGCAGCACCTCGTCGCCCGCCGAATGCCCGCACGCGTCGTTGATCAGCTTGAAGCCGTCGAGGTCGATGAAGAGCAGCCCGAGCGTCTTGTCCGAGCGGCGCAGGCTCGTGTCGAATTCGGCGAGGAAGGTCGCGCGGTTCGGCAGGCCGGTGAGCGAATCGTGATGCGCGAGCTGGTGGATGCGCGCTTCCGCCTCGGCCTGCTGCGTGACGATCGACCACGACAGCATCGGGCCGATGTAGCGCCCCTCGGCATCGCGCACCGCCGAGACCTGGAGGTCGAGCACTTCCGGCCCGAGCCGCACGCGGCCGCGATGCGGCAGGTTCGCCGGATCGGCGAGCAGGCGGCGCTGGTGCTGCGGGTGCGGATGGAAGAAGTCGATCGACGCGCCGAGCGCATCGTCCGCGCGGATCGGCAGCAAATGCTCGATCGAGCGCAGCAGGTTTCGCGACGCCGTGTTCAGGTAGTTGATGCGGAACGTCTCCGGGTCGGCCGTCATCACGGCCACCGGCATGTCGTCGATCATCCGCATCAGCCGCGTCTGCGCCTGCTCGCGCATCCGCGATTCGGCCTGCGCGTCGACGGTACGCACGAAGCCCCGGTAGTTGACCGAGATGACGGCGATCAGCGCGGCCGACACGAAAGCCATGTTGACCGCGGTGGCGACGAGCGTCGGCTGGCCCGTCGAGAGGAAGAACGCGATGAACGCGGCGTTGACGATCACGGCCACGATCAGCGCGGCCGTGCGCAGGTACATCAGGCTGAAGATGCAGCCGATCAC
Organism: Burkholderia sp. 572; assembly: GCF_040545135.1. NCBI lineage: Bacteria > Pseudomonadati > Pseudomonadota > Betaproteobacteria > Burkholderiales > Burkholderiaceae > Burkholderia > Burkholderia sp. 572. The sequence goes on along the minus strand of NZ_JBEPLH010000006.1, from coordinate 336,547 downwards.
CGTGATCGCCATGTAGAACGCGACCTGGGCCTTTTGCCACGCGTCGCCGTACGGGAACAGCAGCAGCGCCCAGAGGGTGAACGTCACCGCGATCGGGATCACCAGCCAGTTCGTCATCGTGAGCGCACGCGACACGGTGTCCGGCGTCGGCTCCACCAGCCGCGCGCGGCGCCAGTGCAGCAGCCGCGCGAGCGACACGAGCGTCATCCCGGCCGGCATCGCGACCGACAGCCACCACGGCGTGCTGCGCAGGTGCGTGACGGCGAGGCTCCAGGTGCTCGAGACGAGGATCAGGTACATCACCGGGAGCTGGCCGGCGAATACCCGGAATTGCGCCGCGAGCAGGTCCGGGTTCCGGGCCGGCGCCGCGATGCTTGCCAGTCTGACCATCCGTGCGTAGTGGGTTTTCATGTGAGCCTGCCTGCTGCAACCTGCGTTCGGATTGCCGTATCCGGCGTTGTCGCTTACCGGCGCGGGCCCGGATCCATCTCGGCCGTGACGGCCGATCCGGACGCGGGAACCGTCGCGCTGGCGCGGTTGCTGCCGGTCAGCGCGATCTGCCCGCTGCCGACAATCTCGTTGAGTGGTGCGGGCCTGCCGAGCAGGAAGCCCTGCGCTTCGTCGCAGCCTTCGTCGGCCAGCAGCACGAGCTGCTCGCGCGTCTCGATGCCTTCGGCCAGGATCGGAATGCCCAGGCTCTTGCCGAGCGCGAGCACGGCGCGGATGATCGCGCGATCCTGCGGTTTCGCTTCCGCGTCCGCGACGAACGACTGGTCGAGCTTGATGCGGTCGAACGGGAACGAGCGCAGCGTGTCGAGCGACGAATAGCCGGTACCGAAATCGTCGAGCGCGATGCTCACGCCCAGCGCCTTGATCTGCCGCAGCGTATCCAGCGCGCGCTCGCGGCCGGCGAAGATCGTCGATTCCGTCAGTTCCAGTTGCAGGCGCGACGCCGGCAGGCCGGTTTCCTCGAGCACGTCCGCCACGAGCGCCGTCAGGTCCGCGTGCATGAACTGCGCGGCCGATACGTTCACCGAGACCGTATAGGGCGGCTCCCACGTGGCCGCGCGCGCGCATGCCTCGCGCAGCACCCACGCGCCGATCTCCAGGATCACGCCGTTTTCCTCGGCGAGCGGAATGAACTCGGTGGGCGGTATCGTGCCGAGCGTCGCATGCTGCCAGCGCAGCAGCGCCTCGTAACCGCGGATCTCGCCGGTCGTCAGCGACGTCTGCACCTGGTAGTGGATGCTCAGCTGGTTGTCGGCCACCGCGCGGCGCAGGTCGGCCGCGAGGCTGCGGCGCGCGCGGACGATCAGGTCCATCGCCGGCTCGTAGAAGCAGATCGATTGCGCGACGCTGCCCTTCGCACGGTACATCGCGAGGTCCGCGTTGTTGATGAGGATCGCCTTGGTGGTGGCGTCATCCGGGTAGATGGCCACACCGAAGCTCGCGCCCGGCACGACCTCGTAGTCGTCCAGCCTGACCGGCTTGTAGAGCGCGGGCTCGAGCCGTTCGAGCAGGTCCATCAGGCGGGTGTCGTCGCCCATGCGGCAGAGTGCCGCGAATTCGTCGCCGCCGATGCGGGCGACGAATTCGCCTTCGCGCAACACGTTCGACATGCGCCGCGCGAGGATGCGCAGCACCTCGTCGCCGGCGTGATGGCCGCGCAGGTCGTTGATTTCCTTGAAGCGGTTCAGGTCGATGCCGATCAGCGCGAGCTTCGTGCCCTGCTCTTGCGCCAGCGCGATTTCGAGGTCCAGCCGCTCGTTGAAGCTCGCCCGGTTCGGCAGGCCGGTCAGCATGTCGCTCAGTGCCAGCCGGCGCAGGTGCTCGAGCGATTCGGCCCGCACGTTGCTGTCGATCACGTAGCTCACGAGCCCCGTGCAGACGATCACGAGCGACGTACCCGCGACCGCGAGCGCCAGCGGACGCAGCGTGTTCACGTCGGTCCACGCGCCGTCGAGCGTCAGCGGCGTGATGCGCAGCGCGGACATCCCGGTGAAATGCAGCGCGAGGATCGCGAGCGACAGCACGCCGGCCATCTGGTTGACCGCGTGCGGCGACGGCCGCATCGCGAGGTGCAGCGCGAGCGCCGCGAGGGTCATCGCCAGCAGCACCGACGCGACCAGGTAGCCGATGTCCCACGACACGATGCCTTCGACCCGCCACGCGAGCATGCCGGTGTAATGCATCAGCACGATCGCGACGCCGACGATCGCGCCGCCGAGCGCGGGCGCGATCCTGACGATGCGGCAGGTCGTCAGCGCGAAGCCGATCGTGCTGCCGCCGACCGCGATGAGCAGCGATACGAGCGTGAGCGGCAGGTCGAATTGCACGGGCGCGCCGGCGTCGAAGCCGAGCATCGCGACGAAGTGCGTGCACCAGATCGCCACGCCGGCCGAAATGGCCGTCAGCACCTGCCAGCCGAACCGCTGCGTGCCGGAGGTGTTCACCGTGCGCTGGAACAGGCGCGCGGTGACCCACGAGCCGGCCCCGCACAACAGCGCGGCAAGCAGGACCAGCCAGTGATTGTGCCGTTGAACGATGCACCCTAAAACTGTCGCCAAAACCTTTCTTCCCCTATCCGTCGCATGCGTGGATGCCGTTCCCGATCGAAACCGCGGGGCGATGCCGCTTCGATCAGGCGCGCCTTCCGGATATCGGCATGCGATGAATAAACTGAACGCCGCGCGGCGGCACGCAAACGATTGCCCGGAAGATATTTTTTCTGGGAAAAGTGCCGGAACGAGACGGGGCGGGATATCGAAGGATTGGCCGATGGTTTGCCGATCGACCGACGGGTGTGGGCGATGGGTGATACGGCTGGATTCCGCCGCGCTTCACCGTCAGGTTTCTTCCGGGTTCGTCACGGATGGCCAGGGAACGCGGCGCGGTTATCGAGGAAGGTGCGGCAGGCGCAACCATGTCGGCACGAAGTGCCGAAGAACGGGATATGTGGCTGGCGGGACAAAAACCGGATTCCAGAGATCGACCGCCCGCAATTGCAGGCGGTCGATCAACACGCGTCCGTCATTTGCCCGGGCGTCGCGTGGCCTCGATCGGCTCTCCGTTCTCCGACACGAAATGCCGTCACGCGATCGTCGGGCATTCAACGCACTGGCACAAACGCCATCAATTCACCCCGACCGCGCTCCAAGCACGAGCGACCGTCGCGCTTTCGGCCGAATTCGCGCCGTACAGGTCGTTCGCCGCCTGGATCGACGCACGCCGCGCGTTCGGGTAGCTGGAGTTGGCGTTCAGATACACGGTCAGCGTCCGGTACCAGATCTTGCCGGCTTTCTCGCGGCCCAACCCGGTGAAGGTCGTGTCGCCGTTGCAGACCAGTTTCGCCTTCGTCAGGCCGGTATCGGTCGACGGCACCGTCGGGCCTTCCGCCAGCAGGTAGAAAAGGCGGTTGCCGACACCCGACGTGAAATGCGGATCGTGGCGCGGATTCGACCACGAGAATCCGCCGGACGGGTAACAGCTGAACGACCTGCCATCGAGATCCTGCTTGTACATCTTGCGCAGGCCGCCGCTCACCACGCGCGCACCGATCACGTAGTTGCCGGGATCGTTCGGGTTGTTCGCGTAGTACTTGACGAGCGTGCCGAAAATGTCGGAAGTCGCTTCGTTCAGCCCACCCGCGTCGCCCGAATAGTTCAGGTTGGCCGTGGCCTCGGTCACGCCGTGGCTCATCTCGTGTCCGGCCACGTCGACCGACACGACCGGCTTCGGCAGGCTCGTGCCCGGCTGGCCGTCGCCGTACACCATGATGTGCGACGGCATCCATGCCGCGTTCGCGCCGGTCGTGCCGCTGCCGGTGTCGAACACCACGTGCGCGAAACTCTTCACGCCGCGCCCGTCGTTGAAGATGCCGTTGCGGTTGTGCGTCGTCTTGTAGTAATCCCAAGTTAACGCCAGACCGTAATCGATGTCGGCGGCGACGGTCTGCCGGTCGGTGGTCGCGTTGTTGCCCCACACGTTCGTGCTGCTCGTGAAGATCGGCAGGTCGGTCGCCTGCTCGACGTCCTCCGCGATCAGTCCGCGACCGTCGTACACGGAGCCGCCGCCGCGATTCGGATCGAGCATCCGGTACGCGTTCGTGCCGGTCTGGTCGGTGGTCAGCGTCAGGTTGCCGTAGTACAGCGAGCGGCCGGTGCCGGTCGCGGCGGCGGTCTTGATCAGGTCCTGCGCATCGAGCACGGCGCCCGTGCGTGCGTCGACGTAGTACAGCACCGCATCGCCGTGCACGTCGTTCGACTTGCCGTATACGCGCACCGCGTAGGCCAGCGTCGGCGTAACGTCGCGCGCGAACACCACGAGTTCCGCGTCGTCGACGCGGCGCACGTCCGAGTTGAAACGCGCGGTCGCGATGCGCTTGACCCTGGCGTTGCCGATGTCGGGCGCGTTGCGTATCACGGAGCGGTTTCCGACCTTGCCGATCGCGCCGGCGAGATTGATCGGCGCGAGCTGGGTCACGCTCGCCTGCTTCAACTGCCCCTTGCTCGAATGGACGACCACGTCACCGCCGATCACGGGCAGGCCCGCGTAGAAGCGGTCGAAACGCACGTGCTCGGTGCCGTCGGGATCGACGATCACGTCGCGCACCTCGAATTGATCGCCGTCCGTCGGCGCACTCGCCTGCGGCCCTGCGAACTTCAACGTGCGTGCTGCGCCGCCAGCGGCCAGACTGAAGGCGGACGGGTTCTGCTGGATCAGTTGCAGTGCCTTGTCGACCGTGGCCGACTGGTCGCCGGCCTGGGCAAAAGCACTGAGACTCGCGACGGTAATCGCGGTGATGGACAGCAGGCGAGACAGTTTCTTCATGTAATCCCCCGGTTATGTATGGGTGATGTTCGAGGAATGCATCAAGTACAGACTTTGATCCAAGACATGTCACGAACTGCAGAGGGATGCTAGAAGGTCATTTTTATAATTACAAGATATTTTCTGACAGGTTAATATTTTCTGTCGGCGATGTTAATCGAGTCATGATTTGGTGAGAAATCTGAAATGATCTCGTCGGCTGCGATGCCGGTTTCGGCAACGCCGCATCGGCGGAATGTGCGTGACGGGCCCGTCGTTACTGGGGAAAGGCGTGCGTGGCGCGGGTCGGCGGGATGGAGAATGTGAAGCTCGAGGTAGCGCGGCAGATGCTATTTGCTTTATTAAATATTGATTTTGATTATTGCCATTCCGGGCGCACCACCGGGATTTTTAGTGGCTTTCCGATTCTCGCCCTTGATGACACCGCCTTTTAATTCGTAGTAAAAGCCTCGCGAACGACGCATGAGAACAAGTTTTCTACGAATCGTTCGTTTAAGCGGTACGGCTCATCCGGCAGCATGAGTGCGTCACACTGCCTCTTGCGTCGCCCTATCCGCGCAGCGTGACGCGAATGCGCGGCCGCACGCCGCTGTTTTCGCGAGAGATGCATACGGCCGATGAACCGTCCGTCGACGTCGGCCGCCTACCTGCCCCGCACCTTGACCTGCACCACCAGCCACGTCAGCGCCCCCAGCACGAATACGGCGAGCGTCCACGTGCCGCCATGGTGCTGCAGCACCGCAGCCGTCGCGGCGACGCCCGCCAGTCCCTGCTGCAGGAAACCGCACAAGGCCATCGCATGCGCGCCATGTTCATGCGCATCGCTGACGGCGGTCGCCATGCTGTTCGGAAACAGCACCGCCTGGCCGAAGATCGCCAGGCAATACAGCGTGATAAAGATCCACAGGCCGGAGAAATGGGTCAGCAGGCCGCTCAGCCACGACACCAGCATCAACGTGGTTGCGAACGCAAGCAACGCGGCACCGGCATGCATCATCCGGGCGCCGCCATGCCGTCTCACGAGACGGTTGACCAGCATCGCCCCACTGAAATAGGCCACGCCGAGCAGCAGGCCGATACTGCCGAAGCTCGTCACGGCCAGCTGGAAATGCTCCTGGAACACGAACGGGCTCACCTCCTGCAAGGTGACGGTCGTCGCGAACCCCAATCCGCCCGCGCAGGCTGGCCACAGGAAGCCCGGGCGCCGCAGCAGGAGCCAGTAGGTACCGGCCAGGCCCGACGGTTTGGCGGCTCGGCTTCCCGCCTTCAACGGCAACGCATACGACAGCGCGATCGCCAGCGCGGCGACGACGGCCATCAGCACGAAACCCGTTTGCCAATGACTGTATCGGCCGATGAGCCCGCCGATGAACTGGCCGCCGCCCAGGGCCGTGATGAAGGCGATCGACAACACGGAGAGGCGTCGCGCCAGTTCGTCGCCGCGCCAGTTGTCGCGGACGATGATTCGGGCGATGATCGCCGCGCCGCCGCCGCCGATGCCCTGGATGGCGCGCAACACGAGCAGCGCCGGTGCGACCGTGCAGCCGGCGAGCAGCAGGCTGCTGCCAATGAACAGCAGCAGCGAAATCAGCAGCGGGCCGCGCCGGCCCCAGCGTTCCGCGGCAGCGCCCCAGAATGGCACCGGCAGCGCGGCACCGATCACATAGGCGGAGATGGATAACTCGGCGCCGCCTTGCGTCATCTTCAACTCGCGCATGACGACAGGCAGCGACGGCAGGTACACCGTCGTCGCCATTTGGGCCATGAATACGACCAGGCACCCCAGTGCCATCAAGGAAGCAGCCGACGCCGCAGGTTCGCACGGCGCACCGGCGGCAAGAACGGGTTTGTCGCTCATGCCAGCCCTCGATCCGGTCGGGACGCGCACCCGGTTGTTGCCCATTCGAGCGCACATGACGGGCTCCCGTCGCGGGCGCTATCCGCGTATATGTGCGTCTGAAATCCGGGTTCGGTCGCCATCGTTTCTCTCACGTTATTTTTTTCGGGGTTTGCCGCGGCAGTGGGCGGCAGGACTGAAGCGGCTGATTGTACAAAGGTGCGGGAAACGAATGGTAGACGCCGAATTCAAATGACCGTTGCGGAGCGGCGAGGGGCGCCCGGCTCCGCCCGCCCCGACAATGCAGGAAGTGTGGTGGGGCAAGCAGGGCCATGGCCGATATTCAATGACGAACCGCAGTCGAGCGACCGCTTCGTGCATGAGGCACAATAGCCGGCTTCAACATTCAACCGCGATCAAACCCATGCGCTTCGTCGTCGTCGGAACCAGCGGAGCGGGGAAATCCACCTTTTCCAGCGCACTGGCGGTGGCAGCAGGCTGCCCGTACATCGAGCTGGATCGACTCTACTGGGGCCCCGACTGGACTGCCGTGCCGCCGGAACAGTTCGAGCGCGCCGTGCTGGCCGCGACGGCCGGCGACCGATGGGTCGCCGACGGGAACTACAGCGCCGTGCGCGACGTGCTCTGGTCGAGAGCCACTCACGTGATCTGGCTCAACTTCGGGCGGCGGACGGTGTTCTCCCGGGTGCTCTGGCGCACGTTGAGCCGCGGGCTCATGCGCACCGAGCTTTCGCACGGCAACCGCGAGTCGCTGCGGATGGCATTTTCGCGAGAGTCGGTGCTGCTGTGGTCGTACACCACGTTCGCCAGGAATCGCGTCAAGTTCGCCGGCCTGCGTGACGACCCGAAATACGCGCATCTGCACTGGACGGAGATCACCCGGCCTTCGCGCACCCGCGCGGTCATCGACATGCTGGTTCGCGCCGGCGGTTGAGCGCGGCGCGACGCGCGTTTGCGGCGATGCGAATTCACTTCACGGCCGCATTGCCTCCGTCGGCGAACAGGGCCGAGCCGGTAACGAAACTGGCCATCGGGCTCGCCAGAAACAGCGCCGCGGATGCGATCTCGTCGGGGCGGGCGATGCGCTTCATCGCGTGGAGCCCTGCCGCCCATTCCTTTTGCTCGGGGTCTCCCCCCATCGCGGTGTCCACACCGCCCGGCAACAGTGCGTTTGCCCGAATCCCCCGTGCCGCGTAGTCGGCGGTGATGCCCTTCACCAGTCCCATCAAGCCGGCCTTGGACGCACCATACGCGGACATGCCGGGTAGCCCGACGCTGGTCCCGACGAAGCTGGACGTGAAGACGATCGAGCCGCCTCCGCGTTCGAGCATCGCGGGAATCTGGTTGCTTGCGCCCAGGAAGGCTGCCGTCAGATTGGTAGACAGCGTGTGCTGCCAATCGTCGAGCGAGATGTCCGCGAGCGGTTTGAGCGGCCCGACGGTTCCCGCGTTGTTGATCGCGATGTCGAGACCGCCGAACTCGCGCAGCGCCGTCGCGACGAGCCTTCGATGCGTATCGACGTGACAGACGTCGCCGGCGCAGGCGAACGCCTGCCCGCCGTGACGACGAATCTCGCTGGCCACCTGATTCAACGCGGATTCGCTTCGCGCGCCCAATACGATTGACGCGCCATGCGCCGCGAACATCAGTGCGATCGCCCGGCCGATTCCGGTGGAGGCACCGGTGACGATGGCGACTTTCCCGTCGAGTAAGGTCATCTTCTTCACATCCCGTGATTGAGGTCAGTCACGGCAATGTAGACGACCGTTTGCAGGCAGACACTCCGTTTCTTGCTGTTGAAGTCCGGTGCGACGGCATCGCGGGTGGTGCGGCACGGCCATGTCGCGCGCTGCGGCGATCTGCACGTGATGGAGATGCGCAGCCTTCCCGACCTGCACGGTCATTGAAATGGCGGCCCGCGCCGGCACCCGAACGCGGTACGACGCTTGCCGGCGTCAGTCGTCGAACGTGCCTTGATATTCCGGCGCGGCATCCGCGCGCGTGTTCAGCTCGAACATCACGCCGCCCGGCGCGCGGCAGAAGAAACGCGAACCGCGCCCGTTGTTGAAGACGTCCGTCACCATCTCGACGCCCTCTTCCCTGAAGCGTTCGAACAACGTGCGAACGGCATCGAGGCTCGGCAGCTCGAACCCGACGTGGAAATTCGTCGGCCACGCGGTCTCATCGTCGCCGGCGTGATCGATCACTACGTCGAAGCCCGGGCGCTTGAGGATCCAGGATTTGTCCCAGCTTCCCGCGATCGTGAAGCCGAGATGCCGCTCGAAGAATCGGGCCGTCGCCAGTGTGTCGGCGGAGGGGAAGCTCAGGTGATTGAGCTTCATGGTTTGCGTCATGGCAGTCATTGCGAGTCTCCGTCATGCGTCGATCGGCGGAGGCCCCATGCCGTTCCGCCCGACGCACCCAGAATACGAGCCGCGGCTCGCATTCGACAATTCGCATTCGCCGCCTGGCTCGACAGCGCGCGAACCCGCGAGAAATCGCGGATCGGGGCGCGGTTGCGAGCGCTGCGGATCGCGCCATTCGCATTTGTCCGTGATTTGGCTGAGCCACGTCACTTCCGGCAGCCGCCCACCTTGTTTCTCGAGAGAGCCATCTCCATTGGCTCCTCTTTCTGGACAGGTGGAACCATCGTTGAAAGCGACACGCCCCATGCCGCCCTACGTCTTCACCGCTTCGTAAACCTTCGTCTTCGGATTGAACCGGTATTCGACGACATCCGCGGCGCCGTCGGTCTTTGTCCGGCCGGCGTTGTCGATGCCCGTCCCGGTCATTGCCACGCGAAGGCGCGGCCAGTCCCGGCCGTCTGCCGGCAGGAAGGTCAGCGTCGCAGAGCCTTCCACGCACGGTATCCGGTTGCCGGTACCCGCGGCATCGCATGCCGCGCCGCTGTCGTTGCCGCGAAATACGTTACCGGCATAGGTCCAGTCGGTATCGTCAGGATTGCTGGACGCATCGGTGCGCCGATAGACGAACATGCCGAACGACTTGATCCGGGTACCGGAAGCCAGGTACCAGGTCGGCACGGCCAGCACGATCCGCCCGTCCGGCAGGGTCGTGCTCACGGCGGATTCCTTGTCGTCGATCGTGTCGGCCTTTTCGTAGCGGCCAAACTCGCCGATCGAGCGTTCCGACTCGACCATGTTCCAGCCGGCCACGCCGCCGTCCGTGATCCATTCGAAGGTCGCCTCCGTGATCGTCACCCTTGCATCGGGCGCCGGCTCGGCGGTGTTCTCCTGTTCGGCGTACTTGTTCGGCGTCTCGTACGCGAAGCCGGTGAAGTAGTGGCCGCCGCTCAGGTCGAACGCGTGGCCGTACCAATACGTGGCCTGGCTTCCGTTGGCGATCTCCATCGTCGCCTCGCCATGCGCGTCCTTCTGGTAAATGCCCTCCAGCACCTGGCCCGGCCTGGGCGGCACGGGCGAGTCGCGCCCTTCGCGCTGCGAGGTAACGGCCTGCGTCGCCGACGCGGCCGCCGGCTGCGCATTCGATGCGGTATCGGCCTGACCGGAACGATCCCCGCATGCCGCGACCAGAAGCGAAACGACGGACAGCCATGCAACTTTCCCGATCATGTGCCTTTACCCCGGATGCGTCTTCAAGTGACCCGATGCACGCTCACGGGTGCACCAATTGATATCGCCGTTCGATACCGGTAGCCCGGCCGATCGATTCGGGCGCCGGTTCTCTTGTCGAACCCATGGCGCGGATTGTCCGGGCGCTAGCGGCACCTGCCGCCGTAACCGGCCGGCAAAGCCGATGGCAACGCGGCGCTGACCGCGAAGGCAGGCAGCCCAATGTGACGCGGCAACGCGAAGCGTTGCGCGGGAAGCATCCTCGGGTTTCATCGTTTTCATTTTGTCGTTGTCGGCGCCAATACGGGACTGGAAGACGTGCTCGGACACGCTCAATGCGGAGTGCATTGCGCCAGCGCCGATTATCTCCACAATCGGCGAATAAATCATCCATCGACGGCATCGGCTGCCGAACGAGCCCGGCGTAGCCATACCGCTCTTCGCGACGCATCAAGCGTCGATGGCCCGGGGTCGACAGACACACCCCGGGCCACGGATCTCCCGCCGGTGCCGGGCATCACGACCGCTGCCCGACACCACCGTTCGATCGATACTGCACGGACAACGTCAGAACTGGTAACCCGCGCCCACCACCGCGCCGAAGTCCGAACGCGTGTTGCCCGTCACCGACGCCTTGACGACCCAGCGGTTGCTTTCCGTCACGTACGAGTACCCGGCGGCGAAACCCTGCTGGCCGTGATAGTTCGACGTCGCCGCCGAGACCATCGAGCGGCCCGCGCCCGTCGGTTGCGGCAGGCCGGCCACGGCCATTGCCGATGCCACGCCGCCGTACATGTCCTTCTTCAGGTCGTTGAACGAGTTGTACACCTGGCCGATGCGCTGGTCGGTGTAGCCCTTCGCCTGCGACGTGGCGGTCGACAGGTTGTCGTTCAACTGCTGCACGTTCACCGCGTCGGTCGGCGCCGTGCCGGCCGCGACGTTCGTGACCTGGCGCTCGCTGCCCTTCGCACCGACCGAGAACGAATTGTCGCGATCGGCGACGGAGCCCTGGCCGACCGCCACCGCGTTCTTGCCGGTTGCGGTTGCCGTCGACCCGATCGAACCCGCATCGGCACGTGTGATCCACGTCGTGTTCGCATCGGTCGCCGCCGCGCGGATCTGGTCGTTGGCCGCCGCGTTCTTCAGCGCGTTGTTGAACTGGCCCATGTTGACCGCGTCGTTGTCCTTCACGCCCGCCGCGACACCGGTCAGCACGCGATCGCCCGACGTGCCGGAGAAGTTCACGCTCGTGCCGCCGGTGTCCTTCCCGACCGTAATCGCGCCGTTCGGATCCTGCTGCTGCACGAGGCCGGCCTTGCCGTTCGCGATGTTGTTCACGTTCCCCTGCAGGTTCGTGATGTCGGTCGTGTTCTTCGCGACCTGCTGGTTCGTCGCGTAGAGCTGCGAGCCGTTCACCGCATCCGTGCTGGTTGCGCTGAGCGTGCCGGCCTGCACGTTGGTGATGCGCGTGCCACCCGCGCCGCCGAGCGTGATCGAGCTCTTCGACGCGTCGTCGTACTGCACCGCGAGCGCACCGAGCTGGTTGAGACTCGACTGCACGCCCTTCAACTGCTTGACGTTCACCGCGTCGGTATCGGCGGTGCCCGCGGCGACGTTCTTCAGCACGACGGCCGCATTCGGGTCGCCGCCGATGAGCGATACCGAATTCAGCCGGTTGCCGTTCGCGTCGACGTCGTACTTGACGACGTTCTTCACGGCCTCGCCCGCCTGGTTGGACACCTGCGTGATCTGCTGTTCGAGCGACGACTTCACGCCCGACAACTGGCCGCCGTTCACCGCGTCCGTGCTGCCCGCGGCGACGTTGCCGTCGGCCACGTTCGTCAGCTTCGTCGGTGCACCGCCGCGCGCCGCGTTGTAGGCACCGAGCGTCGGGTCGAACTGCAGCGCGTCCTGCTGCAGCCCCGCGATCGCGGCCGTGTTGCCCGCGATGTTCGTTTCCGCATTGCCGATGCGCGTTTCGTGATTCTCGAGCGTCGTCGTGTTGTTGAGAACGCGGCCGTCGAGATTCGTGAGCGCGTCGCCGACATTGTTGAACGAACCGCCGCCTACCTTATAGTCCGGCGCGCTGATCGAGCCGTCCGGATTCGCCGTCGCACCGCCGCCCAGCGCGGCCGCCGTGCCGTCGGTTGCACGGCGCAGTTGCGCGCCGTTCACCGCGTCCGTGCTGCCGGCCGCGACGTTGCCTTCCGCGACGTTGGTCAGGCGCACCGGGCTCCCGCCGTTGCCCGCGCCGAGCGAAACCTGCTTCTTGCTCGCATCGTCGTACTTCACGGCGAGTGCGTCGAGCTGGCTCGTGCCGTCCTGGATCGCCGCGTTCAGCTGGTCGACGTTGACCGCGTCCGTGCCGTTCTTGCCGGCCGCGACGTTGCCGATGCGTTGCGGGCCGTTGCCGCCGTGGCTCGCGTCGTAGGTGCCGAGGTTCGCGTTCCACTGGAGCGCGTCCTGCTGGAGCGCCGCGATGTTGCCCGTGTTCGTCGTCACCTGGTTGCCGAGCGTCGTCACGTTGTTGCTGACGTTCGTAATCGACTGGTTCAGCGAGTCGGTTGCCTTGCCGAGCTGGCCGACGTTCACGGCGTCGCTCGCGGCAGTGCCGTCCGCCACGTTGTGCAGGCCGACCGGCGACTGCGCGCCCTTGCCGCCGAGCGTCACGCCGCTGTGCGCATCGTCGTCGTACTGCACCGCGTTCTTCGTCGCGTTGCCGATCTGGTTGTTGATCGACGTGCTCAGGTTGCCGAGCGTCGTATTGATGTTGTTCGTCACGCTCGTGCTGAGCGACGACAGGCCGCCGTTCAGTTGCCCGACGTTCACCGCGTCGGTGTTCGCGACACCGGCCGCGACATTGTGCAGCGTCGTGCCGTTCGTGCCGGCGAACGTCACCGAGTCGAAGCCGCTCTGGCCGTCGTACTTGACGTTGCGCGTGTCGGCCGCCTGCAGGTTGCTGATGTTGGTGGTCGCCGTGCTCAGCGACGCATTGATGCCGGTGACGTTGCTCTGCAGGTTCGTGATGTTCGACGCGGCGGTCGAGATCGACGATTGCAGCGGCGCGACGCTGCCGTTCAGCTGACCGACGTTGACCGCGTCGGTGTCGGCGACACCGGCCGCGACGTTGCCGATGCGTTGCGGGCCGTTGCCGCCGTGGCTGGCATCGTATGCGCCGAGGTTCGCGTTCCACAGAAGCGCGTCCTGCTGGAGCGCCGCGATGTTGCCCGTGTTCGTCGTGACCTGGTTGCCGACATTCGTAATCGACTGGTTCAGCGAGTCGGTTGCCTTGCCGAGCTGGCCGACGTTCACGGCATCGCTCGCGGCAGCGCCGTCCGCCACGTTGTGCAGGCCGACCGGCGACTGCGCCCCCTTGCCACCGAGCGTCACGCCGCTGTGCGCGTCATCGTCGTACTGCACCGCGTTCTTCGTCGCGTCGCCGATCTGGTTGGTGATCGACGTGCTCAGGTTGCCGAGCGTCGTGCTGAGGTTGTTCGTCACGCTCGTGCTGAGCGACGACAGGCCGCCGTTCAGTTGCCCGACGTTCACCGCGTCGGTATCGGCGACACCGGCCGCGACGTTGTGCAGCGTCGTGCCGTTCGTGCCGGCGAACGTCACCGAATCGAAGCCGCTCTGGCCGTCGTACTTGACGTTGCGTGCGTCGGCCGCCTGCAGGTTGCCGATATTCGTGGTTGCCGTGCTCAGCGATGTATTGATGTCCGTGACGCTGCTTTGCAGGTTCGTGATGTTCGACGCCGCCGTCGAAATGGACGTCTGCAGCGGGGCGACACTGCCCTTCAGCTGGCCGACGTTGACCGCATCGGTGTCGGAGACACCGGCCGCGACGCCGCCGATCGTGGTGCCGTTGCTGCCGTCGAGCGCGATCGCCGCGTGCGAATCGTCGGTGTATTTCACGACGTTCTTCGTCGCCGTCACGATGCTGGTGCTGAGGCTGTTGCCCACGCTGGTCACACGCTGGTCGACGTTCGAAATCGTGGTCGACAGCGAATTGCCGACCGACGTCACGCGCGCGTCGACGTTGGCGATGCTCGTGCTGAGCGTGCCGTTCACGTTCTTAAGCTGCTGGACGTTGACGGCATCCGTATCGGCCGCGCCCGCCGCGACGTTCTTGAGCTGACGCTCGGCGCCGATGGCGCCGAACGACACCGCGCCGCCGACCGGCGCGGCCGTGCCGCCGAACACCGGCGTGCCGCCGTTGTTCGCGCCGACGCTGCCCGAGCCGATCGCCACCTGGTTGTTGTCGTTCGTCTGCGCGCCCGCACCGATCGCCACGGATTGCGTGCCGCCGGCGCGCGTCTGTGTCGCCGCGTCGTACGACGCGCCGGCCGACACGCCGTCGCTCGAGGTCGGGTTCGCACCGCCGATCGCAACCGAACGGTCGCCGCTTGCCAGCGCCGAGTGGCCAAGTGCGATCGAGCTCGTGCCGCGCGCATCGGCGACGTTGCCGAGCGCCATCGAGAAATCGCCGACCGCGGCCGACTGGCGGCCGACGGCGAGCGACGTATTGCCTTGCGCGACGGCTACCGTGCCGATCGCCGTGGCCGAGTTTGCCAGCGCCTGCGAACCGACGCCGATCGCAATCGCGCCCCCGCTGCTGGTGCCGCCCTTGCTGCTCGCATTCGACTGGTCGCCGATCGCGATCCCGCTGGTACCGGCCCTGGCGTTCGTCCCCATCGTGACGTTTGCCGTGCTCACCGCCACGTAGCTTCCGCTCTTGGTCGACACGCACAGCGGGTTCGTCCCGTCGATGCACTGGCCGTTCAGCGCGTTGTCCGGGTTGCCGCGGTCGACGAAGTTGTCCGCATGCGCGGCCCCCGCGATCAGGACACCTGCACCCGTGAACATGGCGGCGGCGAGCGCCGAAATCTGCTTCCTCTTCATGGTCTTCTGCTCCGTTTTGTAGCGTCAGGTTTGTATACGGACTACTTAATTTGCTTGAAGGATTCAGATGCGATTGCGACTGCGATTACGATTACGACTTCAGTGCGGAACCCGATTCCGATGCCCGGCCCGAGCGTGCCGAAGGCGACACGCATCGCCCGCCCGTAGCGACGGGACGTTCGAAAGCCCGGGCACGCCGTTGGTGTGACGGCCCGTTCCGTTAATTCGGTTAATGCATTAGGAATGCATATCGTTTTATATGGGCGAATTCACCCATCGACTGAATCCGGAGATTCAACCCGCCGTTATGGACACCCCTGATTTGATGTCGCGCCGACCGCGACCAACCCCGCTTCTTTTATTTCATCGACGGCAACCGGACGTGCGCCTGAGCGCTACGGACTTGCGTTCGGACGAGCATCAATTGATGCCACGGCCCCGAATCACGCAACGTCCGTCACAACCCTCCGTGCCTTGTGCTGCCCCGTGCAACCCTGCGTTCAAAGTTCGGACGAATTATGAGACACGCACTTAAATTATTGAAGGCGACATTCTTTATAGATTGTAAAATCCAATATATTCAATAAGTTGCGTTAAAAATGCGCATCTCGCAAACGATTTCGCGGCGCCGGAATTAATCCGGATGTTTTGTAGAGCGGACAAATGCTTTGCCGAAGCGGATTAAAAACAAATTCCAGCGAAAATATTTCTGCAGAAAAACCACCGAGCCGCGCGATCGCGTGCGGGCAAGAATGAAAATGGCGGAAATGGACAGGCATCAGGGTGCCACATCGCTAACGCAAATCACAATATCTGATTAAGAATCAGAAAACTGGAATGAAGTAAATAGAGTCAATGCGTCTGGCAAGAATCGAAATATCCCCCTACAATTCGGCTCGCATCGACACGGTCAGCCGCACCCTTTTCCACGCGCGGCGGCGGCAACGCTTCGCGTCCTTACCGGATCAGCGATCAATACAAGCAACGCCGGGTATTACGCCGACCGGTCGTCTGTCGCGCGGTTCGCGCGAAATCCGAATATCGATGCGCTTGTGCGTTGCCATAGAGCAGTTTCCAACGATTATCCGAACCGGGCCGGCCACCCGCAGGAACGCAGCCAGCAGCCATTCCAGAACAGGTGCACGATGCATCCATCGACCTCCGCATTGGGCGACGCCCATATCCTGATCGTCGACGATCAGCCCGACCAGCTTCGCTTGCTGATCGACATCCTGCGCGGCACCGGGTGCCGGATCAGCATTGCATCCGACGGGCTGCAGGCGTGCCAGCGCGCGCAGGCGCTCATGCCCGACCTGATCCTGATGGATGTCCGGATGCCGCGCATGGACGGCTTCACCGCGTGCCGGCTGCTGGCCGCCGATCCGCTGACGTGCGCGATTCCTGTCATCTTCCTGACCGTGGCGGGCGCGTTGCACGAACGCCTCGAGGGGTTCGAGATCGGCTGCGTCGACTACGTGGTGAAGCCGTTCGAGCCGGCCGAAGTGCTCGCGCGGATTCGCGTGCAGCTCGCGCGGGCGACGCGCGAGCGGCCCGTCGACACGGAAAGCGTGTTCGTGACCGGCAAGGACGACGACATCATCGTGCGCGCGGCCATCCGCCACCTGGCGCGGACGCTGAACGATCCGCCGACGGTGGAACAACTGGCACGCGCGGTCGGCACGCATGAAAAGCGGCTGTCGCGGGCGTTTCGCGACAATCTCGGCCAGACGGTGTTCGAGTATCTGCGGCACGAGCGGCTGAGGATCGCGCAGGATCTGCTGGATTCGACGTCGCTCAGCATTGCCAGCATCGCGAAGGAGATCGGTTTTTCCACGCCGGCGAATTTCGCCACCGCATTCCGCGAACGTTTCGGCCTCACGCCGACCGAGTGGCGGCGCCAGCGCCACGCCGGTGAACGCGCCGCGCGCCGGGAGCCGCAACGCGACGCGTAGGACGCGTTCCGCGCGCTCGCGCCTACCAGTTGTATTTCGCGCTGGCGAGCACGGTCCGCTCGTTGCCGAACACACACACGTTATACGACTGGCAACCGCTGACATAACGCCGGTCGAACAGGTTCGCGACGTTCAGCGCGAACCGCCAGTGCGGCATCTCGTATTGCAGCGCCAGGTCGACCAGCGTCACGCTCGGCACCGTCAGCGAGTTGTCGGGCGCGCCCGCCGACGCGCTCTGGTAACGCACGCCGCCGCCGAGCCCGAGGCCCGACAGCGCGCCCGTGCGCCAGGTCCAGTCGGCCCACATCGAAGCCATCTGCCGCGGCAGCGGCACGGTCACCGGCCAGTGGTTCAGCGACGCGTCGTTCGCCTGCACGTTCTTGACGTCCTGATGGACGTACGACGCGACGACCGACAGCTCGCGGGTGACCTTGCCGACCGCGCTCAGCTCGATCCCGCGCGAGCGCACCTTGCCGGTCTGCACGGACGTCGTGCCGGTCGGGTCGAGATTGACCGGCGTCGGCGTCACGACGTTGGTCTGGTCGATCTGGTAGAGGGCCGCACTCAGCATCAGGTTCCGGCCCGGCGGCTGCCAGCGCAACCCGGCTTCCGTCTGCGTGCCGCGTGTCGGCTTCGGCAGCCCGCCACCATACAACCGCACGCCGATGACGGGATCGAACGACGTCGAATGGCTCACATACGGCGACAGCCCGGCGTCGCCCCGATAGGTGAGCCCGACGCGCCCGGAGAATGCACTGACGTCCTGCCGCGCCTGCTTGCCGGCCGTCCGGTCGTCGAACCGCGCATTGACGAAATCCTCGCGGCCGCCGAGCGTCAGCGTCCAGCGCTTCCAGCGGATCTGGTCTTGCGCGTATACACCGAACGTGTTCATCGCCGTGTACTGGTCGACGTGGCCGAGCGACGTCGGGCCGGAGAAAATCGCGTCCGTGACGGGCCGGTATACGGGGTGATACAGGTTGAGCGACGGCGCGATCGCAAGCCACACGCTGTTGGTCGTCGTCTGCCGGTCGTATTGCACGCCGAGCAGCAGCGTATGTTCGAGCGGCCCCGTGCCGAAGCGGGCCTGTGCGTGGTTGTCGATGTCGAGCCGGCTGTAGTTGAGCTGGAACAGCCCTGCGGTACGCATCATGTTGGTGGTGCTGCGGGGCGCGAAGCCGTTGCCGAACACCGTCGCGTCGTCGAGCGACAGGTGCGACCAGCGCACGTCCTGGTGCAGCGACCAGATCGCGTTCACGCGGTGCTCCAGCGCGTAGCCGAGCGACCACTGCTTCTTCCGGTAGTCGTTGAACCCGGGGTCGCCCATGTAGATGTCCTGCGACAGGCGGCCGTTCGGGTTCGGCAGCACCGTGCCCGACGCAGGCAGGAAGTTCGACGAAATATCGCCGCTGTCCTGCAGGAACGTCGCCGAGAGCGTCAGCGACGTGTCGGCGTTCGGCCGCCAGCGGAACGACGGCGCCAGCGCGACGCGACGGTCGCCGTTCGGGCCGGTTTCCGCGTTGCCGTCGCGCGCCACGCCGACGAAGCGATACGCGTACCGGCCGTCCGGGTCGAGCGTATCGCCGACATCGACCATGAATTGCTTGCGCGCGTCGTTGCCGATCTGCACGCCGGCTTCACGGACGCGTTCGCCGTCGGCGAGCTTCGTGTGCGCGTCGACGATCGCGCCGGGCTCGCCCGCGCCGTACAGCACCGACGTCGGCCCGCGCAGCACCGCGATCAAGTCGATCATGTACGGGTCGACGCGCCAGTCCGCGATCACGGCCGTATGCGGCGCGGCCACGCCGTCGACGTATAGCGTCGGCGTGAAGCCGCGCAGCGCCGCATACGAGTCGGTGCGGCTGTCGGCACCGAACGTCGCGAATCCCGGCACGTAGCGCAGCGCCTGGTTCAGGTCGGTCGCGCCGGTCATCTCGATCTGCTGCGCGGTCACGATGTTGATCGTCTGCGGCACTTCTGCCACCGGCGTGTCGGTTTTCGTGCCGGCCGTGGTGCGCAGCCCGACGAGCCCGCTCGACGAGCGGTCGCCCTTCCCCGTTACGTCGATTTCCGGCAGCACGGCCGCCGGCGGCGCTGCCGCACCCGATGCCTGCGCGTGCGCGCCGCCCGCTGCCGCCACGTACAACGCGCCTCCGGCGGCGATCACCATCGCGCGTTTCGCCGCGCCCGTCCCCGTTACCATCGTTCCATGCTCCGTCGTGCTGGTGGCCGATTCGACCCGATCGCGGCCCGATCGCGGCGCGACGCACCGCCGGCGTCCGCCCCGTGTTGTCATGCTGGCGATGCTGGTTGCGCGCGAGTCGGCATGCAACGGCCAATGGCGTCGTTCGCGAGCGCAGCGATCATACCGGGCGAACGTAACGGAGTCTTTAAAAAAAGTGCGCCGGCGGGAAAAGCCTGCGTTTGGCGCTTTGGAGGCGGGGCCGGCGCGGGATCGATCCGTGCGGCGGCCCGCGAGGAAGGCAGATGAAAGACGGGAACGCC
Organism: Burkholderia sp. 572; assembly: GCF_040545135.1. Lineage (NCBI taxonomy): Bacteria > Pseudomonadati > Pseudomonadota > Betaproteobacteria > Burkholderiales > Burkholderiaceae > Burkholderia > Burkholderia sp. 572. Next base: position 316,910 of record NZ_JBEPLH010000006.1, on the reverse strand, counting down.
AGGCTGCATGCGCCCCGGGAACGGCCGTGGGCTGCCGCCGGAGGGTCTAGGCGCGCACGCGCCGCATCCTGAGCGTCGCCGACGGCGACTCGCCGAACGCCCGCTTGTACTCGATCGCGAATCGCCCGAGGTGCGCGAAGCCCCATTTCAGCGCGATGTCCGTCACCGATGCGAGCCCCGGCGACTCGTCGGCCAGCAGTTCCTCGCGCACACGTTGCAGCCGCAACTGCCGCACGAAGCCCATCGGCGTGATCCCGTGGCGATGGCGGAAGCCGGCGAACAGCGTGCTCGGGCTCACGCCGGCGAGGTCGGCGAGCCGCTCGATCGTCAGCGGCTCGTCGAGATGGGCGCGAATGTAATCCTCGACGCGCCGCACATAGAACGGTGCGAGCGCCACCGGCAGGTGCCGCGTGCCGTTGCGCGCGCTGTTCGGGTGGCCATGCAGCAGCAGGTTGAGCAGCGTCGATTCGAGCGGCTCGAACGCGAGCGGATGACGCAGCGGATGCGCGTCCGTCGCGATCGCGCCGGCGAGGACCGGCAGCAACTGCGCGAGACACGCCCCTTGCGACGACGACAGGTTGAATGCCGGTTCGAATTCGACCGGTGCGCGCCGGTCGTCGCCGAAATGCCGCTGCGCATGGCGCTCCATCACTTCGCGCTCGATGCGCACGATGACTTGCGGACACGCGTCGCCCCAGCGCATCTTCAGCGGCAGCGTCGGCGAGATCAACGACGCGGTGCCCGGCGACGACACGAAACTTGCCGATCCGCACTCGATCTCCGCGTCGCCGCGCAGCGGGATCTGCAACAGGAAGAAGTGCTCGAGCGGCCCGGGCTCGATGCTGACCCCGCCGCCGTAATCGAGCAGGTTCAACGACAGGTTGCCCCAACGCGCATGATGCATGCAGCTGTGCAGCGCGCGCGATTCGCCGGTCGGCGTGAGCCGGTGCGGCTTGAAGACGTCGGCGACACGCGCGCGCACCTCGTCGACATCGTTCGACTGCAGCAGCAGGTTGTCGTGATTGAAACAGGCGGTGTCGGCCAGCCAGCCCGTTCCGGAAAATTGCGCCATCGATGTTCTCCCGTCATGCTCGGTTGCACTCGCGCCGTGCATGCGTTCCCGGTGTGGGGGCATTCGCCGCACGATCCGGATAGCGCCCGGAGTATCCGGACAGTCCGGCCGCCAAAGCACGCAAGTCCCGCGCAAACGACGCAAGAAACGGACCGTTCGCGCATCGTAGAAAACTGTGCGGGCTTTCCGCATCCGCACATACCCGCAGTCGGCCGCGCGCCTGCCCACGCGCGGCGGCCGGTGCCGCAGGTTTCCGGAATTCGCGGATACCGGCCGAAGAAAGCGGATAGAAGCGCACGTCTCGTCCGCCAATACTGGGCTCGTCGCAGCAATGAATTCAACGGAGGGACAGATGAAAGGACGTCACATCGACATTCCGTCGCCGGACGGCGGAACGTTTCGCGCCTACCTGAGCACGCCGGCCGGCGGCAAGGGGCCGGGCATCGTGCTGTGTCACGAGATCTTCGGCGCGAACGCGACGATGCGGGAGGCCGCCGACTACTACGCGGAGGAAGGCTATACGGTGCTCGTGCCCGACCTGTTCTGGCGCCAGGCGCCGGGGATCGAGCTCGGCCATGCGGCAGCCGATGTCGAGCGCGCGATGGCCCTGTATCGCGAATTCGACGAGGACAAGGGCGTCGAGGACATCGGTGCCGCGCTGGACGCGCTCAGGCAGCAGCCGGAATGCACGGGCGAAACCGGCGTGCTCGGCTACTGCCTCGGCGGCAAGCTCGCCTATCTCGCCGCGTGCCGGCTGCCGGGCGTGGCCGCGGCGGTCAGCTACTACGGCGTGGGCATCGAGCAGGCGCTGGACGAGGCCGCGCACCTGCAGGGCCGGCTCGTGCTGCAGATCGCGGGGCTGGACCGCTTCTGCCCGCCCGACGCGCAGCAGCGCATCGCCGACGCGCTGTCCGGCCGCGACGGCGTCGAAGTGTATGTGTATCCGGGCGTCGATCACGCGTTCGCCCGCGTCGGCGGCGATCATTTCGACAAGGCCGCCGCGGTGATGGCCCACCAGCGCGCGATCGCCGCGTTCCGCGCCGCGCTCGGCCCGCACTACGACCTGTCCACACTGTGGGAAGCGCATCTCGAACACGAATTCGCCACGCGCAACGTCGATGCCACGATGGCGACGATGGTCGCCGAGCCGTACGTCAACCATGTTCCGACGCTGACGGGCGGCGTCGGCCACGACGAGCTCAAGCGCTTCTACACGCATCACTTCGTGCATGCGAATCCGCCCGACACGACGATCACGCCGATCTCGCGCACGATCGGCGCGAGCCAGGTCGTCGACGAGCTGCTGTTCTGCTTCACGCACACCACCGAGATCGACTGGATGCTGCCGGGCGTCGCGCCCACCGGCAAGCGCGTCGAGATTCCACTCGTCGCGATCGTCAAGTTTCGCGGCGACAAGCTCTATCACGAGCATATCTACTGGGATCAGGCGAGCGTGCTCGTGCAGATCGGCCTGCTCGATCCGGCCGGCCTGCCGGTCGCGGGCGTCGAAACGGCCCGCAAGCTGCTCGACGAAACCGTGCCGTCGAACGGCCTGATGCGCCGCTGGCAGGACAGCGAGCCGTCGACGGGTGTGCACTGACGCGCCCCCTCCCTCACCTCACGATTCACGGAGACACCCCATGACTGCCCTTGCTGGCAAAGTCGCGATCGTCACCGGCGGCGCCACGCTGATCGGCGCCGCGGTCGCGCAGGACCTGAGCCGCGCCGGTGCATGCGTCGCGATCCTCGATCTCGACGCGGACAACGGCGCGCGCGTCGCCGGTTCGCTCGGCGAAAAGGCCATGTTCGTCGCGCTCGACATCACCGACGATCGCGCGATCGAACGTGCGATATCGGCGATCGTCGAGCGGTTCGGCGCGATCGACGTGCTCGTCAACCTCGCGTGCAGCTATGTCGACAACGGCATCCAGGCGACCCGCAACGACTGGCTCGCCGCGATGGACGTCAACGTCGTGTCGGCCGCGATGCTCGCGAAGGCCGTGCATCCGCACATGGCCCGGCGCGGCGGCGGCGCGATCGTGAACTTCAGCTCGATCTCGGCCGAGTGCGCGCAGACCGGCCGCTGGCTGTACCCGACGTCCAAGGCGGCGATCCGCCAGCTCACGCGCAGCATGGCGATGGATCTCGCGCCCGAGCGCATTCGCGTCAACTCGGTATCGCCGGGATGGACGTGGTCGCGCGTGATGGACGAGCTGACGCACGGCGACCGCGCGAAGACCGATCGCGTCGCCGCGCCGTTCCACCTGCTCGGCCGCGTCGGCGATCCGTCCGAGGTCGCGCAGGTCGTGACGTTCCTGTGCAGCGACGCGGCGAGCTTCGTGACGGGCGCCGACTACGCGGTCGATGGCGGCTATTCCGCGATGGGCCCCGAACAGGCGGTGCCGGCCATTCCGCGGCTCGCGGAGTGACCGTTCCGCGCCGCCGCTTCCCGCAATCATTCCAGCCGGCATCCGGCCAACCAAGGACATCCCCATGAGACGTATCGCCATCGTCGGCGCCGGCCAGTCCGGCCTGCAACTCGCCTTCGCCCTGCTCGGCCAGGGCTACCACGTGACGCTCGCGACGAATCGCGACGCCGAACAGATCCGCACGGGCAAGGTCATGTCGAGCCAGTGCATGTTCCATACCGCACTGCAGATCGAACGCGACCTCGGCCTGAACACCTGGGAGGAAGCGTGCCCGTCCGTCGAAGGGATCGGCATCGCGGTACCGCATCCGGACGGCGGCGGCCGCAAGGCGATCGACTGGTCGTCGCGGCTGACCCGCTACGCGCAGTCGGTCGACCAGCGCGTGAAAATGGCCGACTGGCTCGACGGCGTGCGCCGCCGTGGCGCGGACGTGCGCATCGGCGACATCGGCGTGCCCGAACTCGAGGAACTGGCACGCAGCCACGACCTCGTGCTGCTCGCGGCCGGCAAGGGCGAGATCGTCAACCTGCTCGGCCGCGACGACGCGCGCAGCGCGTTCGACCGCCCGCAACGCGCGCTGGCCCTCACCTATGTGAAAGGGATGACGCCGAGCCAGCCGTATTCGCGCGTGCGCTTCAACCTGCTGCCCGGCATCGGCGAGTATTTCGTGTTCCCCGCGCTGACCACGACGGGCCCGTGCGAAATCATGGTGTTCGAAGGCATTCCGGGCGGCCCGCTCGACTGCTGGGCCGACGTGAAGACGCCCGAGCAGCATCTGGACCGGAGCCTGTCGTTCCTGCGGCAATACGTGCCGTGGGAATTCGAGCGCTGTCGCGACGTCGAGCTCACCGATTCGAACGGCACGCTGGCCGGCCGCTTCGCGCCGACGGTGCGCAAGCCGTTCTTCCGGCTGCCGTCGGGCCGCACGGTGTTCGGGATGGCCGATGCGGTGGTCGTCAACGATCCGATCACCGGGCAAGGCTCGAACAACGCCGCGAAATGCGCGAACGCATATTTCGATGCGATCGTCGCGCGCGATGCCGCGCCGTTCAGTGAAGACTGGATGCAGCAGACGTTCGAAGGCTACTGGGCTTATGCGCAGCATGTCGTGCGCTGGACCAACTCGCTGCTCACCCCGCCGCCGCCGCACATCCTCGAACTGCTCGGCGCGGCCGGCCAGTTGCCGTCGCTCGCCGCGGCGATCGTCGACGGCTTCGACGATCCGCGCCGGTTCTCGCCGTGGTGGTTCGAGCCGTCGGCCTGCGCGGCGTTCATCCGCGAACACAGTGCGCGTTCGGAGTAACCGGCATGGAAACGATCGCTACCGACCGCCCGACCCTCGACCCGATGCAGCTGCGCGCCGCGTTCGGGCAGTTCCCGACCGGCGTCACCGTGATCACCACGTGCGCGGCCGACGGACGCAAGGTGGGCCTCACCGCCAATTCGTTCTCGTCGCTGTCGCTCGATCCGCCGCTCGTGCTGTGGAGCCTTCGCAAGGTCGCGCCGAGCCGCCCGGATTTCGTCGCGGCCACCCATTTCGCGATCAACATCCTCGCGCACGACCAGATCGACCTGTCGCGCCGCTTCGCGACGCCCAGCGCCGACAAGTTCGACGGCGTGCCGCACGCGGATTCGGACGCCGGCGGCGTGCCCTGCCTCGACGGCGCGAGCGCGCGCTTCGTGTGCCGCAACGTCGGCCATTACGAAGGCGGCGATCACCTGCTCTTCATCGGCCAGATCGAACAGTTCGCCGCGTTCGGCAAGGCGCCGCTCGTGTTTCACGCGGGCCAGTATCGTGCGATCGCCGATCATCCCGATCTTTTTCGCGCCGTTTGATTAGTTATACCGATAAACAACCAGGAGGTGGTGAACATGAAATTCGGCTCTCGCCTGCTCGTCGTCGCGGGCCTCTCGATCGCCGGCATGGCCGCAAGCGCGCCGGCCCGCGCAACCGACCTGCCGGCGGTCAATCTCGGCATGACCAGCTTCCTCGACGGCATGCCGCCGGCCGGCTCCGGCTGGTACGGCACGCAGTACCTGCAGTACTACACGGCCGGCCGCGTCAACGACAACGCGGGCAACAAGGTCGGGTTGCCGAAGCAGGACATCGACCTGTTCGCGGGGCTGAGCCAGCTCGTCTATCAGTCGCCGCTGACGTTCGCGGGCATGCATCCGGGCCTCGACGTGATCCTGCCGTGGGTCGCATCGGCGCGGACCGACGACGGCATCGGCAACGTCGCGCTGAATGCGCGCGCCGGCTTCGGCGACCTGCTGATCGGCCCGTTCGTCCAGTTCGATCCGGTGATGGGCGCGCAAGGCCCGCGCTTCGCGCAGCGCGTGGAATTCCAGTTCATCGCGCCGACCGGCGCGTACGATCCGTCGCGCGCGATCAACCCGGGCAGCCATGTCTGGTCGTTCGACCCGTACTGGGCGGCGACGCTGTGGCTCACGCCGAAATGGACCGTGTCGTGGCGGCTGCACTATCTGTGGAACACGACCAACCATCGGCCGGCCACGTCGCTCGGCCCGGACGTGACGTCGACGCAGGCCGGCCAGGCGATCCACGCGAACTTCGCGACCGAGTACGAGGTGCGCCCCGGCCTGCGGCTGGGGCTCAACGGCTACTGGCTGCGCCAGACCACCGACATGAAGGAAAACGGGCAGGACGTGCCGGGCACGCGGGAGGCCGTGTTCGCGATCGGCCCGGGGGCCATGTACAGCTTCTCGCAGCAGGATCACCTGATGTTCAACGCGTATTTCGAGACCTATGCGCGGAACCGGCCGCAGGGCACGCGGATGGTGCTGCGGTACGTGCATCACTTTCAGTGACGGCCGCGACCGGACGAACGAGCCCGGTCGGTTTCGTCGGACGAATGATGCATGCTGCCCGCACCGGCGCGCCTGTCCTATAGTTTTGGAGAAGACAACGCAGGCAATACGTCACGACCACGGAGGACCCGCGCGATGAATCCTTCAGCAACCTCCCGGTTCTTGTCGAACGTATCGCGGCGGCTGACTCACGGCATCGTGGCCGTCGCGCCGGCCGTGGTCATCGGCATCGCCGTTTCCGCGTGCGGCGGCGACAGTTCGCCGGGCTCGAGCGTGCCGGCGTTCGCGAACGCGGCGCGCCCGCAGATCAACGCCCTGCTCGCGGATACGCAGACACCCGGCGCAGTCGTCTATGTGCAATCGCCGCAAGGGAACTGGCTCGAATCGTTCGGCACGGCCGTGCGGGGCACGAACACGCCGATACCGACGAACGCGCACTTTCGCGTCGGCAGCGTGACCAAGACATGGACCGGCACGGTGATCCTGCAACTCGTGCAGGAAGGCCGGCTGAGCCTCGGCGACACCGTCAGCAAGTTCGTCGCGAACGTGCCGAACGGCAATACGATCACGATCGAACAGTTGCTGACCATGCGCAGCGGCCTCTACAACTATTCGACGAATCTCGCGTTCAACCAGACGCTCGACGCGCAGCCCGACAAGGTGTGGACCACGTCGGAACTGCTGGGTATCGCCGAAGGCCAGCCGGTCTATTTCGCGCCCGGTGCGGATTTTCGCTACTCGAATACGAACACGGTGCTGCTCGGGCTCATCATCGAGCAACTGACCGGCATGAGCGCGGCCGATGCGATGAACGCGCGCCTGTTCGCGCCGCTCGGCCTGGTCAATACCTTGCTCCCGCCGCAGCAGGATACGTCGCTGCCGGCACCGGCGCCGCAGGGCTATCAATGGGGCACCAATGCCGAGACGACCGACAGCGACGCGCTGTCGCCCCAACGCCAGGCGGACGCAAAAAACGGCACGCTGCAACCGACGAACGTGACCCGCGTGAATACGTCGTGGGCGTGGACGGCGGGCTCCGGCATTTCAACCGTGACGGAACTGGCCGCATACGTGCAGCGGATGGTGGGCGGCGGCTACCTGAACGCCAACCTTCAGGCGCAACGGCTCGCCAGTTGCACGCCGATCGATTCGTCCGACCCGAGGTCGGCCAGCTACTGCATGGGCCTGGCCAAATTCGGCACGTTCTACGGACATACGGGCGAGATCCCGGGCTTCAATACCTTCATGGGCTACGACCCGGTCACGAAGACGACGATCGTCACGTGGGCGAACACGGCGGCCGCGCCGGATGGGCGCGCACCGGCCAACGTGATCGCGCAGATCGTCATGGGCGAGCTCAGCAAGGCGGCCGAAGTGCCGAGCGAAGGGCGGCCGTGATGCCGTGCGAACACCGCTGCGTCACGTACAACGTGATGCCGGCAAACTTCGCCGGCATTCAGGTTAGCAGTAGGGGGCAGCCGATCAGGCGGTGGACTACGGCTACTTCCATGGCCGACCATGGGTCCAGGATGCATTGACGCCGCTATGGTCAACCTGTCTCGCGGCGCCGCCTGGGGAGGGAGCCTCCATGAAGCCTGTCGCCGTGCCGGCCGGCGGGGGTGGCCGTCCGGCACGCTGAACCTTCATCGACGTTTCCGTCGATCCCGGCACGACGCCGGTTCGCCGCTTACTGCGACATCCCGACGAACGTCGGCAGCAGCACGCGATAGACGTGAATCATCGCCGGCCCGAGCAGCACCAGCATCAGCGAGGGAAAGATGCAGAAGATCAGCGGGAACAGCAGTTTCAATGCAATCTTCGCGGCCCGTTCCTCCGCGCGCATACGGCGCCGCGTGCGCAGCATGTCCGACAGCACGCGCAGCGATTCGCTGATGCTCGTGCCGAAACGATCGGCCTGAATCAGCATCGCGCAGAACGATTCGATGTCCTCGACGCCGGTACGCAGCGCGAGATTGCGCAGTGCCGTCTCCTTCGTGAAGCCTGAACGCATCTCGAGCAGCAGCAGGTCGAGTTCGCTCGAGACCACCTCGCTGCTGAACCGCAGCTCCTCGCTCACCTTCATCAGCGCCGCGTCGAGCCCCAGCCCCGCTTCGACGCACACCGTGAGCAGGTCGAGCGCGTCAGGGAAATCCTCGAAGATCTTCTGCTGACGCACCTTGATCCGCTGCGACAGCACGATGTTCGGGATGTAGTAGCCGATCCCGGCGAGCGCGACGAGGATGACCGACAGGAGTTCGCGCTGATCCCCGAGCCGGGTCGTGATCAGCACCAGCAGCACCGCGCACGGCACGGCGAGCGCGAGCATCGTCTTCGCGGTGAAATACAGCGCGGCCGCGTTCGGGTTGCGCCAGCCGGCGTTCATGAGCCGGATGCGCAACGGCGAATTCTCCCACCCGTCCTTCGGCACCGACAGCCTGGAGATCGGGGTGGACAGCTCCACCAGCTTCGCGACCCAGCGCGACGCCATGTCGTCGCTGTCGCCGGGGCCCGTGCCGGCGCCGCCGGCCTGCTGGATCCGGCGCTGGATATTGCGCGGCGCAAACAGCAGCATCCCGATCAGGGCGCCGCCGGCCACGAAGATGAACAGGCCGCCCAGCATCACGGCGTGAACTACGCTCAGGTTTTGCATGACAGTCTCGCTACGGTTCGTTATTCAGCTCACGCGTCAGACGCGAATCCGGACAATGCGGCGGATCCACAGCAGGCCAAAGAGCATCGTCACCAGCATCGTGCCGACCATCCTGATCCCGGCCGGATCTTCCCAGAGCACCGACAGGAACTCGCGGTTCATCACCGCGATCGCCCCGGCCGTACCGAACGGCAGCAGCCCGAGGATCCACGCCGACAGCCGCCCTTCCGCCGACAGCACACGCACCTTGTCGAACAGCTTGAAGCGCTCACGGATCAGCGCGGAGATGCTGTCGAGCAGCTCGGCCAGGTTGCCGCCGGTCTCGCGCTGGATCAGCACTGCGATCACGAAATAGCGCAGGTCCTGCACCGGCACGCGCGTCGCGAGATTCATCAGCGCGTCGTGCAGCGACACGCCGTAGTTGACCTCGTCGAACGTGATCCGGAATTCGCCGCCCATCGGATCGGGAAACTCCTCGCTCACCATCCCGAGCGTGCTCGTGAACGAATGACCGGAACGCAGCGCGCGCGAAATCATGTCGCAGATGTCCGGCAACTGCCGTTCGAGCTTGCGCATGCGGCGCCGGCGGGCACGCATCACATACATCGCCGGCAGGCATCCGGCACACAGCGCGATCGGCAGCGCAACCAGCTGCGGCAACGTGGCGAAACTCAGCGCCAGCCACGCGATCGCCGGAAACACCGCGCTGAGCACGATCAGCTTCGACAGCGTCCAGTCGAGGCCCGATTGCTGGATCACGAGATCGAGCGCCTGCACGCGCGGCATGCGCAGCAGCAACTGGTCGAACGGCTTCGACTCGTCGAGCATCCGTTTCTTCAGGATCGACAGCCGCTCCTGCTGGACGTTACCGCCGGCCGACATCGCGCGAATGCGCGACTCGATCCGGCGCGCGGCAGCGCCATGCCGCGCGTTCCACCATTGATAGGTGCCTTCGATCGTCAGCACGACCGCGACGAACATGAGAATCACAAAGGCGTAAAAGATCGTGTTCATGAGGTCTCCCCGGCGGTTAGCGGCGCCCTGTCGTCAGTTCGTCTCGTAACGCTGCGACGGGTCGTACAGCGAATCCGGCAGGTTGATGCCGAACGCCTGCAGCCGCTCGACGAACTTCGGCCGCACGCCCGTCGCGCAGAAGTGGCCGCGCACCGAGCCGTCGCGGTCCACGCCCGTGCGCTTGAACGTGAAGATCTCCTGCATGTTGATGATGTCGCCTTCCATCCCGGTCAGTTCCTGGATGCTGACGATCTTGCGCTTGCCGTCCGTCAGCCGCGCCGCCTGCACGACCACCGAGATCGCCGATGCGATCTGCTGGCGCATCGTCTTCGGCGGCAGCGTCAGCCCGGAGACGCTGATCATGTTCTCGAGCCGCGTCAGCGCGTCGCGCGGCGTGTTCGCGTGGATCGTCGCGAGCGAGCCTTCGTGGCCGGTGTTCATCGCGTTGAGCATGTCGAGCGCTTCGGCGCCGCGCACTTCGCCGAGGATGATCCGGTCGGGGCGCATCCGCAGCGCGTTGCGCACCAGCGTGCGCTGCGTGATCTCGCCCTTGCCCTCGATGTTCGGCGGGCGCGTTTCGAGCCGCAGCACGTGCGGCTGCTGCAGTTGCAGCTCGGCGGCGTCCTCGATCGTCACGATCCGCTCATTGCGCGGAATGTAGCCGGACAGGATGTTGAGCAGCGTCGTCTTGCCGCTGCCGGTGCCTCCCGACACCAGCACGTTCACCTTCGCGCGCGACAGCGCATCGAGCAGTTCGGCCATCGGCGGCGTCAGGCTGTGGTAGCGCACGAGGTCGTCCATCTTCAGCGGGTTGACCGCGAAGCGCCGGATCGACATCAGCGGCCCGTCGATCGCGGACGGCGGGATGATCGCGTTCACGCGCGAGCCGTCCGGCAGGCGTGCGTCGACCATCGGGCTCGATTCGTCGATGCGGCGCCCGACGCGCGACACGATCTTCTCGATCACCTTCATCAGGTGCGCATCGTCGTAGAACGTCACGTCGGTCAGTTCGAGCTGGCCGGCGCGCTCGACATAGACCTGCCGGTACGTGTTCACGAGGATGTCGGAAATGCCGGGGTCGCGCAGCAGCGCTTCGAGCGGGCCGAAGCCGAACATCTCGTCGTACACGTCGATCGCGAGCTGCCGCCGCTCGATGTCGTTCGCGGGCATCCGTTCGTCGTCGAGGATGCGCGAGATCAGCGCGGCGATTTCCTGCCGGACCTGCTCCTGCGGCATCCGCGACAGGCGCTCCAGCTCGACGCGCTCGAGCACCGCCAGGTGAATTTCGCGGCGCAGCTTCTGGTACGCGTCGCGTACCGACGAATGCGCCGGGCCGGCCGGTTCGCTGCCCGCCGCCAGCGGCTGGGCCCGGTGCAAGGACATCTGTTCGCGCAATGACATGATGGTTCCCCGAAAGATTTACATGGACTTGAGCTTCGGCGTGGCCTTGCGGCCGAACAGCCGGGACATCAGCGGTTCGCTGCGCGTGGCGCTGCGCCCCACGCGCACCTCCCCTTCGACGAGCTGCTTCGCGTATCCCTGCAGCGCACGCGCGACCGCCGTGCCGCGCGCGAGACGCGACACCGGGTGGCCCTGGTTGACCGCTTCGAGCACGGTGTCGGCATCGTCCGGAATCGTGCAGGCCGCCTGCAGGCCGAGCACTTCCTCGAGCGCGGTGCGGGTCCGGTCGCTCGCGCGCGTCGCGCGGTTCAGGACGAGCCGCATCTGGTCGGTCGAATAGCCGAGCGACACGAGGATCTCCAGCAGCCGACGGCCCGCGCGCACGTGCGGCATCGCGGGTTGCATCACGAGCTGGATCTGGTCGCTGCGATCGAGCGCGACCATCGACAGCGGATTGATGCAGACACCCAGGTCGAAGATCACGAAGTCGTAGCGCGGCGCGGCGACGCCCAGGATCCATTCGAGCGCGTCCTCGCGCATCTCGGCGGCCTTGACCGGGTCGCCGGCGCCCGCGAGCACGTGGAAGTTCTCCGTCACGCGCGCGACGCTCGCGTCGAGAAACGCGCTGTCGAGCCGCTCGATCTGCGCACACAGCTGCGGCAGCGTCGACGGCGGGGTTTCGTCGCTGACGAGGAACGCCGCGTCGGCGAACTGCTGGTTCAGGTCGATCAGCAGCACGCGGCGCTTGAAGCCTTCCGCGATCTCGAAGGCGATGTTGCTGGCCGCGAAGCTCGTGCCGGCCCCGCCCTTGCACGACATGAACGACACGATCCGCGTATCGTCGGTGTCACGCCGCGTGCTTTGCGCGGCCGCGCGTTCGAGCGCATTGCCGAGCGCCTGCAGGTCGAGCGGCCACTGCAGCACGTCGCGCGCGCCCGCGCGCATCGCGTCGAGCAGCACGTGCGGCGACGCATCCGCCGTCACGAGGATGCAGGTCAGCCCGGTGTGAACCCGGCAGATCCGCTCGATGGCCGCCAGCTCGGGCGCGTCGAGCGACGTGCCGTCGACCAGCAGGATGTCGAACGCGTCGAGCCCGTCGGTGCGATGCTCGATCTGCGACGGGCGGCCGGTCGCGCGTGTGGCGCGATAACGTCCGCAGTCGGTCACGAGGCGCGCGATCTGCGTGAGCCGCGCGGTATCGTCGGAAGCTACGAGGATGTTGATCATGTCGTGTGCCTCGCCTGTTCGATCAATTGCAGTTTGCACCGCCGGTCGCGGAAGTCAGGCTTTCGCGCGGCAGCGTCGTCGTGAACGGCGGCATCTTTACCGATACGTTCATGAACGGGATCATCGTCTTGACCGTGACGTTCGTGACGCTCACCGTCACGAACGCGCAGGTGTTTACGGTGCAGCTCGCCGGCGAGTAGTTCACCGACACGTTCGCGTTCGACAGCAGCGGCAGCAGCGCCGTCACGCGTTTCGCGACGCCGGCGGCATTCACGTCGCAGACCACCGCCGTGCGTGCGCCGAGGCGCACGGCCTCGCTTGCGGTGTTCCAGTAGAACAGCACGCGGCCGAATTCGAAGATGCCGAGCAGCAGCATGATCAGCACCGACGAGATGAGCGCGAACTCGACGATCGTCGAGCCGCGTTGGGCACGCCGGCGTGACAGGGGGACTGGGCGCGCGCTCATGACACTTGCCTCATCACGGTGACGATGTTGCCGAACGGGATCGACGTCAGCCCCGGATACGCGGGGATCGGCTGGTACGTGTAGCCCTTGATCTTCACCTCGACGACGTTGATCGCGCCTGTCGCCGTGCCGCTCGCCGCGTTGTTGTTCGAGTCGTAGGTCGGCAGGTTCGAGAATTGCGCCGGGTCGGACGCGTCGCTGCAACCGGTCGTATGCTGCGCGTCGCAGATGGTCACCATCGAGGTCGTGAGCCCCGGCACCAGCTCGGTGCCGGCCTGGCCGCACGTCGTGCTGCCGTAGACGACGAGGCACTGCGCCGCCGATACCGGATACGCGCTGTCGGTCGGCAGCCAGATCGACAGGTAGCGCGCCGCGTCGCGCGTCGCCTTGGTCAGCGTCTCATACTGGTAGATCGCGCGGCCGAACTCGGCCACGCCGGTCGCGAGCACGATCATCGGAATCAGCACGATCGCGAACTCGACGGCGGCCACGCCACGGGTGCGCGAACGGCGAAACGGGGGCCTTTTCATGATCGCTTCTCCCTATTGAACGAGCATCGGCACCTGGACCCCGGACGCGCTGCCGTCGCCGGGCAAGCCGTGCGTCGCGCACGGATTGTTGCCGGAGACGGACGAGCCGAGGTACTCGAGGTGCGCTATGACGGGGCCACTGCCGGAGCTGAACGGCAGGGGATCGAGCATCAGCACGCAATCCCATTGCGTGACGTGTACCTTGCCGCTGCTGCCCGTCAGCGATGAGCAGTCGCCTTCCGGCGCGAGCGCGACACGGCGGTCGCCGCCATAGGTCTGGTAGTTGCTCGCCGTCACGGTGCCGTTGGTGGAGATCCCGCTCCCCGACGGCGGCGCGCCGTCGCCCTGGTAGGGCTTGAAGGTCGTGCGGTCGGCGACGAACTGCGTGTACGCATCACCCTTGATGCCCGCCGTTCCGGGCGGCCCGTAGTTCGGGCCGACATACGCGTAGCCGGTGAAGTCGGGCTGGCCGCTCGAGCCGTTCGCGCCGTTCGTATAGATGCCGAAGCGCGTATTCCAGGCGCGGAGCGACGCCGACTTCAGGCCGGTGGTGCCGAGGTCGGGCGGGCTCGTGATATTGCAGGTGTTGCCCGACAGCTCGCTCGCGATGGCCGGTTCGTTCGTCGAGCCGTCGAGTGCCGCCCAGCCGAAGTTGCCGGGCCCGTAGGACGAACCGGACGGCGACGTGATCCAGTCGCCGACGTTGTAGGGCGGCGCGCCCGTCGCCCGGCACACGAACACCGGGATCGCGCACGCCGTCTGCCCGCCGCCGACCGTCGCGATCGCGCTCGCCGACACTGTGGCCGCGTTCGCGAGCTTGGTGCCCGGCAGCACGTTCAGCACCTCGATGAACCAGTGCGCGATGTTGCTCAATGTCGCGGTGCACTGCACGTACTTGATGTTCGCCGGCGTCGTGACCGAGTCCTTCGTCAGGAACGGATTGGTCAGCGAGTCGCTGAACGTGACGTTCGAATTCGTCGCCATCTGCACCGACTTGTTCTGGAAGAACACGAAATTCAGGTGCCCGGCGGCGATACCGTTCGCCTCGGCCACCGACAGGCTGATGGCTGAAGTCAGGTCACGCGCAGCCGACAGCGCGCATGCATCGGCGCTGTTCTGCAGTTCGCTGCGCGTGACGTACAGCTTGCCGAGATCCAGCGCGAGACCGACGAACCCGATCATCACCGCCAGTGCGAGACCGACGATGATCGCGACGGCACCGCGCTGGCGATGCAGGCTGCGACGCATGACTTTCGGATAGCGGGCTGCGCTGTTCATGGCGTTCTCCCTGAGCGTGCCGTCGTTACTGGGTGGCCTTGCCGATGCCGATCACGAACGCGTTCGTGGGCGGATCGACCTGCTTGAACGACTTTTCGTAGTTGTCGAGCGCCGACGCTGCCGCGCCGCCGTCGACCACCGTCGTCGCGGCCGCGTGTTCGGCGGCATGCGGGTCGATGATCTGGGCCTGCGTCACGGCGCGGACCGATTCGCCGAAGCGGGTGTCCCACACCGGGGTCGACGACATGCAGCCGGCAAGCGCGAAGGCGAGCGGTGCGGCGAGCGCCGCACGGCGCACGAATACGAGGTAGGCGGATTTCATGAGTGTCCCCTTGGATGGCATCAACGATCGGTGGGCTCGGATTCCGAGCGTGCGACCTGCGCGTGGGCAGCCGCCGGGAGCCGGTGCGTCGGCTGGGCCGGTGTGGCCGGGCCGGCCGCGGCAAGACGCGCGGCGGTGGCTTCAATGCGCGCGACACGGGCTGCGTTGGCTGCGTTCGCCGCGTTGGCCGCGTCGGGCCGTGGCACGGCAGCCGCCACCGGCGCGGGCGTCTTCTGCGGCTCGGCCGGTACCGGCGGCTGCGCGTCCGCGCCTTGCGGCACACGCGGTGCGGGCAGCGCGGCGGCCGCGGCGGCCGGGGCATCCGGTTGCGGCGCCGGTGCGGGCGCCTGAGCCGGTGCCTGCGGGGCAGTTGCCGCGCCGTTCGCCGGCTGTGCGCCAGGCTTGCGGACGCCGCCGCGGCCTTCCATGTTGCCCGTCGCGTACACGTCGACTTCGTTCGGCTTCGAGAAGCTGTCGGTCGGCAGCGGCACGTCGGCGGTCTGCAGCGGCTTCACCAGGTGCGGCGTGATCAGGAAGATCAGCTCGGTGCGATCCTGCTGGAACGACGTGCTGCGGAACAACGCGCCGAGCACCGGCACTTCGCCCACACCCGGGAGCGCCTTCAGCGCGCCGGTCACGTTGTCCTTGATCAGCCCGCCGATCGCGAACGATTCGCCGTCGCTCATCTGCACCGTCGTCGATGCGCGCCGCGTCGTGATCAGCGGCAGGATCGACGTGCCGCCGATGTTGGTCGAGCTCAGCGTGACGCCCGTCGCCGACAGTTCCGACACTTCCGGCGCGACCTTCAGGCTGATCCGGCCGTTCGCCAGCACCGTCGGCGTGAACTTCAGCGCGACGCCGAATTCCTCTTCCTGCAGCGTGATCGACGACGTGCCGTTGCCGCTGCTCTGTGGAATCGGGATGAAGATCTTGCCGCCGGCGAGGAACGTCGCTTCCTGGCCGCTGATCGTCACGAGATTCGGCTCCGCGAGGATCTTGACCAGGTTGTCGGTGTTCTGTGCGTCGGCCGCGAGGTTGAACGGTTTGTTGTTCGCCTTGCTGAACGCGACGCCGCTTGCGACGCCCGCGAGCAGGTTGCTGACCAGCGCCCCGCTCCACGAACCGAACCCGCCCTGGATGTTGAGCGCGCTGCCCATCTGGTTGATCAGCGTCTTCGACACCTCGGCCACCTTCACCTCGAGCATCACCTGCTGCGGCGACGTGACGGCCAGCATGTTCAGCACGCCGCTGCCGCTTTGCTTGCCGCCCGCGGCCGGGTCGCCGGCGCTGTCGCCGTAGGCGCGCGCGATCTGCACGGCCTGCTGCGCCGCCTGCGAGCTCGACACGGTGCCCGACAGCACGATCGTGCCGGCCGCGGTCGTCACGCGGATGTCGCGCTCGTTCGGCATCAGCTGCTGCAGCGACGCCTGCAGGCCGCCTGCATCCGCGCCGACTGCCACATCGATCACGCGGCACGCACCGCTCTTGCCCTGCACGATCATGTTCGTCGTGCCGACCGCGAGCCCGAGGATGTACAGCGTCTGCGGCGACACCATCGTGGCCTGCGCGACGGCCGGATTGCCGATCGTCCGGTTACGGACCGGCTCCGGCATCGGCACCAGCAGCGACTTGCCGAGCGGCACGCTGACGCTGGTCGATTCGCGCACCGCGCCGACGCAATTCGGCCCGCGCAGCGGGCCCGCCGATGCGGCGGGTGCGGCGGCCGCAACCGGCCCCATGCTGATCGTCATCTGCATCGGCCCCTTGCCGACCGCGGCGGGCGCGCTGGCGCCGCCCTTCGTCAGCGCCGCCGACTCGACGCCTTCCTGTGCGAGTGCGCCATAAACCGTGAGCCATCCCGAACAAAGGATCGCGGCCATCATCGTGCCCCGTGCGACGCGTGTGCGCAGCGGGCCGGTATCCGTGCATTGCGGTTTGATCTTCATTTCGTCTGATCCCCCGAGAGACCGGCTCCGTGCCGGTTATCGACTTCCAGGGCCGCCGTGTTGCCGGCGGCCGTTTATGTAACTGTGTTGATCTGCTTCAGAAACACTCGATGCTGCCCCTTACGCCCGTCAGCACGCCGACGCAGTCGCGCCGCGCTTCCGGCGCCGCATGCGATGCGACGTGCACGCGTACCGTCCGTACGCGAGCGGGCGCCGCGGGCGCTTCGGGTGCGGGCTCCTTGCCGAGCAGCGTCATCTTGGTCGCCCCGTCGGTGTTCAGCGTCTTCTGGTCGACCTGGTTGCGCAGCACGAGCGACAGCGTGCCGACGCTGCGCGCGAGGTCGAGCCGTTCGGCCTGGTCGGGCGTGACTTCCAGCGTCACCGCGTTGACGACCTTCGGCGCCGTGTCGTCGCGGCTCACCTGCTGCGCGACGGCGAGCACGAGGATGTGCTCGAGCACGATCTTCGAGATGCTCTGCCCGTCGGTCTTGCCCTGCTGTTCCTGCGTGTTGACGATCACGTCGACGTAGTTGCCCGGCAGCGCGAAGCCCGCGACGCCGACCACGTCGTTCACGCGCACCGTGATCGCGCGGCTGCCGTCCGAGATCACCGCGGACAGCCCGCCCTTCGTGCCGACCGGCGCGAGCTTCGACTCGATCACCGGCTCGTCCCGCGACAGGCTGGTGCGTACCACGCGCCCTTCGAGCGCCTTGGTATCGGTGAACGCGCCGGTCGGCACGCTGCCCGACGGCCAGCTCACCATGCGGATCTGGTTCGGCCCGAGTGGTTCGCCCAGGTTCAGGTCGGTGGCCGCCACCGCAACCGACGTGACCGAACTCGTGGATGTCTGCATCAGCCAGTGGGACGCGAACACGACCGCGGCAAGACCCGCGACCATCGCGACGACCAGCATCAGGATCGCTCGACTGTTTTTCATGGCAATGCTCCTCGACGAATCGTGAAAGAAACGGCTCAACCGGTGATGAAGGTGCGTCCACCGCGCTCGACGGGCGGCGGATGGACGCCGTCCCGTTCAGGTCCCGCGCCGAAATAGCTCGCCCACGCGTCGTACAGTGCGTCGTGCGTCACCTCGAGCGGATCGCCGCGATAGCGCGCGCCGGCGGCGACGAGTCGCAGCAGGTCTGCCGGGAAGCACGCGAGAAACGCCTTGCCGGTCGGCAGATGCAGCCGGTGCAGCAAGTAGTCGAATGCATCGCTCGCCGCGACGAGTCCCAGCGATGCGCAGGCCGCGTCGAACACCGCGCGGTAGTTGTCGATCGACAGCGCGCCGACGTGGATCTTCGAGCCGAGGCGGCGCATGAATGCGTCGTCGCAGAACTGTTCGGGCGCCAGGTTGCTCGAGAACACGGGCCAGACGTCGAACGGCATCACGAAGCGGTTGCCGGATTCGAGCGTCATGAAATCGACGCCACGATCGAGCGGGCGCAGCCAGCGGTTGAGCAGGTCGCGCGGCTCGACGCGCTGGCGGCCGAGATCGTCGACGACGTACATGCCCATGTTCGCCTTCATGTGCGGCGGTGCCTGGTAGAAGCCCGCGGCTTCGTCGCGGCGCAGGTCGAGCTCGTCGAGCGTCAGTTCGCCGCCGGACATCACGACCGGCCGCTCGCACAGGCGCCAGCGGCGATCGACCGACTGGCCGCCGGGCTGCGATGCCGCGTCGACATGCACGAGCGGGTCGTGGATCTGGATCACTTCGCCGGCCGCGCAGATCGCGTGCGGCACCGGCACGTAACCGCGCATCAGCGAACCGAGCCGCTCGGCGAGGAAGGTCTTGCCGCTGCCCGCCGGGCCGTAGATCAGCAGCGGACGGCCCGCGTTGAGCGCCGCGGCCGCCGCGTCGAGCACCGACGTGTCGATCACGATGTCTTCGAAGGCGGCCCACACGTCGCTCTGGCCGATGTGCAGCTTGCGCACCGAATGAGCCGCCACGCATTCGAGATACGCGTCGAGCGTCACCGGCGCGGGCCCGCTGTAGCCGCTGCGCGCCCGTTCCTCGAGCGCCAGCACGCGGCCCGCGTCGGTCAGGCGGAACGTCACGTCGAGATCGGTCGCGCCGCGATGGGTGAGTTCGACGAGGTGCTCGCGCACCAGGAACGCAAAGACGTCGTCGAGCACCGCGAGCGGCAGGCAGTGCCGCTCGACCAGGTCGCCGTACGACGGGCGGCCGAGCATCAGCGTCGACTTCAGCACGAGGCCGGCAACGAACGTCTTGCTCAGTCCCGTTTCGTCGAGCGAGCGCGGCGCGGCCGGCAATTGCGCGCCCAGCTTCGTGTGAGCCTCCCGCGACGGCACCGGATCGGGCAGATGGGCCACCTGCGCGTCGCGTCTCGGTTCGGTATGGTTCGTGTTCATGGTCGTTCGATCCTCGTTGCGGGTGCGTCGCGCTAGGTGTGCGACGCGAACAGCATGGCCAGCGTGCCGGCCGCGATCGCTACGCCATACGGCAGCGAGCCGACCGATGCGATTTCCGCAGGGCCGTCGGCGGCCTCCCCGCGCGTTCCTCGCGAATGCCGCGCGATCAGTGCGCGGACGTTCGCCCACATCTGGCGCATCCGGCCGCGCAACAGCACGACCGCGAGCGCACCGATCCCGCCGACCAGGAACGTGGCCAGCACGATGTAACAGGTCATTTCCGCGCCGACCCATGCGCCGATCGCGAGCATCAGCTTCACGTCGCCGGCCGCCATCCCGCGCAGCAGGTAGAACGGCAGCAGCAGCGCGAAGCCGGTCGCCGCGCCGGCAAGCCAGGCGAGTGCGCCTGCCAGGACGCCGTGCAGCACGCACTGGGCGACCAGCGCGCCCGCCAGGCCGATCGCGACAAGGCCGTTCGGGATGCGGCGGGCCGCGATGTCCGTGCCGGCCGCGGATACCGCGAGCAGCGTCACGCACAACGGAATCGGGTAAGACGGCGCAACGGGCAACATGGCGAACCTCGCTGGGCGAATCGAAGGATCAGGAAACCATTGCCAGCGCAGTGGCCACGGCGGCCGTGACGGCCGTTGCGATCACCGCGTACGTATTGGCAAGCGAGCCTTTCGGCGTGACGACGCTGCCCAGCACCGCGACGGCGAACGTCGCCGCGACGGACGCATATCCGATCGACGTCATACCCTGCTCCGCGCCGATCCTGGGGCTTGCGACACGCACCCTGGTTTGCATGATGGTCTCCGGTTTCCGGTCATCCGATGCGTGGGAGCGGCTCGATCGCTGCACCGGCCGAACCGTCCGCACGCTCTGCTTTTCAACGGCCTCACACGGCCGCGGTCAGGTCGGCAGCGATCGTGGTGAACACGGTCTTCAGCTGCGTGCCGACCGCCGTGACCGCCACGATGATGCCGACCGCGATCAGTGCTGCGATCAGGCCGTATTCGATGGCGGTCACGCCGTCTTCGTCGCGAACGAAACGGGCGGCTTGTTGAATGAACTTGGTCATGATGATCTCCTTGCGTGGTGACTTTCAAAGTCCTCGCGTGCCGGCTGGTCGGTTGACCGTGCATCGATACGTCGAGGTAGGGTGTTGTTGCCGTGTGGTGTCGACGAGCGATTCGAATGCTCCGTTCGTCGTACCGTCCATCAGAGTGCTGTTACCGCCGAGTCCAGACTCGAGGCGATCGTGCTGAACACGGTCGACAGGTCTGTACCGATCGCCGTCAGCGCGGCGACGATGCCGAGCGCGATCAGCGCGGCGATCAGGCCGTACTCGATGGCCGTCACGCCTTCCCGATCCTCGACGAACCAGGCGATCTTTTCGATGACTCTTGTCATAAGTACTCTCCTTTCGGACTGCTATTAAATACCCTTCGTCTTGTGCGACGTCGGGACGGGCACCACCGGCACTACGCGAAAAATCGGAACGCGACGCTCAGCTGCGGGAACGGGGATGCACGTCCCTGTCCGCGCGAACGGGTATCAGTGAGGCAGAATGCGAGAGAGGCGTGTACGGTGCGAGGGGTCGGACAAGCCGGACAAGCCGGGCAATCCGGTCGACCGGAACGGCACGACTGCCGTTCGACGCATGGAATCCAGATGAACGGGAAACAATCTCCCGGATAAGCTGCAATATGTTTTTAATCCGGTTCTCGAACCGTGATGTGCTGTGGTCTTTCATTTTTATTCCCCATATTCGGCCATGCCGACTTTTTATTGCCCTGACGATACCTGGGCTCATTGGTCACTCGACGAAGGCTTGCACGGTTGATCGACCTGGAGCTGCATGTTCCCCGACGCGCTCCGGCCCTTCTTTCCGCCGGTGATTCCGATGCGGGTTCCGTCTGTCTTTTGCCGGAACCGCCCGGTCGTCACCTCGTCGACTGCCGTGCCAACGCTTACGCAAAGAGCAGGCCACCTCGAGCGGAATCGAGGCGCATCAAGGGTTCCGGCGATGCCCGCGTTCGCCGGCCCGGGGCCCGGCGCGTGAAATGTTTCAAAATTGATATATGTTTCCGCGCAAGCGTTGCAAGCCTGAATGCCTGCCGCCGCGCTCCGCAAAGGAGCAAAAATTTTTACTCGGGACTTTCCCGCACACGCGAAACGACCGGCGTCTCGTGTGGCCGGCGGGATGCGGAGCCGGTCAAATTGGCCGAATGTTTCAAAGCAGAAACACGAAATCCGGAAATGTCGATTTCTCATACCTGAAAACACGGTTTTCACGTGCGTCACCGGTCAATCCGGATTCCGGATTTCAGGGGGCGATTTGCATCACGCGATTTTTTCTTCAACAATGAATTCACCGGACGACGCGATTTCAGTGCGATTCGATCCGCAGGCACGACAGAACATGAAACGGCTGCCACAAACCATGCAGCCTCTACACACATACGGGGAATCATGTACACAGCCAATCGTGGGTCGCGCGTTCGCGCAATACGCTGTGCTCAATGGCTCACAGCCGACCGGATCGTTCCGTACAGCTGCATCATGCTGATGCTCTTCGCCGCGTTGCTGATTGTCTGGGGCTTCGTGACGAACGGCTTCACGTCGAACGCCGCCGTCCGCCCGGGCGTCGACTTCTCCGTTTTCTGGACCGCATCGCACCTGGTGTTGCAAGGCCATGCCGCATCGGCCTACGACCCTTCCTTGTTCCTGCAGGCCGAGCTCGCACAATTCGACACGTATTTGCAGCACCGGTCGCTTCCCTGGCTCTATCCGCCGACGATGTTGCTGTTCATCGCTCCGGTTGCCCTTGTGCCTTTCCTGCCCGCATATTTCCTCTTTTTCGCGGGCAGTCTTTTATGCTACGCGTTCGCCGTCTCGCGGTTGTCGGGATTGCGCGCGCATCTTCCGGTGCCGCACGCCGCGGCGATCGTCGTGGTCGCGTATTCGGCCGTGTGCATGTCCGCGCTGTTCGGCCAGAACAGCATCCTGACCGCCGGCCTCGCCGCACTCGCGCTGCATCTGCTCGGCAAGCGCCCGGTCGCGGCCGGCGTACTGATCGGGCTGCTCGCGATCAAGCCGCAGCTGGCGGTGGTGTTCCCGTTCGCGCTGATCGCGGCGCGCGCGTGGCGCACGTTCGCGGCGGCGGCAATCAGCGCAACGCTGTTCGCGGCGGCCGGGATCGCGCTGACCGGTACGGGCGCACTGCATGGGCTGGGCGACGCCGTGGCGACGGTGCGCGGCCAGCACTTCATGCTGCCGTCCTACTGGCTCGCTTCGCCGACGCCGTTCGCCGCGCTGCGGCTCTCGGGCTTCCCGGTGCCGGCTGCCCTGGCCGCGCAGGCCGTGATCGCGCTGCTCGCGATCGCGGCGACCGTCGATGTCTGGCGGCGCACGCCCGACATGCGCTTGCGCGGCGCGGCACTGGCCGTCGCCACCTTGCTGACTACACCCTATCTGTGGCACTACGAGCTGACCTGGCTCGGGATCGCGATCTTCTGCCTGATCGCCCATGGCCTCGATGAAGGCTGGCTGCCCGGCGACCAGGCCGTGATCGTGCTCGCCTGGCTGCTGCCGATCTTCGAAATGCTGAACCGCTTGATGAAGCTGCCGCAGATCGGCCCGATCGTGCTGCTTGCGGTGCTGTTCGTCGTCGTTCGCCGCGCCGCGCAGTGCTCGCCCCGGAGCTCGCGATGAAAACGCCCCATTCCGTTTTCCACGCCCGTCCCGAGACGGATGCGCACCCGGAACTCCCGATCGCCGGCCCGCGCCGTTACCCTCACTGGCTCAATCGCGATCGGGTGCGCGTCTATGCCGGCGCCGCGTTGCTGGCCGAACTGCTGTTCATCGGCATCTACATCGCCCGAATGTATTTGCAGCATGGCGCCGCGCTGGTGCCGCTTTCGCAGGATTTCTCCGCGATCTGGAGCGCGGCATGGCTCGCCGCGCACGGGCGTGCCGCCGACGTCTGGCATTTCAGCGCGTTGTTCACGATCCAGCAACTCGCCGTCCCGGGAATGAATCTCGAGGACGGCATGCTCCTGTGGCTCTATCCGCCCAGCATGCTGTTGCTGGTCCTGCCGCTCGGCTGGCTTCCGTACACGCCGGCCGTCGTGCTCTGGCTCGGCGTCACGTATGTGCTGTTCGCCGTCGTCATTCATGCGACCGTGCAGCGCGGCACCGCATGGCTGTGCGCGCTGGCCTTCCCCGCCGCATTCATTACCGTCGTCATCGGGCAAACCAGCCTGTTTACAGCGACGCTCGGCGGCCTCGGCCTGTTGCTGCTGAAGCGCCGGCCCGTCGTGGCCGGGATCTGCTTCGGCTTGCTGATGATGAAACCGCAGATCGCCATCCTGTTCCCGCTCGCGCTGCTGTGCGCCGGCCAGTGGCGTACGTTGGCCGCGTGGGCCGCGACGATCGTCGCCTGCGTCGCGCTCGCCACGCTCGCGTTCGGCACCGACTCGTGGATCGCGTTCGCACACGGGATGCACGATGTCTACCAGGTCATCAGCACCGGCCATGCGAAGCTCGCGCGGATGCCGACCCTGTTCGCGCTGGCCGCGATGGCAGGCCTGCCCGCTTCCGTCGCCAGCGGCCTTCAACTGCTGTCGGCCGCGGTCGCCGCGATCGCGGTCGTCTATGCGTGGCGCGGCGACTGCGCGTACGCGCTGCGCGCCGCGACGCTCGCGTGCGCGTGCCTGCTCGTCAGCCCCTATCTGTACGACTACGACCTGACCTGGTACGGCCTCGTGATCGCGTGGTACGCACGTTATGCGTGGACGCACGGCTGGCGGCGCTTCGACCGTGAATGGCTGACGCTGCTGTGGCTGATGCCGCTCGCGGGCCTCGCGGTCGTGCCGCATCTGTCGTTCCAGTTCATGCCGCTCGTCACGCTGGCGTCGCTTGGGGTGCTCGTCAGCCGGATCGCCCGGGACCGGCGCGACGTGCCGTCGATGCCGGACGCACGCGACCACTCGACCGACACCGCGTTCACCCATTCGGCAAGAACGCACCACCGCCCGGCGTACGGATTGCGCCGCACCGGCCGACCGACCATCGGCGTGCATCGGTGAAGCGACATCACAGGGGAAATCATCATGCGGGAACCACTCTATATACCGCTCGTATCGCTGGTCGTGCCGTTCTATAACGAAGGCGAGGCCGTCGAGCGCTTCTTCGACGTCGTGATGCCGTTGATGACGTCCATCGACGGCATCCGGTTCGAGATCGTCTGCGTGAACGACGGCAGCCGCGACGACACGCTCGAGCGGCTGATCCGGATCGGCGCCGGCGAACGGCGCGTGCGGGTGATCGACCTGACCCGCAACTTCGGCAAGGAAGCGGCGCTCACAGCCGGTCTCGACGAAGCCCTCGGCGACGCGGTGATCCCGCTCGACGCCGACCTGCAGGACCCGCCCAGCCTGATTCCGGTGATGATCGAACACTGGCGCGACGGTGCGGAAGTCGTCGCCGCGAAGCGCAGCAACCGCGCGTGCGATTCGTTCGCGAAGCGCACGGCGGCCGCGATCTACTATCGCGTGCATAACCTGCTGTCGGACGTGAAACTGCCGGAGAACGTCGGCGATTTCCGGCTGATGGACCGCAAGGTCGTGAATGCGCTGCGCAGCCTGCCCGAGCGGCATCGCTTCATGAAGGGGCTGTTCGCGTGGGTCGGCTACCGGACGGTCATCGTCGAATACCAGCGTGACGCGCGTAGTGCCGGACACTCGAAATTTTCCGGCTGGAAGCTGTGGAATTTCGCGCTGGAAGGCATCACCAGCTTCAGCACCGTGCCGCTGCGCAGCTGGACCTACATCGGCGTCGGCATCGCCGCGCTCGCGTTCCTGTACGGCGCGTTCATCATCCTCCGCACACTGCTGTTCGGCAATCCGGTGCTCGGCTACGCGTCGCTGATCTCGGTCACGCTGTTCATCGGCGGGATCGAGCTCATCGGGATCGGTGTCGTCGGCGAATACATCGGGCGGATCTACGACGAGTCGAAGCAACGGCCCGTCTACCTGATCCGCCGCCGCTACCAGACGCACGGCAAGGTGGTCGAACTGCGGGTCGCGCGCGATGCGCGCCGCCAGAGCGCTCGCCGGCGCGTGCAGCCGACCCGTGCGCGGATCGGCGAACGCTGACGCGCGGCGACGGCCATGATCGGCCTGCTCGATGCCGAGCGCACGCGCCTCGTGCGCTTCGGCGTGTCCGGCCTCTGCTCGACCGCGATCCACACGCTGGTCGCGGCGGCGCTGTTCGCACAGTTCGACGCAACGCTGGTGACGGCGAACACGATCGCGTTCCTCTGCGCGACGGCGTTCTCGTATCTCGCGAACACGCTGTGGAGCTTTTCGTCGACGGTGCGCACGCGCAACGCGGTGCGCTTTCTCGCCGTCACGCTCGCCGGCTTCGTCGAAACCCTGCTGCTCGCGCGTGCGGCCGAAGCGCTCGACGTGTCCCGCGCAATGAGCATCGTCGCGATCGCGTTGCTGATTCCGCCGACGACGTTCCTGCTGCACCGGCTCTGGACCTACCGGTAAACGCCCCTCCCCGCCGCCCCCGAAAATAATCGGCCATTCAATTAACAGATTCAATGTCGGCATATTTATGTCACGCATGAATCCGATTGATTCCGATTTTAAAATTACCGCCCGAAACAAATTAAATACCCTGTTTACTTTTACAGCTTCCAGAAACAACCGAACGGGATAATCTGCCTTCGCCATCTCGCCAGCACGGGCATCGAACGGCGACGGGCCTTGCAGGACAAGGCAATGGCGGCTGCGCGACGAAATTCGCGCAACAATAATTCCCATTCATTCAAACGGGAGCTTCTATGTCACGCGTTACCGATGTGCTCGTCTCTTTCGATACTGAAACCATCCTCAAAAAATATCCGAATCCCAGCAAGAATCCGAATAGCCCGACGCTGATCGACTGGAAGCACGTGTACATGGTCACCAACCAGGACAACGTGGTGTCCGGGCAGGCGGGCGGCGAACTCGACCTGAAGGCGCAGGTCGGCGACCTGATCCGCTGGCGTGAAACGAGCCTGTCGCTGGGCTTCGAGAACCAGGTGGTGTTCTACAAGTTCATCGGCAACGTCGGCAACGAACTGATCTCGACGCCGACGCCGCGCGTCGCGGAAGCGTCGATCCCGGTGCCGAACACCAGCAAGCCCGAGGTGCCGACCTGCCAGAAGGTCGCGAACTACTACTGGTCGTCGGAATGCCTGAAGGTCGGCCGCGTGACTTACCACTTCCAGTTCCAGATCATCGATCGCAACTGCCAGAGCCAGGGCTGCTTCTCGTGGGATCCGTTCATCTCGATCCATAACTGATCGCGGCAGGCGGGCGGCCGCGCGGCGGCTGCCCGCATCAACCCCTTGTTGCGGAGGAAGCGCTCATGCCTGGTCTTCGTTCCGATGTGCTCGTGATCGTCGACGCCGTCACGCTGCTGTCGGCCTACCCGGAGGCGAGCCGGGACCCCGACGCGCCGACCGTGATCGACGGCCGGCACCTCTA
Organism: Burkholderia sp. 572; assembly: GCF_040545135.1. Taxonomy (NCBI): domain Bacteria; kingdom Pseudomonadati; phylum Pseudomonadota; class Betaproteobacteria; order Burkholderiales; family Burkholderiaceae; genus Burkholderia; species Burkholderia sp. 572. Next base: position 289,829 of record NZ_JBEPLH010000006.1, on the reverse strand, counting down.
CGTGGTGAGCCCCGGCGACGCCGCGCAGCTCGGCCACAACGACAGCCGGCTCTTCACCGGGCTGTCGCCGGGAGACCAGTTGCGCCTGCGCGAGACCGCGCTGGCACTGCGCGCCGAGGCGAGCGTGCTGTTCGTCCGGTTCGCGTTGAAGGATGCGGGCATCGTCGCGCCGTTCGAAGCCGAAGTACGCGACGCGGCCGCGCCGGTACCCGATGCCGACGACCTGCTGCATCCGCCGTGCCATCCGATGAAGGACCACTACTGGCGCAGCGACGTGCTGGCCGCGGGCGCCACCACGTGCACGGCCGATTTCGCCGTGTTCGACCGCGACGGCACCGTATCGGGCTATTTCCGCTGGGAAACGTCGATCGAGATCGGCGCCGGCCAGCCGGCCGAGAAACAGCCGGATTTCAAGCCGTCGTCGGATCGCAACGGCAACTTCACGCTGCCGCCGGATACCGCGTTCAAGGCGATCTTCTACGCGAATGCCGCCGACCGGCAGGACCTCAGGCTCTTCATCGACGATGCGCCGGAACCGGCCGCGTCGTTCACCGGCAACAGCGAGGACGGCGTCAGGCTGTTCACGCTGAACTCGAAGGGCGGCAAGATCCGGATCGACGCGTTCGCCAACGGCAGGAAATCCGCGACCGATGCGCGTCTCGCGCCGCTGTCCGCGGGCGACACCGTCTGGCTCGGCTGGCTCGGCGCCGAGGACGGCGCCGATGCCGACTACAACGACGGGATCGTGATCCTGCAGTGGCCGATCACCTGAGCATCGCGGCAATCGGCACCCGGGCGGTTCAGGTGCGCGGCAGCCCCGGCGGATTGGTCTGCGACCGGTCGATCTCTTCGGCGTCGAGACTCCAGCGGCCGAGTACCTTCCGGTAGCTGCCGTTCGCGATCAGCGCATTGATCGCGACCGTCAGCGGATCGGCGAGGCCGCTGCCCTTGCGCGTCGTGATCGCGATGTCCGCGGTGCGCGGCCAGCCGCCGCTCACGGTGCCGATCAGCTTCGCGTCGCCGCGCAGCGATGCCTGGTACGCGAGCATCGAGTTCACGCTGAAGATCGTGTCGACGCGCCCTGACTGCAGCGCGACCCAGCGCTCCGCCGCATCCGCGTAGTACTGGATCTCGACCGGCGCGAGGCCGCGCGCGACGTTCTGCCGGTTCCATTCGAGCAGGATCTTTTCCTGGTTCGTGCCCGAATCGGTCACGACGCGCAGCCCGGCAACGTCCTTCGGCTCGCGAATCGACGCGATCCGGCTGCCGTTCTTCACGTAGAAGCCGAGCTGATCCTTCCGGTAGGTCGAGAAGTCGAATTTCTCCTTGCGCTGTTCGGTCACCGTCACGTTCGAGATCACCGCGTCGACCTTGCCGGACTGCAGCGCGAGCGGCCAGTCGGCCCACGAGAGCGGCACGATCTTCAGCTTGCGGCCGATGCTGTCGGCGACGAGCTGGGCGAGATCGGGATCGAAGCCGACGACCGTTCGCGCATCGGTCGCATAGGTGCTGAGCGGCGGCAGGTTCGGCGCGATGCCGATCGTCAACGTGCCCGCTTCGGCAAACCGGTAGCCGGCCGGCAATGCCTGCTCGACCGCCGGGTTCACGGTGCCGCGCTGCCGGCCCGGCTGCTCGGGGCTCAGGTCGAACGTCGTGGCCTGCGCGGCGACGCTGCCGCCGAGCAGGACGGCGGCCAGCGTGCGAGCGATGCGTGCTGCGGGAATTGCTGTTCTTCTCATGTCTTCTGGATTCCTTGATGTTTGACGACGCGTGTGCCGAACGCGGGCGGCGCCGAACGATGCTCACCGCCCGTTCGCCGCCCTTCGCCGCCCTTCTCCTCCCGGCGTTCCCGGTACGCTCACGCGGGCGTCGCCTCGAGTTCGGCGGCGGCCGCGCGTTGCGGCGCCGGTTGCGTGACCGGCGACGGGCGCGTCGCGTGCGCGTCGCCCGCATACAGCGCCTTCGGATCGAAGACCCGCGCCTGCAAGGGCGTGAATGCGCGGAAGTTCCAGAGGCTGCGCGCGACGAACACGCGCTGCACCCAGCGGAATGCCCGGTCGTTCTCGTCGTATTGCGGATCGAAACGGTCGCGCGAATGCAGCGTGAAATGGTTGTTGATCAGCACCAGCTTGCCGGGCTGTACCTGCACGCCGAACGACACTTCGCGCACCGCGCGATACAGGTTGGCCAGCGCCTGCTGCGCACGCGCATTGACCGCCAGCACCATGTCCGGATAGAACGCGACCGTCACGCGCGGCGCGTCGAGCGGCCCCGACAGCACCGCGCTCAGGTCGGTATTGTCGCGCGGCGTCGGCGCGGCGCCGCGCCACCGGTACGGCACGCGGATGATGTAGTGCTCGCCGTAGAGTTGCGCGATGTCGTCCGGCGACAGCAGCTGCAGCGCGCGGCGCGCGTCGGCGAGCCGCGTGTACGGGCCGCCGCCGGCTTCGCTGCGCACGCCGAGCAGCAGCAACGCGAACGGCGACGTGTCTCCTTCCGGCATGTGCGCCTGCGCGGCGTTCTCGATATGGAAATCGAGCTCGACCTCGGAGCCGAGGCCCGTGTAGTCGCGTGCGGTCGCCTTGTGCGGCGTGAGGTTGTTCACGAGCTCGCGGCCTTCGTGCGCGATCGAATACGGCTCGCCGGCCAGCGTGCTCAGGGCGACCAGCACGTTCTCGCTCAACACGCCGGCCTTGAACGAGCGGCCGGTCTCCTCGAACCTCGGGCTGCCCTTCACGTCGTCGTCGATCGGCAGGTTGTCAATCTCGATCGAGCCGTGCGCGTCGGCGGTCGGTGCCTTCGCGCGATCGAACGCGTCGACGATCCGGTCGGGAAACGCGTTGTAGGCGAGCTTGCGCACCGCGCTGATGTAGCCCGCGCCGCCGGCCGGATCGTAGGCCAGTGCGCCGAGCGTCTTCCGGATGTGACCGGACTCCGCTGCCGTCAAGACGATGCGTTCATCTGCGAGATAGGTCATAGGTCTCTCGTATAAAGATCGGGGTTCGAAGAGCGGCATGGCACTGCCGCCGCGCGTTGCCGTCCTCGGGGCGCAGCGCTCGACAAGACTAGGAGACCGACATTGCATTGCGAAATGATATTAAATCTATTGCTAACAAAAATTTTCGATATAAGTTCAGCAATCCCGGCGGCGGCGATCGCGCCGCGTCTTAACACGAAAGGTGGTTAAAAAATCGCTGGTTATTATTTGTATTCGTTAGCAGGTCGATGCTAGTTTTCTGTCGGATTCGACGATGCGGCCGGCCGTCGATCGGCAGCCGGCGCCCTTCCTCCGCCCTACGGAAATCTGCCCGATGACCCGATTCCGCCTGCTGCGCCGTTCGTCCGGTCACGACGTGACCCCGCCCGCATACTGCCTTGCGCGCCACCCGGCACGGAGGCCGCAATGAGCGAACGCGCTCCGGCGCTCGGCGGCGCGCCGGCCGCCATCGAACCGCCGCATCGCACGTCGCTGCGCGCGATCTTCCCGACCGTCGCGGCCGCGAGCCTCGGCTTCGCGATCGTTCAGCTCGACGTGACCGTCGTCAACGTCGCGATTCCGAGCCTCGGCCATTCATTCGGATCGAGCGTCCACGGGCTGCAGTGGATCGTCGATGCGTACACGCTGTCGTTCGCCGCGCTGCTGCTGACGTCCGGCACGCTGGCCGACCGCTTCGGCAGCCGCCGGCTGTTCGCGTACGGCCTCGCACTGTTCCTGCTGGCATCGCTCGGCTGCGCGCTCGCGCCGTCGCTGGCCGCGCTGATCGCCGCGCGGGTCGCGCAGGGCGTCGGCGCCGCGATGATCCTGCCCACGTCGCTCGCGCTCATCACGCATGCGTGCGCGAACGATGCCGCCGCGCGCGTAAGGGCCGTCGCGTGGTGGAGCGCGACCGGCGGCGCGATCAGCGCGGCCGGGCCGACGCTCGGCGGGCTGCTGATCGATTCGCTCGGCTGGCGTGCGATCTTCTTCATCAATCTGCCGATCTGCGCGGCCGGGTTGTGGCTCACGGTGCGCCATGTACGGGATTCGGCCGCCGCACGCACGCGGCTGTTCGATCCGGCCGGCCAGCTCGTCGCGGTGCTCGTGCTCGCGCTGCTGACGGGCGGGATCATCCGGGCCGGCGCGCAGGGGCCGGGCGACCCGTATGCGGCCGGTGCGCTGGCCGCGTCGGTCGCGCTCGGCGCGCTGTTCGTCGCGATCGAGCGCCGCGTGGCCGCGCCGATGCTGCAGCTCGCGTTCTTCCGGATCGCGCGCGTGCCGGGCGTGCTCGCGATCGGCGCGATCACGAATGCCGCGTTCTACGGGCTGATTTTCTCGCTGAGCCTCTATTTCCAGAATGCGCGCGGCTTCACCGCGACCGAGTCGGGGCTCGCACTCGCGCCGCTCACGATCATCATGCTCGCCAACATCGCGAGCGCGCGCCTCGCCGTGCGCCACGGATTCCGCGCGACCGTCATCGTCGGGCTTGCGGTATCGCTCGCGGGCTACGTGTGGCTGTGGCGGACCCTCGGTGCGCATACCCCGTATGCGCTGCTCGCGCCGGGGCTCGCGGCAATGGCGATCGGCGGCGGCATCGCGATTCCCGCGCTGACGTCGACACTGCTCGGCAGCGTCGAGGCCGGCCGCTCGGCCACCGCGTCGGCGATCCTCAATACCGCGCGCCAGGTGGGTGCTGCCGTCGGCGTCGCGGCGCTCGGCGCGCTGGTCGCGGGCCAGGGCGCCGCGATCGTGGCCGGCGCGGCACGCGCATTCGCCGTCGCGGCCGTGCTTGTGGCCGTCTGCATCGTGCTGGCCGTACGCTGGCCCGGCGATGCGCCCGAACCCGGCACGCGGGCCTGAACCCGCACCGGTCGCCTCCTTCAACCGATCCCACAGCCCAGCGAGGAATCCATGCAGCATCGTTTCATCGATACCGTCCTGATCGTCGACGGCGCGTCGACAGCCGCCTATCTGGCGCCCGCGTTTCGCGCCTACGGCATCCGTTGCGCGCACGTGATCAGCGACCCCGACCTGCCGGAGATCTACCGGAACCAGTTCGTTCCGTCCGACTACATCCGCCAGGTCCAGCATCGCGGCGACCTCGACGCGACGCTCGCGCAGCTGGCCGACCTGCGGATCGGCGCGGTGCTGCACGGCCTCGACGCGGCGCTGGAACTGGCCGACACGCTGGCCGAGCGGCTCGACGTGCCGTACCGCAATCCGCTCGCAACGTCGGCCGCGCGCCGCGACAAGTACGCGATGAACGAGCGCATCCGTCAGGCCGGCCTGCGCGCACCGGCCCACTTCCACAGCACGTCGGTCGACGCCACGCTCGAATGGGCGCGCGCGCACGGCAGGCTGCCGCTCGTGGTGAAGCCGGCCCGCAGCGCGGGCGTGGCCGGCGTGAAGATCTGCCGGACGCTCGACCAGGTCGAGGCCGCCGCACGCGACGTGCTCGCCACCCGCTCGCTCTACAACCAGCCGAACGACGACATCGTGATCCAGAGTTATTCGGAGGGGCAGGAATACATCGTCGATTCGGTGTCCTTCGAAGGCCGCCATCGGGTGGTCAGCCTGTGGGAAGTGCACCGCGACCGCACGCATGCACCGCGGCTCGACAAGATGCTGGTGCTGAATCACGCCGACCCGCGTTACGCGCCGCTGCTCGACTACGCGGCCGACGTGCTCGACGCGCTGGAAGTCCGCTTCGGGCCGACCCATCTCGAACTGTTCGATACGGCCGACGGCCCGACGATCGTCGAGCTGAACGCGCGGCTGCACGGCAGCCTCGATCCGCGGCTGACGAGCGCGGTCAGCGGCGAGAACCATGTATCGGCCGCCGTCGAGACCGTGCTGCATCCGGAGCGGCTGTTCGGCGAAGCCGCCGCGGCGACGGATTTCCGCGGCTACTGCGGGCACGTGCTGCTGCTGTCGTCGCGCAACGGCGTGCTCCGGCAGGACTTCACCTGGCAGGCGATACAGGCGCTGCCGTCGTTCGTCGGGCTCAAGCAATGGGCCAAGGTGGGCGACACGCTGCGCGTGACGACCGACCTGCAGACGGCGCTCGGCACGGTCGGCCTCTACAGCCCGACGTTCGAGCGCCTGCTCGAGGATTGCCGGCGCATCCGCGAGATCGAGGCCGATTTCTTCGCGGACGGACGGGCGGTCGAGTCCGCCTAGTGCCTCCGCGTGGTGCGATCGGCGCCGCGCATACGGTGCGGTGCGCTTGCGTTGTACTCCGCTAACGCGCGAGCAGCGCGCCCGCCTGCCGGCCGAGCACCGCGCGCAATGCGTCGAGCTCGGGCAGCGCGGGGGCTTCTTCGGGCGTGACGAGATAGGTCGTCACGTTGTCGAGATCGTCGAACGCGTGCGTCCGCAGCTCCTTGCGCGCCACGTGCTCGGTCGTGATCCGCTTCGGCAGGATCGCGACGCCCATGCCGGCCGCCACGCAGCCGAGGATCGCGCCGAACGTGCCGAACGACGCCACCGACCCGATCGCGATGCCGCGCGCCTTCAGCCAGTGCTCCGCGACCGCGCGATACGGGCAGCCGTCGTGAAACGCGAGCAGCCGTACCGTGTTGTCGGCCAGTACCTGCCGGCGCGTGACGGTGGCCGCGCTCACCAGCACCATCTCTTCGGCGAACGCCGGCTCGTAGCGCAACCCGGGCCGGACGACCGCGCGCGCGGTCAGTGCGGCGTCGATCCGGCCGCGCAGTAGCGCGTCGGCCAGATCCGGCTCGCTGCCGATCTGCACCGTGAGGCCGAGCGCCGGATCGTGCGCCTTCAACGCGGCGGCGAGCGCTGGCAGCCGCGTGGCCGCCGTGCTTTCCATCGAACCGAGCCGGAAGCTGCGCGCGACCGGCGTCTCGCGCACCACCTGCGTCGCTTCGTCGACGAGGCGCAGGATGCGGTCGCAATACGGAATCAGCCGGCGCCCCGCGTCGTTCAGCACCAGCCGCTTGCCGTGCCGGTCGAACAGCGGCGCGTCGAGCGACTCCTCGAGCTGGCGCAGGCGCGCGGTGACGTTCGACTGCGTGCAGCCGAGCCGTTCGGCCGCACGCAGCGCGCTGCCTTCCTGAACGACGGCCCGGAAGGTTTCGAGCAGAGGAATGTTCATATCACTATCTCTTGTTACCGATGCAGTTTATATCATTTTACTTCGCCAATAATCAGGAATAGCCTGACGGATATCCCGTACCGGCCCGCCCCCTTTCGAGGAAACCGCATGCCATCCGCCGCCTGCCCCGGCTTCGCCGCCGTTGACCACCGGCCCGAGGCGCCCCCGTGCGCACGCTGATTGCCGCGCTGGTGCGGCGCGGCCCGACGGTGCTCGCGGGCGGCGTCGGCCTCGGGCTGCTGGTGCCGCCGCTCGCGGACCTCGCGCGGCCGCTGATGCCCGTCACCGTGTTCCTGTTCGTGCTCGGCACGTTGCTGCGCGTCGAGCCGAGCGCCGTGCGCGCGGTCGCGCGGCGGCCGGCCGTGTCACTGCTGCTGCCCGCCGCGACGATGATCCTGTGCCCGGTCGCGCTCGGCATCGCCGCGCGGCTCGCCGGCATGCCGTACGACTGGGTGGTCGCGCTCGTGATCGCGTACTGCGCGCCGCCGTCGAGCGGCACGTCGACGATCGCGCGGATGCTGTCGCTCGACGCCAGCGTCGCGCTCGTCGCGACCCTCGCGTCGATGGTGTTCGTCCCGCTCACCGCGCCGCTGCTGACGGCCTGGTTCAGCCACGATGCGGCCGTGTCGATCTCGCCGTTGAATCTCGCGTTGCGGCTCGCGCTGCTGATCGGCAGCGCCGAGGGCGTTGCGCTGCTCGTGCGGCGGTTCGCGGGGTCCCGGCTCGACCGCTATGCGACGCCGATCGATGCGACCGTCGTCGCCGCGCTGCTGGTGTTCGCGCTCGGCACGATGGCCGGCATGCAGCAATCGATCATCGACGCGCCGCACCGCGCGTTGACGGCCATCGCACTCGCGTTCGCCGTCAACGCGGGCTTCCAGATCATCGCGTACGGGCTCACGCCCGGCGACGTCCGCACACGGCTCAATGTCGCGCTGATCGTCGCCAATCGCAACGTCGGCCTGATGTGGGCCGCGCTCGGGCTCGCCGCGACGCCCACCATGGCGCTCGTGTTCACGTGCGCGCAGCTGCCGATCTACACGCTCCCGCGCGTCGTCCAGCATCTGCTGCCGCGCCTCGAGGCACAGCGCCTGCGCCGGCGCGCACGTTGACCGGCACGCAATGCCCCCTTCTTCACCGATCAAGGATCCAGCATGAAGCGACTCATCGTGATCGGCGCACGCGCCACCGGCAGCAGCCTCGCGCTCGTGCGCGGCGCGCTCGCCCGCCAGGCGGCCGTGACCGTCATCACCGCGCCCGGTCACAGTCTGGACGGCGTCTTTCCGGACGGCGTCGAGACGGTCAATCTCGAACCCGATGCCGCACTGCTCGCCGGCTGGCTGCGCGCGCGTTATCCGGACGAGATCGACACGCTGCGCGTGACGACCGCGCACGACACCTATGCGCGCACCGCCGCATCGGTCGCCTACGCGCTCGGCCTGCCCGGCCCCGATGCGCGCCACGTCGCGCACGCGGTGTCGAAGTCGAACCAGAAGGCACTGCTCGCCGCGCACGGCATCCCGGCCGCGCAATTCGTCACGGGCACGCTGGCCGCGCCGGCGGCACTCGCAGCCGCGGCCGCTCCGCTGCGTTTCCCGGTCGTCGTCAAGCCGTCGGAAGGCTCGGCGAGCGACGGCGTGCGGCGCTGCGAGGACATCGCCGAAGTGCGCGCTCAACTCGACGCGCTCGCCGCCGCGCAAGCCGCCGCTCGAGCCGATGCACAGGCGCTTGCGACCGAGCGCATCGTGATCGAGGAATTCCTGGGCGGCAGCGAATATTGCGTCGAGTATTTCGACGGGCGCTATGTCGGCGCGATGCGCAAGCTAAAGCGGCACGGCGCCGGCTTTCTCGAACGCGGCTATACGTCCGAACTCGATCTCGACACGCCGACGCTGCGCGCGCTGATCGACGTCGGTACGCGCGCAACGGCAGCCGCCGGGCTGACGTGGGGGCCGGTGCACCTCGACTGCATCGTGCACGACGGCGTGCCGCACGTGATCGAACTCAATCCGCGCATCGCCGGCAGCTTCATCTGCGACATCGTGCGCGACGGCTACGGCTTCGACGTGGCCGAAGCGTTGCTCGACAAGCTCGACGGGCGCCCGGTCGCGATTCCCGAGCGGTTCGAACCGCTCGCGTATGCGCGCGCCGAATTCCTGCTCGACAGCGACCCCGGCGCATGGCGTTTCGCGCAGGCGGGCGAGATCCGCGACGGCACGGTCACGATCAGCTACGGGCCGCAGGTGTTGCCCGATCGCGAGCGGCGTGCGTTTCTTTATGTGCGGGTTGCGCTGCCGGTTGCGCACGATGTGCACGAGACGCCCGCGCATCCCGGCTCGTCGGCCCACCGGGCGTCTGTCGCACCACCGGCCGTTTCCGGCTGACCGGCTGACCGGCACGCGCGTTCAAACCGTCATCACACTGGAAACCGGGGGCGGCAAAGCGGAATCGGCCACCCGTCCACATCACGCCGCGCGGAAACGGGCGAATACCACGTGGCGGATTCGGCAAAGCTACACTGCCGACCGGTACCGCAGCCTTTTCACTGGCGGCGCATCGAGCGTCGGCTGATGCGTCGCATGCGAAGCGGCTGACCCGCACCGTTACAGATTGCGCCCCAACAACTGCCCCGGCCACCCGTCCACGTCGAAGGTCGACAGCCGCTCATACCCGCAGGACTCGTAGAAGCGCACCAGCGCGCCAGTCCCGCCCCCATAACAATCCACCCGCAAGCGCTGCACCCCGGCAGCCCGGGCGCGCTCATCCGCAAAGGCCATGAGCCGCCGGCCGACACCGCGCGCCCGCGCGTCGCGCGACGCAACCAGCACCCTCACGTAGATTTCCGGCTCGGTCGCGGGCGGCACGTAGGGCATCGATTCGCCCAGGATCAAGGCGCCCAGGATGCGGCCGTCGGGCGATTCCGCCACCCACGCGTCAGGCAGCGCACAGGCTTCCGTCACGAGCGCAATCCGCTTCGGTTGCGTTGACCAGGGCTCGCGCCCCCATTGCCCGTCGTTGCCGATGTCGACGAACCACGCAATCACTTCATCGAAGATCTCCAGCACGGCCGGCGCATCCAGCGCGCTGGCACGTCGGATCACCCGCTCGTCCGTTCCTGTCACCGTCACGTTCAACACTCCTTCGCCGGATTCGACGACCGGCGCATGGTTGGATGTCACGCCGGGCTACCCGGGGAGGCGCGATGGGAGCCTGGCGATCAAGCCTGCTACGGTACTGAAATTCCACCCTGTTGATCAAGGCGTGACGGCCCACGATCCAACGTGACGGGTTGGCTTCGTCGCACGCCCCGGAGGTCGGCGTCAGGCGAGGGGTCGAGCGACGATGACGCGCATGGAGGTTGCCGACGGACTGCAACGCGTCGCGGCATTGCGGACGGATCGGCACAGTAAAAGCGGTTCGATTCCGTGGCGAGGGTGCCGAAAGATCATGCTGCGGCGCATTACACCTGGCCATCACGTGATGACGGCAGGCCGACGCGCCGCATCGAAACGAAACGATTCCCGCGCGAATGTCGCCCTTCGCGCCAAAAATATACAATCGTCGCGACGCATCGAAGGCATGAAGCGCCGGCCGCCCACTCTCGCTCGCCACCATGAACGCACCCGCTGACCCCACTCCCTCCGCCCCGTCGGTACTCGGCGTCTATCGGCAACTGGCGGACCCGTCCGCCGGGCAATGGATTGTCAGCCGCTCCGAACGCGCGCACATGTACCGCATCCAGCATCATCGTCCCGACGGCAGCACGTCGGTCGATACGGTCGTCGACGCGGACAACCTCGATGCGAAGCTGCACAGGTGGATCCAGGAAGGTTACGTCCGGCGCGAAACGGGCGACCATGCGGCCCCCGTGCATCGCGACCGGTTCATGCGGGACCTCCGACACGCGCACGCATCGCGACCGGCGGCCACCGGCGATGCGGCGCACGTCGTGCAGGTGGGCGGCGTGCCGATGCCGCGCGGCCCGGGCGGGCCGCTCGTGCCGCCCCGGAACCCCGCCTACCTGTTCACCGCGCGCGCGACGGACGTGCTGGAAGACATCGTCGAGAACCGCCGCATCCTGTTGATCGGCCACACCGGCACCGGCAAGACGAGCCTGATCGAGCAGGCCGCCGCGCTGGCCGGCCACGGCGTGCTGCGCTCGAACATGAACGGGCAGACGACGGTCGGCGACTTCGTCGGGTTCTGGACCGTCAAGGGCGGCGAGACCCGCTGGGTCGACGGCGTGCTGCCGACCGCGATGCGCGAAGGGCTGTGGCTCATCGTCGACGAGATCGACTTCGCGGAACCGGCCATCCTCGCGGTGCTCACCGCCGTGCTCGAACCGGCCGGACGCCTGTTGCTGAAGGAGAAAGGCAACGAGATCGTCGTCCCGCATCCGTCGTTCCGGCTGTTCGCGACCGCCAACGCGGCGGGCGCGATGGGGCAGTTCCGCCACCTGTACCAGGGCGCCAACGTGATGAACGAGGCGTTTCTCGACCGCTGGCGCGTGTACCGCCTCGACTACCTGCCGCCGTCCGACGAGGCGCGCGTGCTGCAGCGCACGTTCGGCGCGGCCATGACCGAGGCGATGGCCGGCACGCTCGCGGCGATCGCGGCGGACTGCCGCGCCGCGTTCGTCCGCGAGGATCTGGCCAGCGCGTTCTCGACGCGGCGCCTGATCGACTGGGCCGACCTGATGCTGCGCACCGGCGATCCCGAAGCGGCCGCCGGCCCGACGATCTATGCGAAAGTCGGCGCGGAAGACGCCGACCTGATCCGCAGCATCATTCGCCACTACATCGACGTCGGGGCCTGACGCGATGGACCGCGACGACGATGCGCGCGCGCTCCACCTGACCCGGCTGGCCCGCACGCTCGCGCAACGACACGGCATCGAGGTACGGTTCGCGCGCCACGGCCCGCTCGCGCAGCGCGACCTGCTGGTGCTGCCCGACACGCTGCTCGCGGGCGACGTCGACGACGACGCGATCGTCGGCCTCGTCGATCTCTATGCGGCGCGTGTCCGCTTCGGCGCGATCGATGCCGTTGCCGCGCTGGCGTCGCCCGCGGTGCGCGCGATTGCGCAGGCGATCGACGACCGGCGCGCGGCCGGCCGCCTCGTTGCGCGCTATCCCGGCGCGATGACGTTCCTGCGGCAAATGCGGGTGGCGTCGGCCGCCGATACGCTTCGACGTTGGCCACGGATGGCGTGGCGCGACAGGCTCGTATGGCGCATCGAGCGTGCGCTGTGGGACGAACCGCCAGCCACGATCGAGCGCATCCCGTCGCTCGACGCGACGCTCGCCGCGTCGGACGATCTCGTCGACGAAGCGCGCGCCGCGACTTCGACGGCCGACAGCATCCGCGCCGCGCACCGGATCGTCGAGCGCGTCCGCGCGCTGGCCTCGGCCGGTGCGAACAACATGATGTTCACGGCCGATCCGGGCAGCACGATCGACAGCGACAGCGTCGCCGCCGAATTCGAATCGGACGGACCGGGCGCGCCGGACGATGCACGTGCGCCGGTTTCGGCCGAATCGGGCGCGGGCGCAATCGCCGACACGGAATCGTCCACGGCATCACCGACGCCAGGCGATGCGACACCCGGCACGATCCGCCTGTCCGCGGACCATCGGCCGCTGCTGTCGGTCCCGCTGACCACCGCATTCGACACGGTGACGGACTTCACCGGCAAGGGCGACGCGGCGCGCTGGCACCGCCTGCGAAGCGCGGCCCGCGCGCAGACCGAGCCGCTCAAGCTGCGACTCGAACGCGCGTTGAAAGTGGACGAACAGACGCGCTGGAAGCGCGAACAGGAGCGCGGCAAACTCGACCGGATGGCGCTCGCCCGCCTCGTCACGTCGCCCGGCTACCGCACGCCGTTCCGTGTCCGGCGCGCCGCGCCCGGGCGCGACGCGGCCGTCGGCCTGCTGATCGATTGCAGCGGGTCGATGGCCGGCAGGAAGATCGAGCTCGCCCGCCTGTGCGCGGCGGCGCTGTGCGATGCGCTGATGCAGCTCGGCTTCGCGTGTGAGGCGCTCGGCTACAGCTCCGTCGAAGACGCCGCGATGCGCGCGCACTACCAGCGCTGGATCGACGCCGGCCGCGACACGTTCGGCTATAACCGCTTCGTCGAACGGCTCGACCTGCGCGTCTACAAGCGCTTCGATTCCGACAACCCGAGCGGCCTCGCGTGCATCGAATGCGGCCACGAGAATCCCGACGGCGAGGCGTTGAGCTGGGCCGCCGAACGGCTGCTGGCGCAGCGTGCGCGGCGGCGGATCCTGATGGTGCTGTCGGACGGCTATCCGGCAACCGGCGACGGCAATCCGGCGATCCTGCGCACCGACCTGCGCGCACGCGTCGATGCGCTGCGCGAGCGGCGCGTCGAACTGATCGGCGTCGGGATTCTCGACGATTCGGTCGAAGCGTTCTATCCGGTCAGCAGCGTGGTGGAGCATCTGCACGAGCTGCCGGCCGCGGCGTTCAGTGTCCTGAGCGATACGCTGCTGGACCGGCGCTAACCTCCGCCACGGCCGCAGTCTCGTTCACGCTTTCGTTCGCGTTTCCGCCGGCCCGCCGGATCGGCAGCCGAACGCAGAACGTCGTGCCGCGCCCGGGTTCGCTCGTCACGTCGATGGTGCCGCGATGGCGCTCGACGATCCCGTGCGACACCGACAAGCCGAGCCCCGTGCCCTGCCCGACCGGCTTCGTCGTGAAGAACGGATCGAAGATCCGCCGGACGACATCGGGCGTCATGCCCGTGCCGGTGTCGCTGATCGCAATCGACACCTGCTCGCCGTCGCTCGACGTGCGGATCGTGATCACGCCGCGCTCGGGAATCGCTTGCGCCGCGTTCACCAGCAGGTTCATGAAGACCTGGTTCAATTGCGACGGCAGGCATTCGACCTGCGGCACGTCGCCGTAGTCGCGCACGATCTCGGCCTTGTACTTGAGTTCGTTGTGGACGACGTTGAGCGTGCTTTCCAGCCCTGCACGAAGGTCGACCACGCTCCACTCGTCGCTGGCCGGGCGCGAGAAATCGCGCAGGTCCTGCACGATGCGCCGCACGCGCAACGCGCCGTCGATCGACTCGTCGATCAGCGTCGCGATCTCGCCGCGCACGTAGTCGAGGTCCGCCGCGCGGCCCAGTGCCGTCAGCGCATCGCGCGCGGCCGGATCGAGCTGCGGCAGCGCGGCTTCATGCGCGGCGATCACGTCGAGCAGGCTGCGCACCCACGTCTTCAACGTATTGAGGTTCGCGCTGACGAACCCGATCGGATTGTTGATCTCGTGCGCGACACCGGCCGCGAGCTGACCGATCGACGCGAGCTTTTCCGACTGCAGCAGCTGCACGTGGGTTTCCTCGAGCGCATGCAACAGGCGCCGCTGCTCCTCCTTCTCCTGTTCGAGCCGCGCCTGTGCGGCCTTGCGTTCGTCGATCTCGGTCGCCATGTTCTCGCGTGTCCGTTGCAGCATCGCCGTCGTCTGTTCGTAGCGGTGCAGCGCGCGTTCCAGTTCGACGGTGCGCAAGCGCACGAGCCGCTCGAGCGTATCGGTCATCCCGCGCAGGAAGGTTGTGCGCGCATCGAATCGGCTGAGCAACAGCGTGACGACCAGGGTTCCCGTCGTAAACAGCGCGACGGTCGTCGCGAGCCACGGCGTGTCGACTCCGTTCGCGGCCCCGCATCGCGCGTCCGGCGCGAAATGCGCGGCCGCCATCGCCGTGTAGTGCATGCCGGTAATCGCGACGCCCATGACGACGGCCGCGCCGACGCGCTGGGCGGTCGCATGGCGCGCCTGCCGCGCGCGCAGCGCCTGCGCGATCCACAGCGCGGCGGTCGACGCGATCACCGCGATGCCGATCGACGCGGCGAACAGCACGGCATCGTAGCGAATGCCGGGCGCCATGCGCATCGCGGCCATCCCCGCGTAATGCATGCCGGCGATCCCGCCGCCCATCAGCACGCCGCCCGCGAGCAGCCGCCGCCAGCCCAGCCGCGCGCGCGTGACGACATACAGCGCGAAGTACGACACGAGCACGGCAATCGCCAGCGACGCGCCCGTATCCGGCAACGCGTAGCCGAGCGGAATCGGCAGTGAAAACGCGAGCATGCCGACGAAATGCATCGACCAGATGCCCGTCCCCATCGCCGCCGCGCCGCCACCCAGCCACATGCGCCTGAGCTTCGGGTTGTCGAGCAGCGAAATGAAGGCGGCGAGGTCGAGTGTCGTATAGGAGGCCAGCGTCGCGATCGCGACCGACAGCAGGACGAGCGGAAGATTGTAGGTGCCGTGCATGATCGAGCGCCCGAATCGAGGTGAGTGCGTTGCCGCGGCGCGCGTGCGCACCGCGGCCGTCAGGCCGCGCGTCCGGGCTCAGGCAGGCGCCGCGCCAGCATTCGGCACGCCCTGCGCCGGCTTCGCCGCCTGGCCGGCCAGCACGAGGATGTCGAACGCCGTCCCCTCGCGTGTCTCGAAGCGGCGCACGAGCTCGATCTGGTGTGCGGACATCACGCTGCCCTTGGTCATCAGCAGCACGCCGCGATGCGTGCGCAGATCGTCGGCGAGCTGCATCCCCTCGCGCAGCTGCGCGGACTTGATCTCCGCGACGGACGCCGCGATGCCGAGGCTCGCCGGGTCCCGCATCAGTTCGGCGAGGTTTTCGACGATGCGCGGGTCGTAACGCACGCCGGCCTGCGAACGCATTGCGTCGAGCGCCTGCTCGACCGAATGCGGCGCACCGATGTCGCCATTGCGCAGCCCCTCGAAATCGCGTGCGATCGCGACGATCCGCGAGCCCGGCGGGATCGAGTCGCCGGCCAGCCCGTCCGGCGTGCCGCGCCCGTTGAAGCGCTCGTACTGGTGCAGCACGATCGACGCGACCTTGTGCAATTGCGCGACCGGCGTCAGCACCATCTGCGCGCGCAGCGGATGCTGCTGGAACAGGCCGTGCTCTTCCGCCGTCATCCGCGTGAGCGGCTTGTGCAGCAATTCGTCCGGCAGCGACAGCTTGCCGATGCCATGCAGCAGCCCCGCGAAGTAGACGTCCTGCGCATGCAGCTCGCTCATCCCGGAGGCCAGCGCGAGCCGTCGCGCAATCTCGCCGACCCGCATCGCGTGACCGCTGGCCGACCCGCAACGCATCTCGATCATGCTCGCGCACACCTGGACCATCGCGGTGAAGCTGCTTTTCAGATCGCGTTGTGCGGCTTCGAGGAACATCACGGTCTGCCCGAGTTCCTCGGTGCGCGCGCGAACCTGCGTTTCGAGTTCCGTGTTGAAACGGCGCAGCGCTTCGTTCTGCGCTTCCGTCAGCGCGGCGAGCCGCGCCGCCTCGTGCCGCAAACGGCGCTGCTCCAGCGCCTGTTCGATGGTCAGCAGCAGGTCGTGATCGTCCCACGGCTTGTTCAGGTAGCGATAGACGCCGCCCTCGTTGACGGCCTGCATGACCGACGCGATCTCCGCATAACCGGTCAGCAGGATACGCATCGTGTCCGGGTAGAGCGCCCGGGCACGGGCCAGGAACTCCGCGCCGCTCATGCCGGGCATCCGCATGTCGGACACGATCAGGTCGACTTCGGTCGACGCCAGCACCTCGAGGGCGGCCTCGCCGCTTTCCGCGGTCAGGATCTCGTAGCCGGCGGGCCGGAACACGCGCCGGAGCGCCGACAGCACGCTCGGCTCGTCGTCAACCAGCAGGATCGACGGCACGCCATCCGCGTCGTCGGATGTCGCTGCCGCCCCGGTCGTTTCAGGCGATACCGCATTCGGTCCGTTTGTTGCAGATGTCGTCATGATTGGCCTCGGATCATGTAGTTATATTCTCTCTGCATCATCGGCATGCGCCGCGCATTCGATATCCGGGAAAACGCTGATGCGCTCACCTGGATCACACCCCGCATGCGTCGTCACGACGCGCGGGCATGTGCGATCTACGCCGTCGCCGAACCCGGTTCGCGCACGTAGTAGATGTCCCACTCCGCTTCGTCGGCCTGCATGAAGCCGTGCCGCGCATAGAAACGGTTCGAATCGCTGCCGCGCAGTGCGCCGACACGCACGGGCACGCGCTGCGCGTCGGCCTCGGCAAAGATCCGCTGCAGCACGGCCGCGCCGATGCCCTTTCCCTGGTGCGCGGGCACGATGTACAGATGGTCGAGCAACCAGTGGTCTTCCTGCGGCCGAACCACGAAGAAACCCGCGTTCACGCCATCGGCTTCGATGAAGCGGCATAGCGCCGGGTCGAACGACGCGAGAAAGCGTTCGCGCGCACGCCGCGGATCGAAGCGGCCGATGCGCTCGAGGCTGTCGCGCATCGCGGCGATGCGAATCGCGACCAGCGTTTCGGCATCGGATTGGGCGGCGAGGGGAAAGGTCAGGTTCATGGGCAGGTCGTGCACACGTGGAGAAAACGCCAGAAATCGCATCGCATCGCGGCGCGGCGCGGCCGCCAAAGCCTGCTCGCGATTCCGGCCGCCAGCCGGCACGCACGGCGCGCGTCAGGGCGTCTCGATGCCTTCCGCACGCGTGGCAAGGAATCGCAAGTACCTGGCATCCTCGTCCTCGAACAGCTCCGGCCCGCCCGCCATGTATGCGCGCATCAGTTCGTCGGCCGCGCGGTCGAGATTGCCCAGTTCGAACTGGCACTGGCCGAGCCGCAGGTGCAGGAACGGGTTGCCGATCGCGTTGGGGAAGTGCATCGCCTGGCCGAGATTCTCGCACCCGGCCGCGTAGTCCGCTTGAAGGAAATTCGCGTCGCCGATCGCGGCCATCAACCACGTTCCGGCCTCCCAGTTGGTCTTCGGTTCGGGAAGCAGGTCGAATCCTGCCCGGAATTTCTCCAGTGCGCCTTCGTAGTCGCCGTCTTCCATCAACGCATCGCCCGCGTCGCTCAGCGCGCCGATGCGCTCATACAGCTCGTTGTCCAGTTCCGCCATGTCGAATCCCTGTTCCTGAGTTGAAATCGGCCCGGTGCGGCCGGTGGTTGCGATGCGATCGCGTGTGGTGTGGCGTGCCGTGTTGCGGTCCTGCCCGTTCATCCGCCCGGCATTCGTCCAGCATACCCGAGCCGTATGACGCGCGTGTCGCGACTTGCCGCGCACCTGTCCCGCATCTGCCGAACGATCCGCGTCGGCGTCGTGCGCGTGAATCCGCTACGCTGACGGATACCTCGTGCCACCGTGCCCCGCCCGCCGACGCGGCGATTCGCAGCATCGGTTTCTCATGCGGCACAGTGATCTCGTGCGTGCCGCCCCGGCCGCCAAAGGCGGGGATGGTTGTGCCGCGGCGACCACCGTGGCAGGATGCCGGGTTCGTTTGCACCGTGAAAGGGAGCTGGAAGCGATGTTGTCTTGCCGACTGAGGTGGTACGCACTCGCGACGTCGAACCTGGTGCGCAGGCATTGGCAGGCGCTGCTCCTGCTGGCCATGCTGTTGCTGCCGGCGATGCCGGTGTTTTCGCAGACGCGAATTCTGGGTGCGCCGGTACTCGCGGCGCTGGCGCCGTCGCATGGCATCGAATGGCGGTTCGCGTGGGTGCACCTGCTCGAAGCCGTGGGCATCCTGTGGGTGCTGGCGCAGCGTCGTGCCATCACCGGGGGGCCGTTCGCCACCTTCCTCGCGTCCTTGCCCGTCTCCAGCGGCCGCCGTCGCGCCATCGACACGATCGTCGTGATCGTCGCGAGTACGCCGCTGCTGCTGCCCGTGCTCGCCGCCGCCATCGCGCTCGCCTTCCTGCCGCAAAAGGCGATCAACTACCTGTTCGTTCTCGACCTGTTCCTGATCACGCTCGGATGGCAATTGACCGCGCTGTCGCGCAACCTGCGCAATGCAATCGCGTTGATCGTTGCCAATGTCTTCCTGATCGGCGGCTTTCACGCCGAGGGGGCGTTACGTCCCGCGTGGCTGACCGTGGCATTGTTGCTCGCGGCTTTCACGATTGCGCATACGGCCCCTGCGCGGGCCGCCCGTTCGGAAATGCCGGGGGCATTCTCGCGTCGCATCGCGGATGCGATCCGCGTCCGTGTCCGGAACGGGCTGCCGCCCATCGCGAGGCTGCAGATCGGCATCCTGCGGGATCGCGCCGCGAGCACCGCCGGGCACTGCCTGATGATGGGTGCGGTCACCGCTTCGACATGCTTCCTGCTTGCGCTCTGGGGGTTCGACCACCGCGCCGTTCCGCTGACGCTGATCGCGCAGGCCGTCATCGCGCTGATCGCGGCGACGACGTATCGCGATTTGCAGGCGGCGCACCTGCATGCATCGCACTTCATGCAGTCGTTGCCGCTATCGACCTTCGAGAAGCGCCGGGCCGACTGGCTGACCGTTGCCGCGCTGGCGCTGCCGTTCGCCGCCATCGCCCCGCTGTTGCTGGTGACGCACGGCGTGCTGTCATCGCGGATGGCGGCGGCGCTCGTGTGCTCGGGCGCACCGCTCGTCGCATTACACTATCTGCCGCAACGCTACGCGTCCCGACAATCCGTGTTGCTGGGCATCGCGCTGACCGTGGTCTGGGTCACGCTGGCCTGGCAAGTTTTCGTTTGATTACCCGATCCATGCTCCGCTTCGACAATCTCGGCAAGCGCTTCGACAAGCGCGTCATCTTCCAAGGGCTCAACTTCGCATCCGGCGCCGGGTGCGTGGCGCTGTGCGACGAAAACGGCAGCGGCAAATCGACGTTGCTCGGCATTCTCGCCGGCACGATCGACGCGGACGAAGGCGAAGTCTGGCTCGGCGGCCATTCCCTGCGCACCGCGCCGCTCGCGGCGAAATCCGCGCTGGCGTACGTACCCGACGATTGCCTGACGTATCCGTTCCAGACCGGACGCGCGTTTCTCGATCTCGTGGCGGCCGCCAAGAAAACCGTCGTCGACACCCGCACGCTCGAGCTGGCCGATCGATTCGGGCTCGCCCCGCATATGGACAAGCGCTTCGAGCAGATGTCGCTCGGCACGCGCAAGAAACTGTTCCTGACGGCGACGACACTCGGCGCGCCCACCGTCGTGATCGCCGACGAACCGGGCAACGGGCTCGACGCCGCGTCGCGTGCGGTGCTCGTCGACCTGTTCAGGACGTTGGCGGCGGACCGTGCCGTCTTTTTTTCGAGTCACGACCTGGCGCTGGCGCGCGCATGCGACGCAAGGATCACCGGTTTCGCGGAACTGGGAGCGGCTGGATAGGCGACATCGTCACGCGCAGTCGTGTGGGAACCACCGGCGCGGCTGCGTGACATGCGGAACGGAGAGGAGAGGCGCCGGTACCGTTTGCGGCAAGCTGCGGCATCGACGGCTGGCGAGGATCTGGTGCCTGATTCGTGCGGATAGGCGCGATAGCACGTTCACACGGGACAGCGGTCGACCAGCATCATTCCGGCGGCCGGCCAGGCTTCGGCAATCGTCACGCCGATGATGGAACCGCCGCCCGCTCCAACGGCATCATTCGCATGGTTCGTCGATCCGCGCACCGACGATCGATCGCGCTCTTTTCCCGGAAGTGCGAAACATCCGATCCCGTCTCGCACTTCCGTGATCTTCCCGATACGCATGGCGGGCGCGCCGGGCCCCGATCAACCCGCCGTTCGACACCACGGCCGCTGAGCGCTCGCCCCGAACACGCACCCGCCCGTGCGCCCCGACCGTCAGGCTTTCAACGCCCCGAAAACCTCGTCCAGCATCTTCTTGGCATCGCCGAACAGCATCCGGTTGTTGTCCTTGTAAAACAGCGGATTGTCGACGCCCGCGTAGCCGGACGCCATGCTGCGCTTCATCACGATCGACGTCTTGGCCTTCCACACCTCGAGCACCGGCATGCCGGCGATCGGGCTGGCCGGATCTTCCTGCGCGGCCGGGTTCACGATGTCGTTCGCACCGATCACCATCGACACGTCGGCTTCCGGGAAATCGCCGTTGATCTCGTCCATCTCCATCACGATGTCGTAAGGCACCTTCGCCTCGGCGAGCAGCACGTTCATGTGCCCCGGCATGCGGCCGGCCACCGGATGGATCGCGAAACGCACGTCGACGCCCTTCTCGCGCAGCACCTTCGTGAGTTCATGCACCGTGTGCTGGGCCTGCGCCACCGCCATCCCGTACCCGGGCACGATGATCACGCTCTTGGCATCGCGCAGCAGTTCGGCCGTCTCCAGCGCGCTCACCGCCACCACCTCGCCGGCCGGCTGCGCACCGGCGCCTGCCGCCGCGGGCGCACCGCTGCCGGTGCCGAAGCCGCCCGCGATCACGCTGATGAAGTTGCGGTTCATCGCGCGGCACATGATGTACGACAGGATCGCACCCGACGAGCCCACCAGCGCGCCGATCACGATCAGCAGGTCGTTGCCGAGCATGAAGCCGGTGGCCGCCGCCGCCCAGCCCGAGTAGCTGTTGAGCATCGACACCACGACGGGCATGTCCGCGCCGCCGATCGCCATCACCATGTGCACGCCGAACAGCAGCGACACCACCGTCATCACGATGAGCGGCGTCATGCCGTCCTGGATCGTCTCCGCATGCAGGAACGCACGACCGTAATAGATCACGATCAGCAGCGCGGCGAGGTTGAGCCAGTGCCGCGCCGGCAGCAGCAGCGGCTTGCCGCCGATCTTGCCGGAGAGCTTGCCGAACGCGATGACCGAGCCCGCGAAGGTCACCGCGCCGATCAGGATGCCGACGTAGATCTCCACTTCGTGGATGGCCTTCTCCGCGCCGCTGAACTGCACCGACGTATCGATGTAGCTGGCGAAGCCCACCAGGCAGGCCGCGAGACCGACCAGGCTGTGCATCAGCGCAACCAGCTCGGGCATCTGCGTCATCTGCACCTTCTTCGCGGCGACGAGGCCGACGGCGCCGCCGACGACCAGCGCGGCCACGACATACGGAATGCCTTCGGCCGACACGCGCGGGCCGAGTACGGTGGCGAGCACGGCGATCAGCATCCCGATCATGCCGAGCAGGTTGCCGCGGCGCGCGGTCTCGGGGTTCGCCAGCCCGCCGAGGCTGAGGATGAAGAGGATGGCCGCGCCGATATAGGAGACGGTAGTCAGGTTGGAAGTCATTGTTGTCGTCTCCTTACTTGCGGAACATCGCCAGCATGCGGCGCGTCACCGCGAAGCCGCCGAACATGTTGACGGCCGTGAGCGTCAGCGCACCCACCGCCAGGCCGAGGATCAGCCCCGACGGCCGGTCGCCGGCCGCGGCCTCGCCCAGCGGCGGCGCGACCTGCACCAGCGCGCCGATCGCGATGATCGACGAGATCGCGTTGGTGACGCTCATCAGCGGCGTATGCAGCGACGGCGTGACGTTCCAGATCACCATGTAGCCGACGAAGCAGGCCAGCACGAACACCGTGAAGTGCGACAGGAACGTGGCCGGCGCGAACTGGCCGACCAGCAGGAACGCCAGTGCGCCGACGGCGAACACGATCGCGAGCGACTTCGCCGACATCGGCTCGCCGCTGCCGTGCCCGTGGCCCTTGGACGCGGTTGCCGCAACCGGCGCCGCCGCGGGTTTCGGTACCGCTGCCGGCTGCTGGATCGGCGGCGGCGGCCAGGTCACGTTGCCTTCCTTGATGACCGTGAGGCCGCGGATCGCGTCGTCATTGAAGTCGACGTTGATCGTGCCGTCCTTCGCCTTGCACAGCTCCTCGATCACGCGCAGCAGGTTGGTCGCATACAGCGTCGACGACTGTCGCGCCAGGCGCGACGCGAGATCCGTGTAGCCGACGATGGTCACGCCATGGCGGACCACCGCCTCGCCCGGCACCGTCAGCTCGCAATTGCCGCCCTGCTCGCCGGCCATGTCGACGATCACGCTGCCCGGCTTCATCGATTGCACCATCTCGGCCGTGATGAGCTTCGGTGCCGGCTTGCCGGGAATCAGCGCGGTGGTGATGATGATGTCCGCATCCTTGGCCTGCTGCGCGTACATCGCGCGCTGCGCCTGCTGGAAGCCTTCGCTCATCACCTTCGCATAACCGCCGCCGCCCGAGCCCTCTTCCTCGTAGTCGACCTTGACGAATTCGCCGCCGAGCGACTTGACCTGGTCGGCCACTTCCGCGCGCGTGTCGTTGGCGCGCACGATCGCGCCGAGGCCGGCGGCCGTGCCGATGGCCGCGAGGCCGGCGACGCCCGCGCCGGCGACGAACACCTTGGCCGGCGGCACCTTGCCCGCGGCCGTGATCTGCCCGTTGAAGTAACGGCCGAACGCATGGGCCGCCTCGATGACGGCGCGGTAGCCGCTCACGCCGGCCATCGACGTGAGCGCATCCATCTTCTGCGCGCGCGACAGCGTGCGCGGCAGGGAATCGATCGCCAGCACCGTGGCCCGCTTCGCGGCCAGCTGCTGCATCAGTTCGGGGTTCTGCGCCGGCCAGACGAAGCCGACCAGCGTGCTGCCTTCACGCAACAGCGCGACTTCCTCGCTGCTCGGCGGGCGCACCTTGAGGACGATATCGCTGCGGCCCCACAGATCGGCGGCCGTCGCCACGACTTCGGCCCCGGCCGTGCGGTAGTCGTCGTCGCTGAAGTTCGCGCCGGTGCCGGCACCGCTTTGCACGGCCACCGAGAACCCGAGCTTGATCAGCTTTTCGACCACGTCGGGAACCGTCGCTACGCGCCGTTCCTCGTTGGCCGTCTCCAGAGGGACCCCAATCAGTAATGTCATATCCTGAACTGTCAGTAGTGGCCGTCGCTAGGAGTTACGGCCTGCGTTTCAAGTCACCCAACTCAATCCGTGTACGACGCTGTTCCGCGGGCAGCTTCGCACTGCCGCGCCGAATTCACAAACTGTTCATCCTCTAAACAATCGGCTTGTCAGATCCGGGCGGTTCATGCTCCAGCCTGATTTTTCCGACGAATAGCCGGCGCATGATTCATTCGGATAAGAACTGCGAAGCATATCCCGTGCCAAAGTCTTTCCGAAATTTATATTTTGAATCGGCGCGCATTCAATCCATGAATCCCCTGTCTGGACACGACGGGCCTATAACCTGGCGTTTACCCGCTGGAACCGCTTCGCACGGCCTGTCGGCGCGTGAATCCGCTTGAAATTCGCTTTCAATCCGTTCGAAACATGAAAAACCGGTTATCGGCACGAACACTTCGGAATCGGTTTCATCGCGAATTTTCCGCTTGTCGGCACAATGCGATTTGTCGCGTGCGAACGACATCATCCGCGTGGCCGATGACATTCGGTGCCGGCGAGTTTAAGGGAGAACGCAGCCTGTCCGGATCAAGCGCGACGACGATCACTCGCGCAGCGCGTCGACGTGGGCACGGATGCGGCGCGCGCCCTCTTCCGGCGTGCATGTCGACGTGTCGATGCGCAGCGCGTAAGGCCGCGAATAAGCCGGATGCCCGAACTGGGAGCGGGCCATGCCCTCGCCGCGATCCGGCCTCGCGCGTTCGCGCTGTTCGAGGATATCCAGCGGGCACGTCACGCCGATGACGAAGGTCCGACGCGGCGACAGCGCGGCAATGCATGCGTCGAGCGCGGCCGGATCCCGGAGCACGAGATCCAGCACGATCTCGAAATGGCTGGCCGCGATCCGTGCGAGCGTCGACTGCAGGTTGAGCTGGTGGAGTCTCAGCGCCTGATTCAGCTCCTCGTCCGATCGCATGTCACGCCGGCGCGACATCTCGACGAACGCGTCGAGCGAGACGTGAAACGTCGGCACGTCCGACCCTTGCTGGAGCGCCCTGGCCAGGCTGCTCTTCCCTGCACTGGTCGGGCCGTGCAATACGACGGCAACGGGTTTCATGGCGATGGTCGATGGGCGAGGTGCCCAGTTGCCGCGTTGAATCAGGATGCTAGCCCAATTTTCGCCGCCCATCGACACGCCCGGTCGGCGCTTCGGCGAGCCCGCGCAACGCCGCCGCGTGCTCGGCGCCGTCCGCGATCTCGTCCAGTGCCCGGTTGTTGGTACGCGGCCCGAACACGCCGATCGACACCATCACGATCAGCATGCTGCCGCCGATCAGCACGAACACGGCCGACACCCCGGCGCGTTCGAGCAGCAGCGCGACGATGAAACTGCTCGCGATGCCCGTCAGGCGGCCGATCGAATGCACGAAGCCGAGCGCGCGCCCGCGGATCTCGGTCGGAAACACTTCCGACTGGTACGCGGTGCCGTTGCTCGCGAGCACCGTGTTGGACAGCGTGACGAGCAAGCCGAATGCGATCACGAACGGCGCCTGCGCCGACATCGCGAACGCGGTGCCGAACAGCGCGACGCCGAACGCCGACGCGACGATCAGCCATTTGCGCTCGACCCGGTCGGCGAGCAGGCCGGCGACGAACGGCGACACCGGATACGCGAAGGCGATCACGAACGCATACCAGAGGCTCTTCGTGACGCTCGCGCCCTGCGCGGCGAGCAGCGTCGGCAGCCACTGGCTGAAGCCGAAGAAACCGATGCTCAGGAATGCATTGAACGCGATCAGCATCGTCGTGCGGCCGCGATGCCGCGCATCCCACATCGACGGCGTGCGCGGCGCGGCAGTGGCCGTGGCCGCTGCGACCGGCGTCGGGACCGCGGGCAGCGGCCGGCCGGATTCCCGCTCGACGGCCTGCTCGAGCCGCTGCAGCACGGCTTCGGCCTCGGCCTCACGGCCCGTGTGGGCGAGCCAGCGCGGCGACTCCGGCAACCGCGACTGCAGCCACCAGACGAAAACCGCGCCGCTGCCGCCGAGCAGCACGACCCAGCGCCATCCGGACATGCCGAGCGGATCGTGCGGCACCCATAACCACGACACCAGCGCCAGCACGGGCATCGCGAGATAGCCGACCGCGAAGCACAGCGCGAACGCGCGGCCGCGCACCGCCTTCGGCACCAGCTCGGTCAGGAACGCGCCGATCGTGATCAGTTCCGCGCCGATGCCGCAGCCCGCGATGAAACGGCACACGAGGATGCCGAGCGCATGCGTCTGCACGCACATCGCCAGGCTCGCCGCCGTGTAGAGCAGCAGCGCGCCGGTGAACAGCGCGCGCCGCCCGAAGCGGTCCGCGAGGCGCGACACGAACATCTCGCCGACGAACAGCCCGGCGAACGTCGCCGCGCCGAGCGCGCCCTGGTCCGACATGCCGAGCACGCCGTGCGAGCCCGCGTGAAAGATGCCGTCGCGGATCAACCCGGGCGGCAGGTAGGTCATCTGGAACAGGTCGTAGACCTCGAAAAACCCGCCGACGCTCAGGAACAGCACGAGCGTCCAGATGCTGGCCGTCGCGGGCAGGCGGTCGATGCGGGCGGCGATCGACGCCGCATGGGAATGGGACATGGCGATTCCTCGATGATCCGCCCGCGCGGCCTGCGCAGAGCGGCGAAGCGGCAAACCCGGCACCGGCGCGACATGCGCGCGGCGCCGGCGTTCATACGGTGGCGACCGGATTGACCGGCGACCCGACGAGCCCGCGCAGGTGCAGCGGCGGCGCGGTCAGCAGGAAGCGGTTGCGCCGGTGCGCGTGCAGCCAGTCGGCAAGCGGCGTCAGGTGCCACAGCTCGCCGAGGTGAATGCCGAGCTTGAACAGGCACAGCTCGTGCAACGGCATCAGCGCGCCGGGCCGCTCGCGCGCCCGCGCATCGCGCGGTCGCTCCTCGACCGCGTGGTTGTCCGCCGCGAGCGCGGCGAGCCCCGACGCGTCGATCCATTCGAGCAGGCGCGGGTCGTTGCCGTCGAGCACGCAGCACACGTCCGGCGCGGTAGGTTCGCCGCGCGCGTCGGCGTCGAGCAGGCGATCGGCGAAGCCCGTATGCACGCACACGATGTCGCCGCGCTCGACGATCACGTCGTCCGCGCGCAGCACCGCCATCCACTCCGCGTAGCCGATCTTGCGCCGCTCGTCGCCGAAGTGGCGCCGCAGGTCGACGAGCACGCCGCGCCCCTGCACGCCCGTCTGCGCCATCACCTCGATGCCGAGCGCGCGCGCGCCGCCGCGCGGCGCCCCCGCTTCGGGCACCCGGATGTGCTCGTCCATCCGGTAGCCGTTGTAGAACATGCGGGCCCGCTCGCCGTCGCCCGCCGGATCGAACAGCGAGCCGACGTGCGACAGCGCATCCCACTGCGTCGAGAACTGCGAGTGCATGCAGAACGAATCGTCGCAGACGACATCGGTTGCGTTCGCAACCTGTTCATCCGCCCGATAACCGAAGTACGGCTTGTCGCCGAGCAGCGCCGGCATGATCGCCGGCGGCCGGCGCCGCGCGTTCAACCCGCCGCCGCGCGGCACGTCGAGCGGCAGGCTCAGCGAAAACACGCGGCCTTCGCGCACTTCCGCGACGCCGCGCAGCACCGCGTCGGCGGTCAGCCAGTTCAGGCGCCCTTTCTGATCGTCCGGGCCGAAATCCCCCCAGTTCGAGCCGGGCGGCCGATGGGTCCAGCGTGGTTTCATGGTTGTCTCCTCCATGCAATGTCCAGGGTGCGGCGGCCGTCCTTCGCGGCCGCGTCGCACGTCGCGCCTACCGCGTGCGGATCACGCCCAGCCCCGCGAGCCGCTCGTATTCGCGTTCGCCGAGCAGCGGCAGCAGGATCTCGCGATTGTTCTCGCCGAGCGCGGGCGCGGGCCGGCGGAACGTGCCGGGCGTGGCCGACAGGCGCGGCGTGATGTTGTGCATCGGCAGGCTGCCGACGTCGTCGTCCGGCAGCTCGACGAGCGCCTCGCGCTCGATCACATAGCGGTCCTGAACGATCTGCGCGATATCCTGGATCGGCCCGACCGTCACGCCCGCTTCTTCGAAGAACGCGAGATTGGCATCGAGATCGCGCGCGGCGATAAATTCGCCGACGATCGCATCGAGCGCTTCCGCGTGCTGCACGCGCTGCACGTTGGTCGCGTAGCGCGGATCGTCGATCAGCTCCGAGCGGCCGATCGCGCGGAACAGCCGCTCGGCCATCGCCTGTGTCGAACTCGACAGGCACAGCCACTTGCCGTCGCGGGTCCGATACGCGTTGCGCGGCGCGGTGTTCGACGAGCGGCTGCCGGTGCGTTCCTTGATCTTGCCGGTCATCACATAGTTCGCGGCGGCCGGGCCGAGGATCGACAGCAGCGGCTCGAACAGCGACACGTCGATCACCTGCCCCGCCGCGCCGTGCGCGTCGCGCGCATGCAGCGCGACCAGCACGGCGATCGCGCCGGACAGCCCGGCCGTCATGTCGCCGAGGAACATCGGCGGCAGCACCGGTTCGCGATCGGCGAAGCCGTTGATCGCCGCGAACCCCGCATATCCTTCCGCGAGCGTGCCGAAGCCCGGCTTGTGGCGATACGGCCCGGTCTGCCCCCAGCCGGAGATCCGCGCGATCACCAGCTCGGGGCGAATCGCGAGCAGGTCGTCCGGGCCGAGCCCCATCTTCTCGGCGACGCCGGGCTTGAAGCTTTCGACGAACACGTCCGCGTCGCGCACCAGCCGGCGGACGATGTCGATGCCCTCGGGCGCGCGCAGGTCGACGCACACGCTGCGCTTGTTGCGCCCGTATACCTTCCAGTTCGTGCTGATCCCGCCCGCGCCGACCGCACGCAGCGTATCGCCGCGCTCGCTCTCGACCTTCACGACGTCCGCGCCGAAATCGGCGAGCTGCACGCTCAGCATGTTGCCGGCCATCAGGCGCGACAGGTCGACGACGCGCACGCCCGCGAGCGGCCCCTGCGCGCCGGCGTCGAACGGTTTCGGATGAATCGGGCCGGTGGACGCGCGACGGTGCGCGCCGGCCGCGTGAGCGGCCTGCGGGTCGGGAACGAACATGCTTGTCTCCTGGTTGGTGTATGCGTCGTGCGAGGCGGACTGCAAGGCAGACTTCGAGGCGCGCTCAGCCGCGCGCGGCGCTACTCGAGCAGCGCGCCGAGCTGGTCGGCCGCGCGAAATGCCGCACCTGCGGCGGGCAGATCGCCGCCGAGCGCATGCGTCAGCTCGGCGGCGGCCGCCTGCACGCGCGGCAGGTAGTCGGCCAGCACCTTCTTGTTGAAGCGATACCGCGGCACGCCGAGCGAGATCGCGCCGCTGAGCACGCGGCCGACGCCGAATGCCGGGCACGCGATTGCCGCGCTTTCCGGATCGCGCTCGGCGATCGATACCGCGTAGCCCTGCTCGGCCGTCTTCTCGTAGTCGCCGCCGCGCGTGCCGCTGAACGCAAGCAGCACACGCCCGGCCGCGCCGACGTCGAGCGGGAAGCGGTCGCCCTCGCGCAGGTGCGTGCGCACCGAGCGCTGCGCCTGGATGCGGAACAGGCACACGCGCTGGTCGCCTTCACGCACGTAGAACGCGGCCGTCTCGCCGGTTTCCGCCGACAGTCTCGACAGGATCGGCATCACGTACTCGCGCAGCTGGAACGACTCGCGATACATCATCCCGAGCTGGAACACGGCGGGCCCCAGCACATAGCGCCCGTCCGGCAGGCGCTTGATGAAGCGGAACTGCTCGAGCGACTCGAACATCCGCAACAGCGTGCTCATGTTGAGCCCCGTCTCCTCGCTCACCTGCGCGAGCATCAGCCCGCCGGGCGCGTTGCCGAATGCCAGCAGCGCGGTCAGCGCGCGGTTGACCGCGGCCACGCCGCCCTCTGCCGGATTGCTTGTCTCCACCTTGTTCATGTCCACCTCGTGCGATGCCGGGCTGTTCGTGTCAGGTCGGTGCCACGTTACGCTGGCCGGCATCGAAAAATGAAAGTCACTTTCATTATACGCAGATCATCGATGACATCAACATGAATCCGCAGAGCTTCGCTCGGTCATCATCCTGCAATGTTCCTTGATACTAGGCGTTAACGATAATCTTGACGAATGCGGTCATCCATCACAAAAATGAAAGTGACTTTCATTTTATGAGACCATAGATGAATTCATCATCACAACCCGTCTGGCGCTCGCTGCTGTACGTCCCCGCGCATGTCCCCCGTTTCGTCGCATCGGCCGCCGCGAGCGACGCCGATGCGCTGATCCTCGATCTCGAGGACAGCGTCCCGCCCGCATGCAAGGCGGCCGCCCGCGACGGCCTGGCCGACGCCGTGCCGGCGCTGCGCGCGCCGGGCCACGACTTGCTGGTGCGCGCCAACGGCCCGCTCGACCAGCTCGTGCCCGACTTGCGCGCGGCCGTCCGGGCCGGCGTGGACGGCGTCGTGCTGCCGAAGGTGCGCGGCGGCTCGCACATCGAGGCGATCGACGAACTGCTGGCCGCGCTCGAAGAAGAAGCCGGCGCGCCGCCCGGCCGCACGCGGATCGTCGCGATCGTCGAAACGCCGCGCGCGTTCCAGGCAATGGACCGGATCGCGCAGGCGTCGCCGCGCGTCGTCGCGATGATGCTGGGCGGCGGCGATTTCGCGCTGAACTGCGAAAGCGGCGCGAGCGCCGATGTGCTGCGCGTGCCGAAACAGTTGCTGATCATCGCCGCGCGCGCCGCCGGCATCCTGCCGCTCGGCCTCATCGGCGGCCTCGACGAACTGCGCGATCTCGACGCGTTCGAGCGCATCGCGCGCGCGTCCGCGGAGCTCGGCTATGCAGGCGCGACCTGCATCCACCCGCTGCAGGTCGGCGCGCTCAACCGTGCGTTCCGGCCCGACGACGCCGCGGTGCGCGACGCGCACGCGGTGCTGGCCGCCTACGACGACGCACGTGCGAACGGGCGCGGCGCGCTGCGCGTCGACGGCCGGATGGTCGACGCGCCCGGCGTCGCCCGCGCGAAGCGCGTGCTCGCACGTCACGCGGCGGTACAGGCACGCGCCGACGGCGTGCCCCGGTAATGCGGGCGCCCCCCTTCATCGTCGCGCGTCCATGCGCGCGTCGCGCGGTGCGCGCACGCGCCCCGTCACGATGCCGTCCGTTCGCCACCCGGCCCGGATAGCGCCGCCCCGCAGCACCGCCGCACCGCTCGACCGGCGCGGCGCCGAACTCAAACAAAGAACAAACCCTGGAAGGAGACAAACCATGGGCAAGCGGATGTCCGCACTGTGCGGACTGGGCCTCGTATCGGCCAGCGCCTGCGCGCAGAGCACGATCACGCTGTATGGCGTGGCCGACATCTATACGGAATTCCTCACCCATCAGGCCGCGCCCGGCGACAAGTCGTCGGCATCGCTCGTGCGGATGGCGTCGGGCGGCAAGAGCGGCTCGCGCTGGGGCCTGAAGGGCGTCGAGGAACTCGGCGGCGGCTGGCAGGCCGCGTTCCGGCTCGAAAGCGGCATCAACCTGAACAACGGTACCGGCACCGGCGCGGGCGGCTTCGACCGCTCCGCATGGGTCGGGCTGCAGCACGAGCGCTGGGGCGCGCTGCGGCTCGGCCACCAGTACACGACGCTGTTCGACGTCATGGAGCGCTATTCGCCGACGGGCGCGTACTCGACGCTGTACGAGCCGGCCGGCGCGATCGTCGGCGTCAACTTCCGCGAGAACAACGTCGCCAAGTACCTGGCGAAGATCGGCCCGCTGACGCTCGAAACGCACTATTCGTTCGGCGGCACGCCCGGCGCGTTCCAGTCGAACGCCGCCTATGGCGCCGGCTTCGACTATGCCGGCGGCGCAATCTCGCTCGCCGCCGCGTTCGACAACGTCAACACGCCGCAGCCGGGCGGCTTCGCGCATTTCCGCCGCTACGCCGCCGCCGCGATCGCGTCCGTCGGACGTGCGCAGCTGCTGGCCGGCGTCACGCACGGCCAGAGCGGCGTCGCCGCGCCGTCGGTCGTGACGCGCTACACGTTCTGGTGGGCCGGCGTGCGCTACGCGATCACCCCTTACCTGCAGGCGGTCGGCGCGTTCTATTACGAGGACATCCGCGCGCAGAATGCGCCGAACGCGCAGACACCCACGCCGCACCCGGCCAACCCGCAGCAGGTCACGCTGCAGCTGAACTACTTCCTGTCGAAAGCCGTCACGCTGTACCTGGCGGGCGGCTACGCGCGCCGCGCCGCACTCGATTTCGACAATTACAACTACAACTTCCTCCACTACACGCTGGCCGGCGACCGCGCCAGCAGCGCGGGCCTGGCACTCGGCCTGCGCAAGCTGTTCTGACCTCGCCTCTCCCCAGCCTCAGGAACCTTCGGAGTCTTCGCACAATGAACCGCCGCCACTTCCTTTCCACGCTGACCGGCGCGGCGCTCGCGCTGCCGTTCGCTCACGCCCGCGCGGGCGCACTGCCGGCCGCCGGCGTCAGCCCCGGCCGCCCCGATCTCGCGCAGCAGCTCGCCGACTACGCGGCCGGGCTGCAGTATCGCGACCTCGACGCCGCGACGATCGAAACGATCAAGGCGCACCTGATCGACGCGCTCGGCTGCGCGATCGCCGCGCACGACGAACGTCCGGTGCGGATCGCGCGCGACGCGGCGCTCGCGTCGTCGGGCGGCGTGTCGACGATCGTCGGCACGAACCAGCGCACGAGCCCCGATCTCGCCGCGTTCGCGACCGGCACCGCATTGCGCTACTACGATTTCAACGATGCGTACGCCGGCAAGGAGACCGGCCATCCGAGCGACAACATGTCCGCGTGCCTCGCGGTCGCCGAAGCGCAGCATGCGAACGGCCGCGACCTGATCCTGTCGATCGCGATCGCCTACGAGATCGCGTGCCGGCTGATGGACGCCGCCGCGATCAGCCCGCGCGGCTGGGATCACACGTGCTACAGCCTGCCCGCCGTCGCGCTCGCCGCGGGCAAGCTGATGCGCATGCCCGCGCCGCAGCTGGTGCAGGCGGTGAACCTGTCGATCAACAGCCATCTCGCGCTGAACCAGACGCGCGTCCAGGAATTGTCGAACTGGAAGGCGCTCGCCGATGCGGACGCGGCGCGCAACGCGGTGTTCTCGACGCAGCTCGCGCGGGCCGGGCTGACCGGCCCTGCGCCGATCTTCGAAGGCATGGCGGGATTCTTTCCGCAGGTGTCCGGGCCGTTCGCCGTCGACACGCGCGAATTCGGCGGGCGCGGCGGCGCGTTCCGGATCGGCAAGTGCTTCGTGAAGTTCTATCCCGCGCAAGGGCTCACGCAAACAGCGATTCCGGCGGCGCTCGACGTCGCCGCGCAAGTCGGCGACCTACGCCGCATCCGGCGCATCGAGATCGACACGACCGCAGTTGGTTATGTGACGGCCGGCCGCGACCGCGAAAAATGGGCACCGTCGACGCACGAGACCGCCGATCACAGCCTGCCGTACATCGTCGCGCGCGCGATGCTCGACGGCGACATCACGACCGAGAGCTACCGGCCCGACGCGCTGCACGATCCGGCGCTGCGCGCGTTGATCGAGCGGATCACGGTGCGCGAGGACCCGGCGCTGACTGCCCGCTATCCCGCGCACGCGCCGAACCGGGTAACGGCCGTGTGCGAAGACGGGGCGATCCGCACGAAGCAGGTGGACGACCTGCCCGGCTCGCCGACGCGGCCGATGCGGCGCGACGACTACGAGGCGAAGTTCGCGAAGAACTGCCGGCGGCACTGGAGCCCGGCGCAGATCCGCGCGGCGCTCGATTACCTGTGGCGGCTCGACGAGCAGCCCGACGTCGCGACGCTGCCGCCGCTGCTCGTCGTCGGCTGACCTGCGTGAACGAACCCTAAGCTTCCGCCGCGACGCCGTGCCGCTCGAGCGCTTCCGCGACCTCGACGATGCGGCTGCGCAGCCAAGCGTGCGCGTTGCTGCCGTCGTAGCGCCGGTGCCAGTACAGCGACCACGCGACGGGCTCCATCGCGAGCGGCAGGTCGCGGATCACGAGCCGCGCATCGTCGAGGCTCAGCGCATGCCGCTCCGACATGATCACCGCGTACGGCAGCGCGTCCAGCATGTTCGGCACGACGAGCCAGTGCGGCACGTTGAGCGCGATGCGCCGCGTGCAGTTCATGTTCGCAAGCAGGTTGTCGACCAGGCTGTGGTCGACCGGGTTGATCGTCACGTTGAGGAAGTCGAGCGCGAGGAACCGTTCGAGCGTCAGCGGCGTGCCCGCTTCCGGATGGCTGCGGCTCATCACGCAGACCATCCGGTCATGAAACACGATTTGCGACGACAGCGTGCCCGAATGTTCGAGGCCGGCGCTGATCGCCAGGTCGAGCAGCCCCGACTCGAGTGCGTCGGCGGTCTTGGCGGCACTCATGTGCACGACGTCCATGCCGATATTCGGGCTGGTCAAGCGCATGCAACGCAGCAGAGCCGGCAGCAAAAGCAATTCGGTGAGATCCGACATGCGCAACGTGAAATGGCGCTCGGACGTAAAAGGATTGAATTGATAATCCGATTCAAATAATTCCTCGATTTGTTGCATGATCTGTCGAATCGGCATCGCCAGCGCCTGTGCGCGCGGCGTCAACTCCATGCCGACCGCGGTGCGCGCCAGGATCTCGTCCTTGAACAGGAACCGCAGCCGCGCCAGCGCGTTGCTGACGGCCGGCTGCGTGAGGCCGACCTTCTGGCCGGCCCGTGTGACCTGTTTCTCCGTTAATAGCGCATCGAGTATGACCAGCAGGTTCAGATCGATCGAACGTAGATTCATGTTTGCGACCATCCACTAAACAGGTTAAACACCGCCTCCGATTGCGATCGCGAAATTCCGCAATCGGAGCAATCCCCTGATATTTAGTGCAATGCACAAGAATAGTCCAATCTTGACGTATCTATATTTTTAGGTATCGAGCGGTATTGGTTAATTTTTTAAATTAGTGGGTCCGTTTCGCATCGATTCTTCCGGATACCGTGCCAATCGGCCATTTGATTCGCGATTTTTGAAAAAAGGTCGCATTGCAAAAAAAATGCGAACGACCGCCGCCCCGGCGGCCGCCCGCAAGCTCAAACGGTCGCGACCGGATTCGCCGGTGCGCCGACCAGGCCGCGGATATGCAGCGGCGGCGCGGTCAGCAGAAACCGGTTCCGGCCGTGTGCATGCAGCCAGTTCGCGAGCGGCGTCAGGTGCCACAGCTCGCCGAGGTGAATACCGAGCTTGAACAGGCACAGTTCATGAAGCGGCATCAGCGCGCCCGGTTGCGCGAGCGGCTGCGCATGTTGCGGACGTTCCTCGATCGCATGGTTGTCGGCCACGAGCGCGGCCAGCCCCGATTCGTCGATCCATTGCAGCAGCCGCGCATCGCTGCTGTCCAGCACGCACGCGCTCGCGACCGTCGCCGGCGACCCGCCGTCGTCATGCAGCAGCAGATCCGCGAAGCCGGTGTGAATGCAGACGATGTCGCCGCGCTCGACCTGCACGCGGTCCGCCTCCATCACCTGCATCAGTTGCGCGAAGCCGACCTTCGTGCGCGCGTCGCCGAAGTGACGCCGCAGGTCGATCAGCACGCCGCGCCCCTGCACGCCCGTTTGCGCCATCACCTCGATGCCGAGCGCGTGCGCGCCGCCCGTCGCGTCGCCCTCTTGCGGCACCCGCAGATGCTCGCCCATCCGGAAGCCGTTGTAGAACACGATTTCAGGCACGCCGTCGTCGTCCGCGTCGAACACGCCGCCCACGTGCGACAGGCCGTCCCATTGCGTCGAGAACTGCGAGTGCATGCAGAACGAATCGTCGCAGACCACATCGGTTGCGTTCGCAACCTGTTCGTCCGCGCGATAACCGAAATACGGCTTGTCGCCGAGCAGCGCCGGCATGATCGCCGGTGGCCGCCGCCGCGCGTTCAGCCCGCCGCCGCGCGGCACGTCGAGCGGCAGGCTCAGCGAGAACGACAGCCCTTCCCGCACTTCGGCTGCGCCCTGCCGCACCTTGTCCGGCGTCAGCCAGTTCAGCCGCCCCTTCTGATCGTCGGGACCGAAGTCGCCCCAGTTCGAGCCGGGTGGCCGCTTTTTCCAGCGGGGTGCATTCAAGATCTGTGTCCTCCTTCAGTGCCCGACGTCAGCGCCGCGAGCGCATCGAGCGGCGCATCGTCGGCGAGCGACCGTACCGCGTCGCGCAGCGCGAGCGCGCGCTCCATGCCGAGCGCCGAACTCGCCGCCAGCACGAATTTCGCGGTGAGTTCCTGTTCGGTCAGCGGCCGCGAATTCGTGCCCTTGCTCGACTCGATCCACGCCTCGCGCACTTGCCCGTCGCGCAGCTCGACGCGCAGCACCGCCGGCAGGAAATGCGGGAAGCGCGCATCGCACCACGGATCGGCCACGCAACGCACCTTCGCAGCCAGGGCGCGCCGCGCGGGGTCCCGCGCAAGCGCATCGTCGAAATCGTCGAACCAGACGCCGAGACCGCCGCCGCCGAGCAGCGCCGCCGCGACCGTGTACGGCCCCGAGAACGCCGCCGCATAACCGTTCGGCGGATTCGCCTTCAACTCCGCCGGCTCGCCGATCGTGCGCAGCGTCGACGTCGCGACCCGCAGCTCGGCCGACACCACGTCGTCCGCCGTCACGCCTTGCGCCTTCAGTTGCAGCGCCGCGTCGATGCCCGGGTGCGTGAAGTGGTTGCACGGATACGGCTTGAAGATGATCCGGCTCGTCTCCCATTCGTCGCCCAGGTCGCGCAGCACCGCGTCGACGTCGGCGAGGTCGCCGCACCACGCATGGAAGAAGCCGAAGCGGCCTTCGAGCGCGGTCGGCGGCGCGGTGACGCCCGCGCCCGCCAGTTCCGCCGCGCTCACGCCCGCATGCGCCGCCCAGCCGCAGTGAATCCGCTTCACCGAGCCGCCGGTGCGGTTCGCTTCGAGCAGGCCCGCGCCCATGCTCGCGGCAATGCCGAGCGCCGCCGCGATCTGCGCGGCGTCGAGCCCGAGCAGCATCGCCGCGGCCGCCGCCGCGCCGACCGTGCCGCAGATCGACGTCGCGTGCTGGCCGCGCTCGAAAAACACCGAATT
This sequence comes from Burkholderia sp. 572, assembly GCF_040545135.1. Lineage (NCBI taxonomy): Bacteria > Pseudomonadati > Pseudomonadota > Betaproteobacteria > Burkholderiales > Burkholderiaceae > Burkholderia > Burkholderia sp. 572. The sequence continues at coordinate 253,005 of NZ_JBEPLH010000006.1, read as the reverse complement.
GCCGAGCCCCTCGTTATAGGCGGCGACGCCCAGCCGGATGCACACCTCGGTGCCCACCGTGATCGCATCGAGCAGCGCCGCGCCCGACGCGCCGCTCACCTGCGCGGCGGCGAGCGCGGCCGGAATCACCGACGCACTCGGATGCAGCACCGACAGCATGTGCGAATCGTCGAAATCCATCGCATGCGCGAGCGTGCCGTTGACGAGCGCGGCACTCGCGGCCGGCAGCCGGTCGGGCGCGCCGATCACGCTCGCCGGGCCGGTGCCCGCCCAGCGCCGCGCGACCTGCAGCACCGACTGCACGACCGGTTCGTCGTGCGCGATCAGGCTGTTGCCGACCACGTCGAGCACGCGCGCGGCGGCCTCGACGCGCAGCCGGTATTCCAGCCCTCCGGCGCGCACCTCCGCCGCGAAGCGGCCGAGCGCGCCGACGATGCCGTCGGGCGGCGCGGGCCGGTCCGGTGCGACCGGATCGGCGGTGGCCGCCGGAGCGGAAAGCGTCTCGGGTGTGCTCATGCCAGTGCTCCACTGAGTCGAAGATTGTTCGCGAGCGCGAGCGTCACGCGCGCGTTGGCGATCAGCGGCGGCGCGACCACGCGGCCGTCCGGCAGCACGAAGACCGACGACGCCGAGGCCTTGCCCGCTGCCGCATCGACCGCCTCGAGCACCCGCTCGGCTGCGCGAATCTCGTCTTCCGACGGCGTGAATACCTCGTTGATCACCGCGAGCTGCGACGGATGAATCGCGAAGCGGCCGAGGAACCCCATCGACTTGGCGCGCAGCGTCGATTCCCTCAGCCCGTCGAGATCGGGCAGCGTGTGATAGACGGTCTGGATCGGCCCGGCGAGCCCCGCCGCGCGAGACACCACGACGCAGCGCGCGCGGCACACCTCGAGCGTGAAGTTGTCGACGCCGATCTGCAGGTCCGCGCGCAGGTCGCTCTCGCCGAGCCCGATCCGTTCGAGCCGCGGCGACGCGGTCGCGAGCTGGTAAGCCGTCTCGACACCGTACGCCGACTCGATCAGGATCTGGATGCCCGCGTCGCTGCCGAGTGCGTCGAGCCAGCCCGCCACTTCCTGGATATGCTGCGGCAGGTCGCATTTCGGCAGCCGCAGCGCCTGCAGCGCCGGCTGCGCGATCGCGTCGACGTCGTCGCGGCACCACGGGCTGCCGATCGGGTTGATCCGCACGTAGGTCGGCTTCGGCGGGCCTTCCGCGAGAATCGCGGCGGCCGCCTCGCGGGCTTCGGCCTTGTGGCTGGCCGGCACGGCATCCTCGAGGTCGAGCACGATGGCGTCGGCTTCGCTCGCATACGCCTTGTCCACCACCTGCGTCTTGTGCGCGGGCACGTAGAGGTAACTGCGGTAGGTTGCGCTGGTTTTCATACAATGCCCCGTTCGGTCAAATCGGCGATCTCGTGCCGCTCCAGCCCCAATGCGCCGAATACTTCGTCGTTGTGCGTGCCGCGCGCCGGTCCGCCCCAGCGGATCGCGCCGGGCGTGTCGGACAGCCGGAACGGCACGTTGTGCGTGCGGAACGCGCCGAGCTCCGCGTCGGGCACCGACACGACCGAGCCGAGCGCCGCGTACTGCGGATCGCGGAGCACGTCGGCGACGTCGTAGATCGGCGCGACCGCCGCCTGCGCGCGCTCGAACTCGGCGATCACGTCGTCGCGCGAGCGCTGCCCGATCCAGCTGCCGACCGCCGCATCCAGTTCGTCCGCATGCTTCGCGCGCTCGGCGCCGTTCGCGAACCAGGGTTCGTCGATCAGGTCCGCACGGCCGACGAGGCGCATCACGCGCTCCGCGATGCTGTGCGCTGACGTCGACAGCGCGACCCACTTGCCGTCCGACGTGCGGTACACCCCGCGCGGCGAATTGTTCGGCGAACGATTGCCGGTGCGTTCGGGCACCCGGCCCGTCTGGTCGTAGCTCGCGACCTGCGCGCCCATCGCGGCGAGCATCGTCTCGATGATCGCGAGATCGACGACCTGGCCGCGCCCGGTGTGCTCGCGCGCCTTCAGCGCCGTCATGATCGCGAACGCGGCGTTCAGCCCCGCGACGGTGTCGGCGAGCGGGAAGGACGGCAGCAACGGCGGCCCGTCGGCTTCGCCGGTGACCGACGCGAGCCCGCTCATCGCCTCGGCCAGCGTACCGAAGCCGGGGCGGCTCGCATACGGGCCGAACTGCCCGAAGCCCGTCACCCGCACGAGCACGAGCCGCGGGTTGATCGCGGACAGCACGTCGTAACCGAGCCCCCAGCGTTCGAGCGTGCCGGGCCGGAAATTCTCGACGACCACGTCCGCCTGCGCCGCCATTTCGCGGAAGATCCGCTGGCCGTCGGCCGTGCCGAGATTCAGCGTGACGGCCCGCTTGTTGCGCGCGAGCACCTTCCACCACAACGGCACGTCGTCGCGACGCGCGCCGTACTTGCGCGCCGGATCGCCGTCCGGATGCTCAACCTTGATCACGTCGGCGCCGTAGTCCGCCAGCATCGTCGCCGCGAGCGGGCCCGCGAACAACGTCGCGGCGTCGATCACGCGAATGCCGTCGAGCGGCGCCGGTTTGGACGCGTCCGACCCCGCACCGGCGTCGACGCCCCCCATTTCCACAGTGGCCATGCCGTTCTCCAGTCAGATGGATTGCACGGCGCGCCGCGTACCGACATCATCTGCACGACTAATCGTCTTGCAGCGATGCGGACGCGGCGCGCGACCTGCCGCTCAGACGGCGTTGATCCGGTAGATCGGGAAATACGTCTGGATCTTCCCGTTCAGGTAGTCGGACGCGAGCTTCGGCACCTCGTCGAAATCGAAGATCTCGGTCGGCTCCTCGCCGATCCAGCCGCTCGTTTCCTGGAAATCGCGGATCGTGATGCTGTCGTCGTAGCGCCACGCGTGCGTGTGGATGTGCAGGCGGCGGTTGATGCACTCCGTCGCGCGCAGGTTCCACAGGCGCATCCCGGTCTTCCAGCCGACCGTCGTGACGATACCCGTGCGGCCGACCACGCGCATCGTCGCGCGATACAGTGCGCCGCCGAGGTTGTCGAGGAAGATCGCGACGCCGCGGCCGCCGCTCAGCTCCGCGATCGTCTCCGCGAACACGCGCTCCGACTCGCGATAGCTCGCCTGGTACTCCGGATCGGTCTTGTAGCGCTCGTCGTCATACGCGAGGTTCGGGAACTTGCGGCGATCGACCGGCGTGATGCCGAGCTTCGCGAGCTCCTCGAGGCGCCGGTCGTTGCTCGCCGTCATCGCGACGCGAAAACCCTCGCGCTTCGCGAGCTGCAGTTCGGCGAGCGTCGTGCCGCCGCCCCAGCCGAACACCAGGTAGTCGGCCGGATCGACGTCCGGCAGCTGCGAGCGCCAGCACGTCGACGCCACCTTCCAGTTGTCCCACGCGGTGAAGTAGCGGCCGTACGTCGCCCATTGCAGCAGCGAATGACGGCTGTCCGTCGGCACCGCCACGAGGTTGTCGGCGCGCATCTTGGTCCGCTGCGCCATCACGCCGATCGTGCCCGGCGCGTCGTACGCGTAGACGAGCTCGGCGAACCCGTATTCGTCGCGCTTGCCGAACGGCATCACCATGCAGATCTCGCCTTCCTTCAGCGTCTTCACGCCGCTGCCGCGCTCGACGATGCGCACCAGCGCACCGTTGCCGAGCACGATCTTGTCCTCGCGGCGCTGCCGGCAGATGTCGACCGGATTGCGCGACAGCGCGTGGTCGAGGTTCGCCTCCCACGATCCGTACAGCGGCTCGACCAGCACCTCGTCGGCTTCCAGATCGGAGAATTCGAAGGTCTCGCGACGCAGCTCGCCCGCCACGGGCGCCTGCTTCCTGCTCGGTTCCGGTCCTGCGTAGAGAACCCATGCATCGGTCTTGATCATCGTCATGCCTCGGTAAATGACTCTGTTTGAATGGTGCACGCCGAACACGCCGCTTCGTTCAGCGCGAATACGCCTGCTTCAGTGCCGCCTCCACGTCGGCCGTCGCGGCGACCTGCCCGAGCTTCGGGAAGATCTGCGTCAGCGCGAAGGTCTGCGCGTCGGTGGACGACGTGCTGACCGCGTCGCTGACGACGACGACGTTGTAGTTGTTCTCGTATGCCTGGCGCGCCGTCGATTCGACGCCGATGTTGGTTGCGATCCCGGTCAGCACGATGTCCGTGATGCCGCGCCGGCGCAGCTGCACGTCGAGGTCGGTGCCGGTGAACGCGCCCCACTGGTGCTTCGTCACGACGATGTCGGACGGCCCGACGCCGAGCGCCGGCGCAAACGCGCTCCATTCGGGGTCGAGATTCGGCGGCGCCGACGGCGCATCCGTCCTGACCTTCAGCGCAACGCCGCCGTCCGGCTGGTAGCTCGTGTGCACGTAGATCACGGGAAGCTTCAACGCGCGGAACGCGGTCGCGAGCTCGACCGTCTTCGCCACGACCTGCGCGCCGGTGTAGGGCACGACCGGCAGCGACACGATGCCGTTCTGCAGATCGATGGCGACCAGGGCGACCGTGCGATTGAGCGTCGGAGTGGACATGTCAAAACCTCACTTCTGTTGGGGGATGGAAGAAGCAGCGGTATCCAGGTGCCGGCTCGACGCTGCGTTGAGCAGCAGCAGCACGCTGATGACCGCCAGGACGATGGCCAGCTCGCGCAGGCCGCGATCGCTCGCCGGATGGCCGAGCGCCAGCCCGACGAGCGCAAACGACAGGCTGCCGCCGACATACTGCGCAGTGCGGTACAGCCCCGAAGCCGTGCCGATCCGGTCGTGCGGCGCGCTCTGGTAGAGCGCGGCCTGGTTGCCGAGATTGTTGAAGCCGTTCGGCACGCCGAACACGATCGATAGCAGTACGATCGACCAGACCGGCATCGCGCTGGTGAGCAGGCTCATCACGACGCTGCCGACGCACAGCATCGCGGAGCCGATGATCAGCACCGGCCGCGAACCGTGACGGTGTGCGAGGCGGGTCGCGAGCATCGTCGCCACGGTGCCGATCCCGGCGACCGGCAGCATCACGAGGCCGGCATCGGCGGCGGACAGGTGCTTGGCCTCCTGCAGCCACATCGGCAACGCATAGAAGATCGCGTAGAACACCGCGTAGGTGCCGACGCAACGCAGGTACGTACTCGTGAGCGCACGGTTGTCGCCGAGCATGCGGATGTCGATCAGCGGCGTCGCGGCCCGCCGCTCGTGCCCGACCAGCACCGGGCACAGCACCAGCGTCGCGACGAGCAGCAGCCAGTCGGGATCGTGCGTGACCGATTGCAGGAACAGCAGCAGGCTCGCGAGCGTCAGGACGAACAGCACGACGCCCGGCAGGTCCAGCTCCTTCAGCGTGCCCCGCAGCGTGCGGCGTTGCTGCGCGCCGCGCGGGACGACGTCGGCCGGAATCCACAGCCATGCCAGCGCGAACGCCAGCAGCACGATCGGCACGTTGATCCAGAAGATCGCACGCCAGCCGGCGAACTGCACGAGCGCGCCGCCGAGCGGCGGCCCGAACGCGACGGCCACCTGTGCCGCAACCGAGATCGCGCCGAGTCCGCCCGTCGGCGTCGCGCCGTTCGCGTGCCGCTGCGACCACATGCGGATCATCGCCATGCCGGCCGGATACGCGGCCGACGTGCCGATGCCGAGCGCGACGCGCGACGCGATCAGCCACCCGAGCGACGGCGCGAACGGCGCGAGCGCGGACGCGATCAATACGATCGCGAGGCCGATGCAGAAGATCCGCTTCGCGCCGAACCGGTCGGCGAGCCGCCCCATCGTCGGCTGGCCGACGGCCGTCGCGAGATAAAGGCCCGACACGAGCCACATGGTGTCGATGCGTTCCTGCCCGTGCGGGTTGAACGCCTGCTGGATGCTGACGAGCGCGACCGCGATCATCGACGAGTTCAGCGCGTTGAGCAGCGTGCCGAGCACGATGGGGCCCACCAGCCTGGCCGGCAGGCGCGGGCCCGCCGCCCGCGCATTGCCGCCTGCCGGCGTGACACCGGAAGGCGGGGCTGGCACTTTGGCAGGTCGATCGCGGTTCGTTGTCATGGCATCGTCACAGGGTGGTTTCGCATCGCTCGATCAAATTCGAACGTGCGTTCACCTTACCGTTACGATTGCCGTGAATGAAATGGATTGTTGCGATGCACACATTCGTCGCTTGAATGCGGATCGCGAATCTGACGATCGAGCGCGTCCCCTGCGAGCCGGGATTGAAATCGTCAAACGCCCGGCATTCCTTGCTGGACGGTCATACTCCCGGATCGCGATGAATTTTTTAGATGGAGTACGAAGCGATTTTCTCCGTGCACTCCCTGCGGATGACGATCGTTTTATGCGGCAGCGCAACGGGAATCCAGAGCGGTGGCTCTAGACCGGCACCACACTCGCGAGTGCGGGGTAATCGACGCCGTTGCGCCCTGCGCCCGCAGGATGAGATCCTGACGCGTTCGAGACTGACGCGCCGCATGGCCGATTACCGTCGCGACAGCGCGCCGACGCCTCCGGAACGGTTCCGCGATGAAGCGCGTATCGACCGCACCGAAGCACGGATAAGCCACGCCCTGGTGACCGTTATCGGCGACGCGCTGAAGAAATCGCCCGATGCGCGGCGATCCGCCCGATCGCGCCCGGATCGCGGCAGGCGCGACGCCGGACATGCCTGCGTCGCGCGATGCCGCGCTTGCTCCCTGTCATCGATTACACGCCTTGATTCTTCAACCGGTTCGCGTGCGTGCGGATTACCGCAACCGGATCCTCCACATTCGCGCCGAGCACGCCGAGGATCTGGTTGATCGCATCGGTGTGATTCCAGTGATACGTGCCGAGCACCTGGCCAAACCGCGCGCTGCATTGCGACACGACGCCGTCGTTCGGACCGGCGCTGCGATTGATCATCACCGTGCCGCTGCCGAGGAGTGCCAGCGTCGACGGATCGAGCGCGTTCGCCGGATCGATGGCCCCGCTCACGCTCGTATCGACGGCCCCTGTCACGCCGGCCACCGTCGCTGTCGGCTGGATCGCCGTGCCGCCCCACGAATAAAGCAGGTGCGTATTGCCGCCGACAGTCTCGGTCGACGCGCCGGTTTGACACGATCCCGGCGCACCGAGCCCTGCGCTCGGGAATTTCTGGTTGTATGCGGCGGCCTTTGCCGTCGTCAGCACCGACAACGCCTGAATCGCATTCTGGTTCGTATTGAAGTTGCTGCTCGTCAACGTGCCGAGCGCATTCGCGAATGCACCGAGCACGGTCGACGACAGGCCGGTCGGGTCCGTCTGCAACAGTTGCTGGACGAAGTCCGCGAATTGCGAGCCCCAGTGCGGCGTACTGATCGTCGTCACCGACGCGACCAGTTCCGGCGCAACGGACGCAACATAACGCGATGTCAGGCCGCCCTGGCTATGGCCGATCAGATTCACTTTCTGCGCGCCCGTCGCCGCGAGCACCTGCTTCACGAATGCAAGCAATTGCTCGCCACGCCCGTTCGGGCCATCGTCGCTCTGGAAGCCGGACAGATTGGCAACGTACACCGCCGCGCCGTGCGCCCGCAGGTCCTCCGGAATGCGATACCAGTACTCGACGACGCCACCGTACTTGTCGGTGCCGGTCAGCCCGTGCACGAGAATGATCGGGTACCGGGTCGCCGCATAGTCGTCAACGGCGGTCGTCGCGGCGGTAGCAGCCTGCGCGCCGGCCAGCGACAGAACGGTTCCAACACTCGCGGCCGGGGCCGCATTCATTGCGATTGCCACCACGGTCGCCACTGCTTTCGCTCGTATCGATCTGCTCATCTTGCTCTCCATTTTTTACGTACATGTCAGTTGCTCGAGGATGAGGATGCGGAAATCGCTGATGCAGCGACGCTTCCGGCACTGAAGCGTCGCCCGCGCGCGGGATGTCGGCCGTACCGACTCGACGGCTTGGCGCGACGGTTTGGCCCGACGTACTCCGACGCCGGAAAACGAATAAAAACGAACACAAACGAACGTTTTCGCACCAGCACGCGAAGTGAATCACGTTCAACAACGCTGTGCAGGCAGTTAGACAGGGCCCTCCAGTCAGTTGACAACGGGTGCATCAACCACTAAATCCACCGATCTTCCTCGACGTCTTGTGATCCCGCCGTGACGGCTTTGCACCGGCACGTCGCCCCGCCCGACGTGCCTTATCGCGTTGCCCTCATGGAGCAATGGTCATCAAGGATGCAAAGGAGACCAAACGATCATGTGGAAGAACCCGCATTGCGCGGGTGGAACCGGTTTTCAGTGCCGGCAGCACGGTTGGTCTTGGGGCTTTGCAGGCCCGTCGGTTGAGCGCATACGCGCGACTGACGGGCGCATTCGGCAGGCAGTGTCTCGCCGAGCGAGCGCACCCGATCGCGGCCTGCGTGCGGCGAATCAACGTGGAGAGGAAGCGCCGCGCTGACGTCTGCTTCGCGGTGTGCGTCGCGCGCTGCCGTGCGGTGCCAGACCCGGGGCGTCATTCAGCATCCACGTCGCGAAAGCCTGCAACGGCCCCTGGGCCAGTTCGATCGATTCGGGCAGGACGAGGCAGAAGTTTTTCGTGACGGACTTGCCCGCCGGCCAGGGTGCGACCAGCCGCCCCTGCTCGAGCTCCGCGTCGACGTAAAGACGCGGCACCAGCGCGACACCCAGGCTCGCGAGCGCCGCTTCGATCAGCATCGAATGGAGATCGTAGCGCGCGCCAACCGCCGAATTGCCCAGCACGATGCCGGACTCCTCCGCATAGGCCTGCCACGCGTCCGGATTCTGCCGCCGGTGAAGGCGTGGCAGTGCATCCAGCGACGGGTTCGCCCCGGCACCCGCCAGCAACGCCGGACTGCACACAGGCACCAGCACTTCCTCCAGCAGCGGATGCAGATGCATCCCCGCCCATGCCGGATGCTCGAAATGAATGGCGGCATCGAAACCGCTCCCGGCCAGCAGGAACGGTTCCATGCGCTCGGCGATATGCACCGTGACGTTCGGATGCCGGTCCTGAAAGTGTTTCAGCCGGGGGATCAGCCAGCGCGTGGCGAAGGTCGGAATGGCGGCGATATCGATGCTCGCGCCTTCGACGGGTTGCCCCATCAGGTACAGGCTGTCCCGTTCCAGCCGATCCAGAATCTCGCGAACCTGCACGGCGTACCGCGCACCGTTCGGTGCCAGCCGTACCCGGTTGCCGATCCGCTCGAACAGCGTGACACCCAGGAACGCCTCCAGCCGGGCGATCTGACGGCTGACGGCGCCCTCGGTTCGGGCGAGTTCATCAGCGGCTCGGGCAAAGCTGCCGTGTCGGGCCGCGGCTTCGAACGCCTGCAGCGCGGAATTGCTCGGGATCTTGCGGGGCATGCGTGGCTCGCCGGTCAGGGTGGGTTCGACGTCAGCTTGAGCAAATATCACTGAAGGCTGACTTTATTTCGTTTTATGGGCTGCAAATGCGAGCTTAGCATTACGTTACCGCACTGACCATCAAGCGCTCGCTGACGGAAGTGCACCCTGTTCAAAGGACGATCCGATGATCTACACCGTGGAATGCAGCTTCGCCGACGTCGACAGCGAAGCCGAATGGAACGACTTCTACAGCCTTGAAAAGCTGCCTGCCCTGATCTCGGTGACGGGGTTTCACACGTCGCAGCGGTTCAAGGCGATCGGCAGCGGTTGCCCCGTCTATCTGGCGATTCACACGATCGACGGTCTCGATGTCCTGACCGGCGACGAATATCGCCGGAAAGGCGGCGGCAATTTTGCGAAGTGGCAGCAGCACATCACCGACTGGCATCGCAATCTCTATGGCGCTATCGGATTGGCCCCGGCGGTGGAGGAAGGCGAACACCTCGCGCTGTGCGCTGGCGGCCCTGATCCGCTGATCCGGTTGGGCCTCGACCCGCTGGCCATGCAAGCCGTCGCGCTGGAGCAGTTTCCGGCACGACGCTGGCTCGCCGTCGTGCCGCGCAACAACACGCTGCTTGTCGACGAACGCGCGGAAGGCGTTCACCTTTACGCGCCGATGACGGAGCAACTGACGAGCGCACGCGCCCTTTCAACTGCCCAGGAGTAAGCCCACGATGCCGAACGTCACTTTCTCGATCGATGCACAGCGGATGCCCGCTGACGAAAATCTTGCCGAGCTGTCGCGCGACTGCGTCGAGCTCTGTACGCATGTACTCGGCGCGGAACTCAAGAACGTCCACATCATTTTTCAGCCGGTTCTGCACGGGCACGGGCATCCTGTCTACGCGGACATTCGGTATCGCGCCGGGGCGCCCCGCACGTCGGCGGTCATGGACCGGTTCATGGAAGCGCTGGATCGTGCGATCGTTCAGCGCACCGGCCTCACCGCGCGCATCCGGTGTTTTGGTTACACCGCGTCGAACATTCACGCCCGCAACTAGCCCACCATTCGCCGATCCGGAGAAGCACGATGGCCACGCTTACCTTTCCCGGCCAGAAAGTCGGGGATTTCACGATTACCGCCATCAGCGATGGCTACCTCACCGCGAGTCTCGACTTTCTGTCGAATATCGATCCGGCCGACGCGTCGAACATGCAACGTGACGCCGGGCAGAAAGAGCCAGAAGCCGTACACATCAATTGCTACGTCGTACGCGGCGCGGGCCGCACCGTGCTCATCGATGCCGGGGCGGGCGGGTTCAGGCAATGGGGCGGCCAACTCAGGACGAACCTGGCGCGGGCCGGTATCGAGCCCGCCGCGATCGACACCATCCTGCTGACCCACGCGCATCCCGATCATGTCGGGGGGCTCGTGAACGGTGCAGGAGAGATCGCGTTCCCGAACGCGGAACTGGTCGTGCATCAACGCGAGGTCGGGTTCTGGCAGGACGACGCGAATCTGAGTCGCGCCAGCGAACGCGCACGCGGAAATTTCCTGGTGGCGCGTCGCGTATTCGATGCTTATGGCGACCGGCTTCGTCTTTTCGACGACGGACAAGTGCTCCCCGGCATCGACGCACTGCCGATACCGGGGCACACCGATGGACACACCGGATATGTGCTTGAATCCCGCGATCAGGGGCTTCTTGTGTGGGGAGACGTGGTTCATTTCCCGCATATCCAGATTCAGCGACCGGAGGTGTCGATTGCCTTCGATCACGATGCGTCGTTGGCCGCCGCTACGCGGTCACGGCTTCTGGATCAGGTCAGTTCGGAGGGACTGTTGATCGCCGGCATGCATCTGGGGGAACGCGGGTTCGCACGCATCGAGCGAACGAATGGGGGATACCGTTTGCGTTATGAGCGCGAGGAATGAAGCAGACGGCATCCAGATACCGGCCACTCGTTGCGATCGCGCGGACATCCGCATCGCGACCGCTGCGCGTCCGACCTTCGCGCACGCCTGCTTCACATGTCACTCGCCGCCAGCGAGACCACACATGACGCGTGCGAACGGGCATTGCCCCCGCCAAACGCCGAGCCGCGTTATTCCCCCCGTTTGAACCGAGTGGCGCTTTTTGAGGGTTATACGACCTTTGCGCCATACGCCTCGCGTTCCATACTGCACGTGGAAGATCGAGCCGGAAAAGGCACACAAACGCAATTGCGTTTGAAGCCTTCGGCCCGATCAATCACGACGTAAAAATGGAGCAGAAGATGAGGCTTAAAGACAAGTCAGCGTTAATCACCGGTGGTACCAGCGGCATCGGCCTCGCAACCGCGAAGCTGTTCATTGCGGAAGGCGCCCGCGTAGCGGTGACGGGCCGCGATGAGACGGTGTTCGAGCGCGTGAAGGCCGAGCTTGGCGAGCATGCGCTCGTTCTCAAGGGCGACGTCCGTTCGCTCGACGACATGCGGGCGATTGCCGCAGAGGTCAAGGAGACGTTCGGCGGCCTGGATGTCGTGTTCGCGAACGCGGGCTGGGCGTTCCCGTCCGCGGTCAACGACATCGACGACGCGCTCTATGGCGAGATCATGGACATCAACGTCAAGGGCGTGGTGTTCACGCTTCAGGCGGTGCTGCCGGACCTGCGGCCAGGCGCCTCGTTCATTCTCAATACATCGTTCGTCGCGCAGACCGGCAAGCATGGCATCTCGTTGACCGCGGCAGCGAAAGCCGCCGTACGATCGCTCGCCCGCAGCTGGTCCTACGAGTTTCTCGACCGCAAGATCCGCTTCAACGCGATCGCGCCCGGTGTGATCGACACTCCGCTGCTCACCAAATGGGGCATGCCCGACGAATGGGTTCGCGACCGCAAGGCCGAATTCGCCGAAACCATTCCGGTGGGCCGCATGGGCAACGCCACGGACATCGCGTACGCGGCGCTCTATCTCGCCAGCGACGAATCGTCGTATGTCGTCGGCACCGAACTGGTCGTCGATGGCGGCGCGTCGCAGCTTTAAGCCTGCGGCGCGCGATGCCTGAGCCCTGCAAATCATGCGGGCTCATCCCCATCCCGATCTCACGTCCGCCACGCCGTTCGTCGCGGCGGCCATTCAATCCGGCCCAATCTGGTTGCGCTCGCAGAGGGGCCGAAGTGCAAGGAGAAACGATCTTGACCGACCGTAGCGAAGACAATGCTTCCGGACCACCGCTCACGAGAGCGGGCCGTTCGCGCCGCGATGCCCTCAAGCTGGGGGGCGCCGCCACCCTCGGCGCCATCCTGGGCGGCAGCGCGTTGCTCGCGCACACCACCCCTGCTCTTGCGCAGGCCGGCAGCAAGGGCGAACTTGCTCCGAATGAACCGCTCAACATCCTGATCGTCAATTACGACGGCGGGACGCTGCTCGACTTCGCCGGCCCCAGCGAGATCTTCCATCGGCTGCCGAATACGAACGTTCGCTACGCGAGCCTCGATGGCGGCAACGTGACGCTCGAATTCGGCGTCGTGTACGGCAAGACCGAGCGGCTGGCCGACATCGAGAAGACGGACGTGATTCTGGTCCCCGGCGGGTCCGATTTGACGGCGCCGATGCGACCCGCGTACCAGGCGCAGATTCGGCGCCTGGCGGAAAGCGCCAGGCACGTTACGTCGGTCTGCAACGGATCGCTCGTGCTCGCTGCAACGGGCGTGCTCAAGGGCAAGCGAAGCGCGTGCCATTGGGCCTTCGTCAACAAGCTGGCCGAATATGGCGCGATTCCCGTTCCCGACCGCTTCGTGGAAGACGACAACGGCCGGTTCATGAGCGGCGGCGGCGTGACGGCGGGCATCGACTTCGCGCTTCGCGTGGCGGAGAAGCTGCGCGGCCGACAGGCGGCCGAATTCACGCAACTCGTGATCGAATACGATCCCGCGCCGCCGTTCCACTCCGGCCATCCGAGGGACGCGCGGCCGGAAGTCGTCGCGATGGTCGACAAGGAATTGCCCGGCGCCTCCAGGGGGCTCGCACGCATTCCAGGCGTTCGGTGAAACATGGCTAGGCAATGCGCGCGGGCCGTTTGCAGGCCTCGATGATCGCCGGCTCCGACATTGCCTGCCCGCCCTGCCAATTTTCGCAGTCCTCTCAATTCGATCTATAACCGGAAATCACCCGATGCAACAGAATCGTACTTTCGCTACCGCACTTGCAGCAGCCTGCGTCACCTTTTTCGCGTTTGCAACGCCGGCATCTGCCGGTGGTTCGCAACATCCGCCCGAAGCGGCCATCAAAGCCGAGAATGCACGATGGGCGGATGCCTTCGCGCGAGGAGACTACGAATCAATCGGTCGCCTCTATACCCGCGACGGCACACTCTTGCCGCCCGGCGGCGACAAGGTAACGGGGAGCCGCGCGATCACCGAATACCTCACCAAAGGGTATGGCGGATCGAAGCCTGTCACCGTATCGTTCAGCAACTACGAGTTCTACGGCAACGACCGGGTCGTGACCGAGGTTTCGGATACGGAGATCCATGACCACGACGGAAAGCTCAAATACCGCGGCAAGCAGACGCTCATCTTCCTGAAGCAGGGCGGCGCGTGGAAGCTGCATCGCGACATGTGGAACGATTACGGTCCGCTGCCGACGAATGACCAATGAGCATCCGGCGAAACGGATCATGACCTGCCCGCAGCACGACTAATCCGTTAGACGGACATTCATGGGCAGTGCGCTGATCGGCCGGCAGCCGATCAGCGCGCGCCGTTCGATCGGCTCTCGCGTCGAATCGCTTGCGGCGGGTGCCCATGCAGTTTGATGAAGGCCCTGCGCATCCGCTCCGGATCGGTGAACCCCACCGCCAGCGCAATCTGTTCGATCGGTTCGCTACCACTCTGCAGGCGCAGCCGCGCCGCCTCGACTCGCAGGCGCTCGACCGCCTTCGCAGGTGTTTCACCGGTTTCCCGGCGAAATGCGCGTCCGAACTGCCGCACACTCAATCGTGCTGCATCGGCGAGCCGTTCGACGGGCAACGCTTCGGCCAGGTGCTCCCGGGCAAAATTCAGCGCGATGCGGATCCGGTCCGATTCCGGCTCCATCTGCGACATCGCCGAGAATTGGGACTGGCCGCCCGGTCGGCGATACGGAACGACCAGATACCTGGAGACAGCACGCGCAATCTCCGCACCCATATCCCGTTCAATCATGCCGAGCGCCAGGTCGATTCCGGAGGCGATGCCCGCCGACGTCCAGATGCGACCCTCCTCGATATAGATACTGTCGCCTTCGACCCGGGTGCGCGGGAAGCGCGACTGCAACTGAGCCGCGTACAGCCAGTGCGTCGTGGCTCTCACGCCGTCCAGCAAGCCGGTTTCCGCCAGCAGAAACGCCCCCGTACACACGCTTGCCACCCGTGAGGCCCGGGCGCCGAGTTTCCTGGCAGCGGCGATGTTCTCCGGAGCCCGCATCGGCTCGATCTCCCCGCCCACGAAAATGACTGTGTCGAACGTGCGCCGTCCGATCGGCCGCGTTTCGATCGAAACGCCCGTATTGCCGGGAACCGGGCCGCCGGACTGCGAGATGACCTGGAGGTCGTACGGCGTGTGGCCCGCCACGGTGGCCACCTGATTGAAGGCCGACAGCGGCCCACCCAGATCGAGCACATCGTAGCCACGGCAGACGAAGAATCCGATTCGATGCATGACGAAGTCGTTAACTGAAAACCCGGAAAGTCTCATTTTATCCGGAACCCTCAAATAACGACATTCCGCCTGAAACGAGGGAAAAACGTCCTTTACGCGCTGATCGATTATCCGTATGTCCAATCGCCGACTCGACCCGGCCGGGACAGGAGCGCGGCTCACGTCACGCCGTATTCACGCTCCGCCACTACATCGGCGCCACACGACGCACGCCAGCCAAATTTTGCTTTGATATACTTCGCCGCCCCATTCTTCACGTTCCCGCGGACTTATGACTGCCGCACAGTCGGACAACGCATCATCTGATTTCATGCCGGCCGACCTCAGGCAAAGCGTCGTCACGCAGACGTTGCCGCACTCACAGGTCAGCATCAGTCGGCTGAAGACATCTCGCAGGGATATCGGCCGAACCGCGCCATACGAACTTGAAGACGCCGATCTCGTCGTGTTGCAATTGCGCGCGTTCGGCGAACAGGAATTGTGGCTTGACGGACGTGTCGCTCGTTTCGTCCCCTATCAAGCAGGAACCGTCACGATCCATGACCTCGATCGCAGATGGGTTTCCGACCTGAAGGGAACGTTCGACTGCATCCATTTTCACCTCCCCCGCCGAACGCTGGAGGAGACAGTCGATGAACTCGGGGGCAGGCAGCGGCCACAGCTTTACCTGCCACCGCATTTGAGCAAGGTGGACCCGATCATTCATCGCCTGGGCCAGGCCCTGCTCCCCGCTTTGGCGCAGCCCGGGCATGCCTCCCGGCTCTTCGTCGACCACGTCGCGCTCGCCTTTCAGACGCATGTCGCGCGCCAGTACGGCGGCGTCAGCGAGCGGCGGGAGAAGTCGACGGGCAAGCTCACGGCGTGGCAGGAGCGAATGGCGAAAGGATTTCTTCTCGAGCACCTGACCGGGAACATCTCGATTGCCGATGTCGCAAAAGCGTGCGGCCTGTCTCGCGGCTACTTTGTCAAAGCCTTTCATCAGACGGCCGGGTTGCCGCCCCATCGCTGGCTGATCAATCAGCGCATCGAGCGCGCAATCATGTACATGCGCACGTCATCCATGCCGCTGCACATGATCTCGGATATCTGCGGCTTCGCGGATCAGAGCCACTTCACCAGAACATTTACGCGCGTCACCGGCGTGTCACCGCGTCGTTGGCGCGCGGACAACATCTGAGGCCTCCGCGATACTCATCGCATCCCCGCCCGGGCATCCTGCCCGGCACGCACGCTGCCCGTTCGGGCAAAATCGGAAACCTTCAGCGAAACCGTATCGGCTTTCGCATTCGAGCGCGTCTTCCGGGCGACTGCCAGGATCGAGGCCAGATGCTCGTAAAAGCATTCGAGCTGTCGCGCATCGGATGCCAGTCGCTCGAGGTCGCATGCCTTCTCGAGAATCAACCGGGAAACATGAAAGCGCTGAAGCCCGCGGCCGACCCGAGCCTGGAACACGACGCCATCGCTGCTATGCGGTACCCCCGCCCACACAAGCGAACTGCGGTCCATGAAGCCTCCGAACATTCTTAATCGTCACATCAATATGCCAGCCATCGACGACGCTGCATATTTGTATTTCAAAATTGTGGCGCGCGACACATCGGCACGTTCGCGTCATCCGGATATTGCGCTGCAGCAAAAGTGCCCGTAGACTGGGTTCGCGCATCCGATGTAGTTGCCCTGCAGTCGCCCCATGACGGGAGAGCACGCCATGACGACTTTTTCATCAGCACTGAATCAGGCCCCCCCTGCCCTCCACGTGTTCCAGCAGGACGGTGGCTGGCACTGGGGTATCACCGTCCCTCGTCCCACGGGGTCCGGCTTCAAACTGATCGCATTCAGTCACCACATCTTTTCCACTGAAGACACGGCCCAGCACGACGGCGCTCGAGCGTTGGCGTCCATCGTCGCAAATGACGTGCATTGAACCTCGCGGATCTGGACCCCATCACGCGTCCCGATTCGGTGGTATCCGACATCCGCAAGCAAGGGAAAACGAAAGTCACGGCTGCCGCCGGCAAGGCGATTGCGAACCGAGGGCGCCGAAGAAGCCGCCATCGCGAACACCGCATGACCCGCGATGAACGCAGTGCGATTTTTTATCGCATTACGGCAGATAAGGCGTGATGTTCGACAGCGCACGGGAAACGTACTCATCCTTCTCCCCGACCGGCGCAACGTAATGAAGTGCGCTGCGCGCGGCTTCCTCGCCCTCGAGGCGCGCGATGATCCACGCGGCCAGGTATTGCGAAGCAAAACAGCCGCCTGCCGTTGCGACGTTACCCCGAGCGAAGAACGGCTGATTGAGGACTTCGACGCCCGCCTCGAGTACCCACGGTTTGGTCGTGAGGTCCGTACAGGCCGGGACGTTGTCGAGGAAGCCGAGCTTGGCCAGAACCAGCGTGCCCGAACACTGGGCACCGATCAGTTGCCGGGCGGGATCGAGTTTCAACTGCTCCATCAGCGTCGCGTCGTTGACGACATCCCGGGTTCGAATGCCGCTCCCGACGATGACGGCATCCGCCGTGCATGCGTCGGCCAATGTCGACTGCGCCTGCACGGTCACCCCGTTCATCGATGTGACGAAATGCTCCGGGCATGAAAGCGTGACCCGCCAGTCGGGCTTCTTGATGCGATTGAGCACGCCCAGTGCGATGAGGGAATCGAGTTCGTTGAAGCCCTGAAAGGTCAGAATGGCGATGTGCATGAGGTGCCCGTGTCCGAAGTCCGTCGATGCATATTGCCAGATCGCCGACGCGAACGGCCTGGCGTTACGCCGGATTCATCCCGTCGATGCAACCTCCTTGAAGCTGCCGGCGGGCCCCGAACCGCCCGCCATGTTCAATGACCGGCGTGACTCGTCCCGACACGTCAAGGCTGCCGCTTGCCACGGCCACCGGCGGGTTTGCCGGCCGGCTTGCGCGATCCCGCAGCCGGCTTGCCCGCCGGTTTGCCGCGCGGTTTCTGCACGCTGAACGGGCTGCCGATCGTGTAATCCGGTTCGTTACCGGCCGGCTTTGCGTGCGCCGCCGCAGGCTTGTGCCTGCTTTCTCCACCTTGCGCTTGCGGGCGCGGCTTTTTACCGGGCACCTGTCTGGCAGCGGGCACCGCTTGCTGCACTTTCGGCTTCTTCGGCTTTTTGGGTTTCTTGATGATCTGACCCGTCGCGCTGGTTTCCGGCACGCGGTGTTCGGCCTCGAAACCCGGCTCTTCTTCACGGCGCAGCGTTTGCCGGATCAGCGCTTCGATCGCGGCCAGTTGCGGCGCTTCGTCGGCACACACCAGGGACACCGCGACACCGCTGGCGCCCGCGCGCCCGGTACGGCCGATCCGGTGCACATAGTCTTGCGCGACGATCGGCAGATCGACGTTGATCACCAGCGGCAGATCGTCGATATCGAGCCCGCGCGCCGCCACGTCGGTGGCGACCAGCATCTGGACTTCACCCGTCTTGAAGCGCTCCAGCGCGCGCAAGCGCGCGGGTTGCGGCTTGTCGCCGTGGATGGTGTCGACCGCATAACCGGCTTCGTCCAGCATGGCCGCCAGGTAATCCACGCCGTTGCGCGTCTTGACGAACACCAGCGCATGCTCCCACTTGTTCTCGGCCACGAGGTGCATGAAGAGGTCGGGCTTGTTCCGCTTGTCCACCGGCACCACCCACTGCTTGATCTTGCTGGCCGTGGCGTTGGGCGGGCTGACGCTGATGTTGACCGGGCCGCGCAGAATGCTCGCCGCCATCGTGCGGATCTCGTCGCTAAACGTGGCCGAGAACAGCAGCGTCTGGCGCTGGGCGGGCAACGCGGCAAAAACGGCGTTCAGTTCGCGCGCGAAGCCGAGATCCAGCATGCGGTCGGCTTCGTCCAGCACCAGCGTTTGAACCTGATCGAACTGCACCGCGTTCTGGCGATTCAGATCCAGCAACCGGCCCGGCGTGGCCACGAGCACATCCACGCCCTTGCGCAACTTCATCATCTGCGGGTTGATGCTCACGCCGCCGTACGCGGCCAGGAATCGCAGGTCGAGGCCCTTGCCGTAAGCGATGAAGCTTTGCAGCACCTGTTCGGCGAGTTCTCGCGTGGGCACCAGCACCAGGACGCGCGCGCGGTTGCTGGACACCGCCGGGCCGTGCTGCACCAGCCGCTGCAACAGCGGCAGCGCGAAACCCGCCGTCTTGCCGGTGCCCGTCTGGGCCCCGGCCATCACGTCCTTGCCGCCGAGCACGGCAGGAATCGCCTTGGCCTGCACCGGCGTAGGAGCCTGGTAATTGAGGTCCTGCAGGTTACGCAGCAAAGGATCGATCAGGCCGAGCGAGGCAAAAGACATGGACGTATTCCGGGCTAAAACCGCAATTCTAGCGGTTGCCGGACGGATCAAGGCCCGCCGCGCCCGGCCGGACGCCCGCGACGTGGAACGGCACGGCAAACCGGAAGCCGCCATGGGCGTAAAGCAAAAAGCGATTCCAGCCTTGACCTGCGGCGGGATTCTGTAGCCAATCAGGCAGTGAGTCTCGCGTCGATATTATCGGAATCCAGCCAGGCTCGACGGACCGTGGCCGGAGGTTGGTAGCGATGAGCGCTGTGGGGCCGGCGTTCGGAAAAGAAAAGCGTGCTTTCGAACCTCTAGGAACAGGTAAAGCAACTGGGAATTACGCAGCAAAAAATCCTCAGCGCGTTGGGCTACATCGGCAGCCAGAAGAAAAAGCACAGGGCGCCGGCAAAGTATTGCGACCCGAAGTCGGGCAAATCGTGGCCCGGCTACGGCCCCAAGCCGAAGTGGATCGAAGGCAAGGGTCTCGACTCGCTGCTGGTCGATCGTGGACAACCGCAGCCCTGGTGGCCGGAACGCGAGTCGCAATCCTGAGAGATTGTCCGAGCTGGCCAGCGTATCCCGTCGAGATCCCGTTTCCCTGTTCTACACGTCGATATACGACGTCGATTGCGACGCCACGAGTTTCGGCGGCGTCGGGCATGCGCACACGCATAGATCGTCGCTTAACGCTGCCTGCCGACCATCCGGTCCGGTCGTGGAAATCCGCGGGCCATCGGTTGAAATCTTTCCGACCGTCTTGCAGACGGGACACCAAACCGGATCGTGCTCGTAGGCTTGTTCTCGGCCGCCGATCATATCCGTATGGTCGCCGCCCTGGACGATGCCGCCCACTGTCGTCGTGTCGCCTTTCAGGATGTCGAAGCGTCGCATGGCGGCCCCGTTTAGACCGCGCCCGGCCGCAGATGCAGACTGTTCAACAACGTCTCCCAGGTTTGCAGCGCGCCCGCCTCGTCGACCGGCGAGGTCGCCTCTTCAGGCGACAAGTTCGGGCTGCTCGCGCCGAGCAGCAATTGAATGGCCGTATGCGGCTTCGCCAAGGTACTCGGATCGCCCGGCGCAAGCAGGTAGAACCGATAAGATGTAACTTCGCCTTCCTTCAACGCGAACAGCACTTCCTCGGCGTCCATACCGGCCACTGTGCGCTTCCCTTGTCGCAAGATCCGGTAGCTCCCGCTCGATACCTGGTCCATCTTCGCGCGTAGGTCCGGAAGCGTCTTGGTTAGCGGGCGCCCCTGATCCGAACTGACAGAATCTCGCATTTCGATGACAAGTAGCGCAGGCCTTCCAGGCAGCAAGGCAAGCGATTGTGTTACTTCTTCGCTATAGGTCGATGCCCCCGTGACCAGTCCTCCGTCAAAGCAAAATCCCGATTCGGTCGGAACCGTCCAGTTTTCCCGCGCTTTGATTCGCCGATACGTGTCGTTATAAATATCTTCGGCACGTCCAATCGCAGCTGAACCAATTCGACCTACCGTATGAAACAACGTCGAATTCTCGTAGATGTATCCTTCCGTATCGAACGGTAATTTTGCTACCTTTGCCACGCCCTTTTGGTAGACGAACACCATCGAATCTTTTTTTGGAGAGATCGCTTTTTCGAGCCAAGCATGCCCCATCTTGTTATTCGGATCTGACGGATCGAATCTCTTTTTCGTTCGATACTCTTTTTCCAACGCGTCGATCTTGGCTTGATAACTGATCATCGACGCGTTGTGTTGTGTCTCCAGTTTTTCTCCGCGAAATTTGTACTCTTGATTTGTCAACTCGCTGGAAATTGGTCGGTCGAACACGAAGCGCCCGATGCACCAGGGTCGCGACTTGGACAATAAGGGATTCGTCATGATGAGTTCATTCGCAAAGGTCAATGAGCAGGCCGAGAGGCCTGCTACCAGAAGTACAAGATGGCGAATTCGGTTCAATTCTTCGGCTCCGGTGCGTCCTGCGCAATCTGGACAATACTATAAAGTAACGCCCAACGTGCCCACGGATGGTTGTAGCTTTCCTGGTGCACATAGCCCCCTTGATCGAATATCATTTGTACACCCTTAGCCGCTCCGCCACTTGCACTATGTGCAGGCGATTCGGCAGACCAAACCGGCACAGTTCCGTCTCCCGGCACGATACCGTTCTTTTCCGGATCCGGGACTTTGCTTCCGTCCGGCAATACAGGTTTTTTCTGTACCTCAAACTCGATGGTAACGTTGCGAGTGTCCAGATGCACGCGTACCGTCCCTCGGTGCGAGTCGCTCAAAAATCGGGCGGATTTCAACTCCTCTTCTGTCACACCCGGCGGCACATTACCCTTCCAGATCACAGTACCCCACGCCAGCAAGTCATCTAGTTTTTTGCTTTTCTCCGTCTTGCTTTTATCTCCGTCCTCGCTCGAGTCCACCGCCCCCTTTGCTACCAGGGCGCCGTCCCCATATGAGAGATACGTCTTTCGGTGATACGAATCCTTGATTTCTAGCTGATTGTTCACGACGGAAAACATTGTCGCCGTAAAATTTTCGAAGACGTCGTTATCTTTGGCGTCTGCGCCAAGCCGCTCTTTTATGATGCCTGCTGGATCAAGTAGCCCAGTAGACTGCCTTGGAACCAACCCGTACCAGTTTGGATTTGTAAAGATGTCGTTATAGGCGTCACCATTCTTGGGCAACGTCATTACCGGGGTACCGTTCAGCTGCGAGAATATCCACCACGCCTTTCCGTTGTGGTAGTCCGGCATCGGCAGCAGTTCCAGCGGGCCAGGCGCATTCGCCGCCACTGCAACAAATTCGTCCGCGTTGCTGCCGAGCAGCGCGCCGTTGATGAACCCGTTCAGCAACCCTTCATTGCCGCCACCCGTGCGAAATCGTTTTGCCGCGATCGGTGCGCCGGTCGCCGGCAGCACGTTGTGGAATACGCCATGCATCAAACCCTCGGCACCGTGCATCGCAACCGCCATACGGGCAACCAGGCCGCCCATCGAGTGGGTGAGAATGATCGCCTTGCCGCTGTCGTTCTCAGCGATGATCTCGTTGATCCCCATCAGCCGCGCCTTCTTGCCGCTCTTCTTGTCCGTGAACGTCAATCCTTCGATCACGTCCTTCGCCGACTGTTCATTCGACTGCAGCCAGTTGTAGCCGATCGCATACACCCGGTAGCGGTACTTCAAGAATCGTTTGAATACTTCCGAGTCTTCGGTGATCGCCTGCCCCCGGCCTTGCTCACCCACGCCCGTCGCACCATAGTCGGCGGGCTCGGTGCCCAACAAGGGCTTGAGCGTCCAGTCCTTGCCGTCAGGATCGGTCTCGACCCACGCGCCTTTGTTCTTCCCCATGCATCGGGGCTCGTTGAGCTGCTCCTCGAGCCAAGCCAGCATCGGCTGGTAGCTCGACCGGTAGACCGAGCCCCAGCCACGTCGGAGTGCCTCGGCTTCGTCGACATACTGGTCTTCGCTATCGTCCTTCTGGACCTTGCCCGCACGAACAGGTCCGAGCGGTGTCACGATTGCCTTGGTCGGGTCGTATCGCGTCTCTCGCGTGGATGCGCCCTTGAACCACATGCCGAGCAGCGCCGGCAGTGCCCCAAAGTCACCCAACATGCCGTCCGTATTCGGTGGGAAAAAGATCGGGTCCCCGGTCTCCTTGTTGACCAATGGGGAGCCCATTACGCCCGGCAGGAAGATCACCGGAATGATCGGACGGACGTCGCACAGCAACTCCTTTTTCCGCGTATCGCTCGCCGGCGTCAACGTGAAGTGCCCGACCGATGCGCCGTCCTTGTCCGTGCGGCTGGTCACCCGCACGACATCCTGTTCTGCACTATCGCTGAACGGCGAACCGCCGGCGGAATCGTTCGTGTTGTCAGTCATCGTCGTTGTTCTATTTCGCGTGTCGGTTGTCGAATTCACTCAGCAGGACCGCTCGGCCGGTGCCGTAATGCGCGTACCGCCAGCTTCTCGATATCCTCGCTCTTCTGCTCGGTGATCTGCCCCAACTCGTCCGTCGTCCCGGACAACTTTGTCCCGTCGCCACGAATCAGCTCGTACGGATGGTTTTTCAGCACCTCGCCGGTGATGCGATCACGCAGTACGTACGGGTCGTTGAACTTGGCCGTTGGCATACTGTTCATTCGCTGGGCCACCGAGCTCGGCCCCTGCCGACTGAAGGACGCCGACTTGATCGTGCGGCCGGCTTGCGTGCCGTCCTCGATCCCGGACGCCGACCACTGCGTGTACGATCCGCCGGCCTTGATCCAGATCTCGTCGGCATCGAGCACGATGCGCTTGGCTTTCACGTTCACTTCTTTCCCGGCGTTCACGCGCACGTCGTCGGTGTGGGCCGAGATCTCGACCTTCCCTTTCGCAGCAAACAGCTTCATGCCGGCCTTGTGAACGAACAGGCTGATCTTTTCTGCGGCCGCAACGATCAGTGACTTCCCGCTTCCCAGATGCGTGTTCTCGCCACTGATCACGTTGACTTCCTTCTCGGCCACCACGTGGGCCGAATGATCGGCGATAGCGGCAAAGTCCGCGGGTGTCGCGATGACGATCACCGGTTTCGCGAATCCGTTGGCGTTGCCGGTACCGCCGCCGGCAGTGACCCCGCCCGAATTTTGGCCCGACACCGCCTGCTCCGCGTCCTTGGCCAGCGCCTTGAGCGCGTCCTGACCGGCTTGCAACGATTCGGCTTGTGCTGTCGTGCTGGCGCTCGACAGCGATTCCGCCAGCATCCCGGCTTTCTGCAATTGCGTACGGGCTTCTCCGACACTCATCTGTTCGTCGTCGTAGGCTTTCCGATGCGTGCTGATCGACAGTCCCTTGCTCGCACGAACCGCGCCGTATTCGTCGGCGTGCAGCACGAACCCCTGCCCCAGATAGCGGCCACGCGTATTGCCGTCCTGCTGGATCAGGTAACCCTGGGTCAGCGCTGCATAGCTCTGCCCCGTGTAGCTGATCAGTCGCGTGCCGCCCTGGTTCGTGGCGTCGTCGTGGATGAATGCGTTATACGCTCCGGTTTTGCCGAAGCCCTGCGACTGAAACCCCGACAGCAGCACATTGGTGTGCCAGGGCGCTGGTGTCGTGCCACCGCTGGCGCGGCCCAAGATGAAGGGCTTGTCACAGTCGTTTCCCCAGTAACCGATGAGCACCCATTCGCCCGCGCGGGGAACATGCACCCCGCCGTAGCCGTTCCCGGTATCCGCCTGCATCGACGAAAGCAGGGGCGAGGCATTGAACGCACCTGGCGGATTCTTCCTGTCCCATGCGAAATGGACACGGACCTGATTGCGTTCGTTTGACCACGCTTCGAATCCTTCCTGCGTGACCACCAGCGCATGCTCGATCGGCATCGCGGGCTTCGGATGCTCGAAGGGGCTGCGATACTCCAGGCGCGCGTCCTGCGCTTCGACCTCAATCACGTAAAAGCCGGTTGTGCCGTCCTCGCCATGACCCGGAGTCGAGAAGCGTGCGCCGTGGGCTGCCTGTTGTTCATCCAGTGTCGCGCGCAGACTCAGCGGAAATTCCGCCAACGGCTGGCCGATCGGCACATTGTTCTCGATGAACCAGCGCGCTTCGACCACCAGAAAGGTCCGGGCATCGCTGTCGTGTTCCGAATGGCGTGGATGGTCGTTCAGGACGAAGCGCGATCCCGCATCGAGCCAACGCAACCCTCCGACCCCGAAGTATCGGCGCGCTCGCGCATCCCAGCCCTGTACACGCCTGCGTGCACGCGCTTCGCCACTGCTCTCATCGGGATAGCCGTAAGCGGTCGGCTCATAGACCGTCATCGGTGCAGCCGGTATCGATTGTTGCTCCGCCTGATGGCGACCGTCGTCGGCCGCGTAGCTGACCGATTGGAGCGCACTGGCCACTTCAAAGCGAGCGGTCGGGCGCTTGTAGTCGAACGAGCTCGATTCGTATCGCAAGCTCTGCATCGTCTGCATGGCCGCCCAATGCGCAAACCCGCTCACTACTTCACCGTCCCCGGCATCGCGAACAAAATCGGCTGCCTTCGGATCCGGTACCGCGGCAACCCGGTCGACGATCACCAGTGTGGTCTTGGGCGTCTCGCCGTTACGGACCGGATCGTGGACCCAGTAGCAATACCAGCCCTCGTCTTCGAGCAGCCGATGGAAAAAGTGCAGATCCGTCTCACTCTGGCGGCACCACGAGCGCACTGCCGGTTCGCGATTCAGGTCGAAGCGGAAGTTGCCATGCAGCTGCGGATAGCGATTCAGGATCTCGGAAACGATTTCCTGCGCACTTTGTTCGATCCAGCCTTCGTCGTTGTGGGTGCCGCCCAGGAATACCAGCGCCGAGGAAAACTCGAGCTGGTACGTCGACAGCCCACCGTCCCCGCCGAGGTAGCCGACTTTGTGTACAAAGCCGTGGATCGGCCGATAGACCGCGTCGGCGAAAGGCGCACCGGGCTGTTGCAACCAAAGCGTCACTGGCTGATGCATCAGCGAGAGCAGCGCCGTATCGTCGCGCAGGGACGCGACATCGATCGTCCAATGGTAGTCGCGGCCAATCCGCGCCGAACCACGCGCGCGCAGCGGGATCAGCGCGTTTTGGCCGAGCGGCGTGTCCAGTCGCAACAGCCGGTTGTTCTGCAATAAGCCCCGATGGATCGCGTTATAAAGCTCGCGATATTTAAACTCCCCCCGGCGCGGATGGTCTAAGTACCATTGTTCTCTCAGGTTCGTTTTAGAGTTTTTCTTCGAAAGTGCGACAACGCTTGCTCGCGCGTGTCTAGTCGCGGCGCATCATCATCGCTCCGTTCTCACGACCGGATAGTGAATTTTTCGTGTCTCGATGTGGCGCGTCGTAATGATCGCCCGTACTACGATTGGTCACACCGCACTCACATACAGCTGCATAAACAAACGTCTGGGAACTGCAGCGCCATAACCCTAACGCTTCGCCATCATAATTGCAAACGATCGCTCTATTGTGATTTTACGATTTTTCACATTTCAATTCATTATCGATACCCTTTGCTTTGCAGGTTGATAATATTAATCTCGTCGACAAGGATAATTTTCCAAATCAGTTAACAAATTCACGGTTCCGATTCGATCTTGTTTCTTCCTGTTTGCCCCGCTTAGTATCGTGACGTCAGCTATTGCCAAGGGTCATCGCTGAGGTTCGGCGAGTCGTTGTCTACCCCCGGCCCGCGACTCGATTCAGCCATCGGCTCCTTGCGCCGACGGTTCTTTCTCGCGAGTTTGCAAACACGATGGCGCACTTCGACCATCACAGGGATGCAACGCCGTGCACCCGGAACACTGTTCGTCAAACCAGGTGAATCGATGCACGATCACCTCGACCTCGTTCCGCATGCGCTTCTCGATGTCATTGGATCGCGAATTTCAGGACGGACGGTTTACGATCGGACAATGTGCCGCTCACCTGCATCATCCAGCAGAGTTGAATCGCATGCACGCGCGGATCCTGAGGGCCGTTCGATTAGGTTTAATCGTCCGGGACGGCCACGGCTTCCGGCTCGCGCCACACGCATGGGAGCTGGTGCGTCGCCGGCTAGAAGAATGTTGAGAATCGTTATCGTGACTTTCGTTTTTTCCCGACGAAGGGATAAGATGCGTGTGACGCGCTTCTTTGCGTTTGGCTCCCTGAACCGGATAGCTTACTTGCGGCAGCAATAGCAAATGGTTCTGGATCGCCCGTCCTGCCCGGCCCCAGTCGATGCGTCCCGACGCCCACCGCCGTCGTCAATTGGCCCAGCTGGCACAAACGCTGGATGGCCTTCCGGCCGTTTGCCGCGAGGCATACTTTCTGTGTCGCGTGCGCGGGTTCAGCATCGAACAGGCGGCACGCTCGCTCGGGCTCGATCCGGCCGTCGTGCGCACCTATCTCGTACAGGCGCAACGCGCCTGCCACGCCGCACTGTCCTGAACTGTGAGCCGCTGCGAAGAAAAGAATCGCAGACCATGCCAAGAGCCCTCGAAAAACCCCGGAGAAAACGATGTCGCTTGCAGAGATTGATCGGGACGGGTGGGAACTGGATGATGCCGAGCCGATCGCTTTGGCGCACCCCGCCACCTTCTGGTTACCCGAGCGTCAGCGACGCGAGTCCCTCGTTCCAGGCGACATCATGAAGCTCATCTTTCGTATCCGGACAGTGGATCGGGAGCGAAACGAAAAGAACGCATGCGGGTAATTACAGAAGGAATCGTGGGAGGGGTGTATGTTGGTCGGTTCGATAACGACCCATTGTGTACTCGCGACATGGTTGCCGGCTTTGAAGTCAAGTTCGAGGCTCGTCACGTGATCGATATATGTGACTCGGACGGGTAGGCAAATAGGAGAGTTGGGACGCCGCGCAGCCTTGGGCCTTTCGCACAAGTCGTTGGGTTGAACTGCTTTCTTTACGCCGCCGCTCGTACAACCATCCTGCAACTCGAAATCCTGCCGTATCAAAAGACGCCGTCCCATCGAACGGCCACGATACAAGCGATAGATAATCGAGAGCACGAAACAGCGCATTGCCGGCCAGAGACGACCGGTCATTGTTCAATCTTTGATCGCGAAATCCGATTATGCGCGCCCTGTTTATCTGCACACAAAATCGACTGCGAAGCCCAACAGTCGGCATGCCCGTTATGCTCGATTTACTGAATGAAACTGCGGGACCAACATGGTTCGCTTATCCGCGCCACTTTGCCAGGGCAGTTGAATTGAATATTCTCAACGTGGAGGCCAGTTCAAAAAGGCTGCTCGATACGCCTGACGATATTCCAACAGACAAGCGAGCAACCGAGTTTCAGGAATGCTTCGTGAATGTCAGTCCGTCGCTCGAAGCAAGTGCGTAGGCGACAAAAACTGTGGAGCCAGGAGTGAGTGCGTTCGACCATCCAACGATACTTGCCGAGTCCGCTGCCGCGTCCGGTCCGGCGCTTCGCGATCACTGGCTGGATACCGCAATTGCGCAGGGCTCGCCGATGCCGCTCGGAGTCGTGGCCGCGATCGGCGTAGACCACGCGAGGCCGTTGAATCGCTCGATGCGGCCCCGTCACGAAAGCAGGGTGATAAGCTCGATGCCGGCGCACTGTCGCGCTTCGACTCGCATCGACACGCCCATCGACACGCCCGGAACCCTGACCCCACGACCGCAACGAGCCACCCATGCCTCTCGCCCCCTCCGTCCTCTCCGCGTTCACGCCAACCGGCAAGCTGCGCGCGTCGATCAATCTCGGCAACCCGATCCTCGCGAACCGCGACCCGGAAACCGGCGAACCGTTCGGCGTGTCGATCGACCTCGCGCGCGCGTTCGCCGAACGCCTGTCGGCCGAACTGGAACTCGTGGTGTTCGACACCGCGGCCAAATCGGTGCAGGCGCTGACCGACGAGCGTGCCGATTTCGGTTTCTTCGCGGTCGACCCGCTGCGCGGCGAAACGGTCGCGTTCACGGCGCCGTACGTGCTGATCGAGGGGTTCTATCTCGTGCGCGATGCGTCGCCGATCCGCACGAACGCGGACGTCGACCAGCCGCACAACCGCGTGACCGTCGGCAAGGGCAGCGCGTACGACCTGTTCCTCACACGCGAGCTGAAGGCCGCGCAGATCGTGCGTGCACCGTCGTCGCAAGCCGTCGTGCAGACCTTCGTCGACCAGCAGCTGGAAGTCGCGGCGGGCGTGAAGCAGCAGCTCGAGGCCGACGCGGCGAAAACGCCCGGCCTGCGCCTGCTCGACGAGCGGTTCATGGTGATCCGGCAGGCAATGGGCGTGCCGAAGAGTCGCGGCGAAGCCGCCGCCGCGGCGCTCAATGCGTTCGTCGAGGAAATGAAGGCGTCGGGCTTCGTCGCGGATGCGCTGCGACGGCATGGCATCACCGGCGCATCCGTCGCGCCGCCGGGTTGATCGAAAGCGGCTCGGCAGCAAGCCGCCGCGCGGCGCGTGACCATCAGCGGTTGCCATTCAACGGCGAAGGCGACGGCCCTCAGAACCGGTGCGTCGCCCCCACCTGCGCAAATCGCCCGACATACGTATAGAGCGACGAATCGTAGCCGGTCGGCCCCGCCATCCATACCGGATCGAACGGCGGCTTGCGATTGAAGAGGTTGTCGATCCCCGCGTACAGCGTCCAGTGCTTGAATCCCGTATAGCCGATCATCAGGTTGAACTGGCTGTACGACGCAACGCCATCCGCCATGCCGGGGTACGTGCCCGGCGCGAGAATGGCCTGCGCGTAAGGGCCGACATAGAGCCAGCTCAGGGTCGCGTTCCACTGGTGATGGTTCCAGCTCAGGTCGGTGTTCCCTTTCCAGCGCGGCGAGCTGCCGCCGAACGGCTGGTGAAGTGCGCCGTTGTTGCCGGCGTAATCCCTTTCCACGCCGCCAACCGGCATCTTGAAGTGCCATATGTACGCCCAATCGCCGGACAACGTGAAGGTACCGATTTTCGTCGCGACCGTCTGGCGGAACGTGGCCTCGAAACCGTCGGTGTCCAGCGACGACAGATTGCGATACGGCAGCGTGACATAGGCGATGCTGCCGTTGGCATTGCGAACCACCTGAGACGGATCGTTCTGATTGACCACGACCTGCACGTCGTCCGTGCCGATCACGTTATCGATGTGAATCTTGTACCAGTCGAAACCGATATCGGTCGTACGTGTCGGCGAAAACTGGAAGCCGACGTTATAGTTCTTCGTGCGCTCGGGCTGCAGGCCGCGATTGCCCGCGCGAATTTCCTCGACGATGTTGTACGAACCCGGATTGTTCGGATCTCGCGTGTCCACCACGCCCTGCGAGCCGAACGTCCGCGACGACGTGTTCTCGATCAGCGTCGGCGCACGGAAGCCGCGGTTGTACGAACCGTACAACGTGAGTTCCCGCACCGGCTGAAAACGCAGCGCGAACCGCGGCGAAAACGCGCCGCCGAAGTCGCTGTAGTGATCGTAGCGGCCCGACTGGCTGAACGTCAGTGTCTTCAGCAGCGGAATGTCGAGCTGATAGTAGACGGCCGCGACGTTGCGCTCGCCGTCGACGGACTGGATCGACGGCGACGTCAGCTGGCCGCTTGCCCAGCCCGCTCCCGTGCCGATGTACTGGCTCTGATGCATGAACTGCGCGCCGAGCCCGAGGCCCACGTTGCCCGTCGGCAGCCTGAACAGGTTCGGGCTCGACAGCGTCGCATCCAGCACGTCGAGCTTCGTGATCGCCTGGTTCGACGTGCTCTGGTAAAGGCCGTTCAGTCCGTTCGGCGTCGCGGACGGATTGGAGAAATCGAACGTGCCGTTCCGGATGATGTTCGTCAGCGCGCTGGCGCTCATCTGGTTCGAATAGTTCTGCGAGACCGTGTCCTGCGAATGCGCATACGACGCGCTCCAGTCCCAGTCGCCCGCGGACGGCACCGCGAACGTTCCCTTCACGCCCGTCGCGGCACGCCAGTAGTTCGAACTGACATGCACCGACTGCGACGCCGGAAACGCATAGCGCAACTGCGTCGGCACGCCGAACGGATTGTAGGGATTACCGGCCGGCACGACGTTCGATACCAGCGCAACGCTGCCCGTCGCCGGATCGTAGGTCTGCGTGCTGGTCGTCAGGCGGCCGACGCCCCGGTTCGCGACCGTCGTGTTGTTGCTCTCCCACAGATCGGCGAACGCCTGCATCGCGTCGTCGATCCTGAACTCGCCGTGCAGCTTCGCGCTCAGGCGCTCGGTCCACGGCGAGAGCGACGACGCGCCTGCCGTGTTGCGCTGGCAGATCGTGCCGCCTGCGCCGAACGATTGAGAATTCGTGTTGCCGGGTGCGACCTTGCCGCCATACGCACAGGGGTCGAGCGGCACGTTGCCGTTCGCCCTCGCCCAGTACGACGTCGACTGGTTGGACAGGCCGCCGGGATAGTTCGAGAAATTCTGGTTCTCCGTCATGTTCCGGTCGGAAGCAAGCACGCCGTTGTTCTTGTAGTAGCTGAGCGCCGCCGTCACGTTGAAGCGATCCGCGTTGATGTCGCCGAAGCCGCCCAGCAAGCCGAACCGGGTCGTGCCCGCGCCGCCGCCTCCGTTCGTCGCACCGCCGTAGCTGCCGGTGAGCTCCAGGCCCCGATAGTTCTTCTTCGTGATGATGTTCACGACACCGGCGACGGCATCGGAGCCGTACTGCGACACCGCGCCCGTCTTGACGATCTCGATCCGGTCGATGATGTTGAGCGGCAGCGTGTTCAGGTCGAAGAACTGATCGGTGCCGTTGGCCGCGTACGCATACGGGGCGGCGCGCTGGCCATCGATGAGTACCAGCGTGTATTTTTCGCTCAGCCCGCGCAACGCGATCCCCGATCCGCCGACCGCGAAGTTGGCCGTCGCGGTCGAGCCGTCCCCCCAGCTGCTCGATGAATTGGCCGTCACGCTGCGCAGATAGTCCGCGACCGTCGTATGGCCGCTGTTCACGATGTCCTTCGCCGTGATCGTCTGGACCTGGTTGAAGCCGACCTTGTCCGCGCTGCGGATCAACGACCCCGTCACTTCGAAACGCTTGACCGTCAGCGCGTCGTGCGCGCCCGATGCCGGCAACGCCGGCGCCGCGGGCACGGCCACTGTCGACGTCGTCGAGCCGGGTGCCGGCTGCGACTGCGCCCATGCGGACGCTCCCGGTACCGCCGTGGACGCGCAGAACAACGCTGCGGCAATCCCCCTCACCACGCTTTGCTTCATCTTTTTTCCCGCCCACAATCGCCGGCCTGGCCGCGCGTATTCTTGAAACGGCATCTGTTTAGAGATCCGAATTCATGTTCGAAATGCAGATCGTTCCGGCTCGACGAGGTGTCTGCGACGTTTCGGGCACCGTGCCCGATTTCACGTCAGCCCGGATCGCATGGACGCCGCACGGGAATCGCCCGCGGCGTCGGGTCGACGCTGCCTGGAAAGCACGCATGCGCGAGCGCGCCCCGCGCGATCGAGGCCGAGCGCCTGTCGGGCAAGACGACGGATGCCCGGCAACCGCCCGGACATCCGCCTGCTATTGATGGGAACCCGTCTGCTCGACGATCCGCGAGCGATGCGTATCCGGCGGCCGGTCAGTCGATGGCCACCGCTACCGACTCACGCGACAGCACGTGATACAGCGCGCCGGCGGCGAGGATGATGGCCGCGAGCGCCAGCATCAGTGTCTGGTAGCCATGCCGGAAATCGTCGACCTGCCGCATCAGGAAGATGGCGAACGCAATGCCGCTCGCGCCGCCCACGTTGTGCACGGTCCACGACGTGCCCATCGCCACGGCCGCCTTTTCGCGCGGCAGCGCACCCAGCGCCACCAGCGTCGAGGGCCCGAGTATCGCGCCCCAGCCGATGCCGAACAGCAGCAGCGGCACGACGAACCAGGCTGCGTCGGGCTGCCCCGCGACGATCGACAGCAGAATCGACGCGACGACGAACAGCGACAGGCCGGTCATGATCACCCGCGACGGGCCGAGCCGTTCGCTGCGGCCGCCGATCCAGGACGACGCGATGGAGAACGTGATGGTCGCCGGCAGCAGATACAGCCCGATGGTGATGTCGCTCTTGTGGAGCTGGGTCGAAAAGAAGATCGGCAGGGTGAGCAGCACGATGCAGTAGAAGAACGCGAGAAAGAACGTCGCGAGCAGCGCGGACAGGAACCTCGGTTCGCGGAAGAAATGAAACTCGACGATCGGGTCGCGCGTGCGCAACTCATGCCAGACGAACAGTGCCAGCGCGACGAGCGACACCGGCAGCAACCAGAGATTGAGCCGGCCGCCGTCGACGGACAGATAGCTGACGAGCGTGGTCAGGCCGACGACCAGCAGCAGGCACCCCGTCACGTCGATGCGCTTGCGCGCCTGCGCCTTGAACTCCGGTATCGCCCAGGCGCAGAGCGCCAGGCTGATCGCGATGAACGGAATGTTGATCAGGAACGCGTCGTGCCAGTCGAGCGCGCCGGCGAACAGGCCGCCGATGATCGGGCCGAGCGCCAGCCCGACGCCGTTGGCGCCGAACAGGATCCCCAGCGCCTTGCCCTGTTCGTTCTCGTCGAACGTGTAGCTGACGATCGCGCCCGATACCGTATACAGGATCGCGCAGCCGATGCCCTGCAGGAAGCGGAACCCGACCAGCAGCCAGAACTGATGCGCGATACCCGCCAGCAACGAAGCCGCGCCGAAGGTCACGAGGCCGACGATCAGCAGCTTCTTGCGGCCCAGGTTGTCGGCCAGCGTCGCAACCGGCACCATGAACGCGGACAGTGCGACCATGAAGATGGACGTGATCCACTGCGTCGTCTGGATCGGGATCGAAAAGTCGCGGCCGATCGCCGGAAGAATCGTGTTGACGACCGTGAGATCGATACATCCCAGGAAGCTCGCGATACAGATGCCGGTCAGCCCGACGTATTTCCGAACCTTGCTCGATGAATTAGTCATGCGCCAGTGCCTCGGTTTCCTCGTCTGCGTGCGACTGCGATTTTTTCTTGAACTTGACCGCCAGCCAGTTGGCGCGGGCATCGCTCCCGTTCTGCACGAAAATCTCTCGGGTCTTGCTCATCGCGGCGGTCATCTGCTTCGGGTAGATGATGAAATCGATGCCGTCCCGCGCCCACATCGGCATGATGATCGGGCATTCCTCGAGAATGTAGAAGAGCGAGCGATAGAACGCGTCCTCGTGTTCGCGGGTTCCCTGCACGAGCCCGTTGCGCTCCGCGAACACGCCGATGGTGTCGTTGATCGCGTAACGGTATTCGGGATTCGAGTAGTACTCGTTCGTGATCAGATGGTAGTACTGCGAATAGTCGTCGCGGCGCAGCAGGTCGTCCCATCGCAGGATCTCGCGCCGCATCGACAGCTTCGCGAGAGTTCCCTCGTGGTCCCGCAGCCACGCGTCGCCACGGTCGCGGCTTTTCTGATAGTTGCTGCGCGCGGAGCCGGTCGCATAGTTGTGGCGCTGCAGCGTATCGGCCACGCCGATCACGCATTGCCCGAACCCCGCCACGTTGATCTTGTCGACGGTCGCCGCCAGCTTTTCGCCTTCGTGATATTCCTTGCCGACGCTGATCAGCAGCAGTGCCGTCTTGCCGACGTACTCATGTGCCTGAAATTTTCCTTGTGCCTGCAGTGAAACCTTGTACATGGTCAGCTCCAGTAAACTAAGGGTTCGGTAACGGATTTGATGCCGACGAAGGCACTCAACGTGACCCGGTCGGTGCCCCGGACGGGGCGAACCGCGTGGATGAAACGCGGATTCAGGAAGATCAGGTCGCCCACCTCCGGCTTGATCACCAGGTCGGGCGCACCCACCTGCTCGCGGCCGATCCCGTAGTGGCGATCGCCCTTGAGCGCTTCGTATTCGCGCGCATCGGGTGCGACGCGCCAGAGTTCCAGCTCGCCGCCGTGCGGCGGCACCTGCAGATAGATGTTGGCCGACAGCTGATACTCCAGCGACCATCCGGTGCCCGCCGGCAGCGTCCATTCCAGGTTGTCGATGTGCGGCTCGAGATCCACGCCGGGCGTCAGGTAGCGGCACACGCCGACGAAGCACTTGCTCCCGTCCACACTCAGCAGCCGTGCCCCTTCGGGCCACGCGTCGTCGAGCAGCGTGCGGAACCGGTCGACCGGCGACGCCAGCTCGCCGAACAACGTCCGAACGCGCTCGATATTGGCACGCGCATGCCGGTGATACGCCTGCCGCACCTCTTCGGATCGCACCTCCGCGTACGCGATGCCGAGCCGCGTAAATTCGGCTGCGTGACCCAGCGCGCCCCGGTCGGGATGAGCGAACAGCTGCTCCTCCGCTCGCCGGACGACCGCCGGCGGCGTGAACGCACGAATGCGTATCGCGAGCGCATGGCCTCTGCACAAATCGAGAATGTGATCGGCGCACAGCGACGTTTCGTCGACGTCGATCACTGCATGGTCAACCTCTGCCGGTCGGTTCATGGCGTGATGGAATGAAGGAGTGAAAGAAGTAAGGGAGCCACGCGCATCAGAGCAGGTAGCGGGCGCGCAGGTAATAGAAGCCGCCGTTGATGCCGATCGGCGACGACACGATGTCGTACTGCGTGCCCAGGAACTGGTTCTCGGACGGCAGCTTGCTCGGGTACACGTTGAACAGGTTGTTCGCGCCCACCGCGATTTCGAACTTGCGTGTCATCGCATAGCGCAGCTCGACGTCGGTGACGTAGCGCGCCGCGTTCGTGAAATGCGCGAAGCGCGTCGTCGAAAATGCATTCGGGCCGCTCCAGTAGCTCTCTTCGCCGGAGGTCGTGCCGTAACGCGTTTCGTGCAGGCTGAGCGCCCATTTGTCACGGTGCCAGGTGCCGCCGACGATGATCTTGTTCTTCGGCGTCGACGACGTGATGTAGCCGACCTGCTGCGCGTTCAACAGCGTGTTGCCGTTGGTGTCGCGGCCCACGCTCGTCACGCTCGTCGTGTTGAAGTTGATGCCGAGATCCCAGTCGACGCTCCCCCACCTCGCGAAGTTGCTGTGATACGTGGCCAGGATGTCGAGGCCGCGCGTGCGCGTATTCACGCCGTTCGTGAAATAGTTCGCCGTCACCGACGGCAAGCCCGCCGGCAACGTGATGCCGGCCTGCGTCAGCGCATCGATCGCGGTCTGTCCGCTATAGGTGCCGCCCTGCACGATCCGGTCGCGGATGTTGATCTGGTACGCGTCGATCGTCACGTTCAGGTTCGGCAGCGGGTTGAGCACGAGCCCGATATCGAAGTTGGTCGACTTCTCGGGCTTGAGCGGCGTCGCGCCGAGGTTGCGTGCAGCCTGCGAGTTCGGGGCCAGTTGCCCGTAGGCGGAAAGCGGCGAGATGTTCAGGTTCGTGAAGTACTGCTGCGCGAGCGACGGCGCGCGAAAGCCGGTGCCGACGCTTCCGCGGACCGCGATGCGCGGCGTGATGTCGTAGCGCGTCGAGACCTTGCCGTTGGTCGTGCTGCCGACGTCGTTGTAATGCTCGAAGCGCCCCGCGAGATCCACCTGCCAGTTCGGCGCGAGCCGGGTGGCGAGATCGATGTAGGTGCCGAGCACCTCGCGCGATTTCGACAGCGCACTGAGCGGCGACAGGCCCGGCAACGCCTGGCTGCCCGCACCGTAGGTCGACGCGGGATCGCCCGCGCCGACCGTGTAGCTTTCGTGGCGATGCTCGGCGCCGACCGACACGTTGAGCGGCGCGGGCAGCAGCGGCAGGTGGAATGCACGCGACAGGTCCAGGTTGTTGGTCCACTGCGTGTTCGTGAAGGTCGACAGGCGGAAGCCGGTCGGCGTCGATCCGGTCGCGGCGAACAGGCTCGTATTCGCCGAATTGACCATGCCGATGCCGATGTTGTCACGGCCGTAGGTCGAACTGATGTCCCATGCCCAGCCGAGCAGCCGGTCGCCTTTCACGCCCGCGGTCAGCGAAAAGTCGTTTTCGTTGATCGTTTCCTGCGGCGTGAAGCCGTTCGGATAGAGCGCGGGCAGGACCGACGGCAACCGGTAATTCTGGTAGCTGCCGCCGCTCCGATGAGCATAGGTGCCGAAGCCGTACAGCTTCGCGCCGCCTTCGAGCAGGTAACCCGCGTTGAAGGCGACCGATTCCCGCGTGCTGGAAGGCGACCCGAGAATCAGGTTGTCGTTCCGGCCGGTTCGTGGATCGGCGTCGGTTCGCACCGTATGATTCTGCCGGTTGTATTCGGCGCTCAGGTCGACATAACCGGCATCGCCGAGCCTCAGCCCGATGGTGGCCGCATTGTTCTGCGCGAGGCCGTCGCCCTGATAGGTCTGGCCGGTCGTGTTCGACACCTCGCCGCCCTGGTAATTCGACTTGAGGATGACGTTGATCACGCCGGCAATTGCATCCGAGCCGTATTGCGCGGATGCGCCGTCACGGAGAATCTCGACATGATCGATCGCCGTGACCGGGATCAGGTCGACGTCGACACCGGTCGATCCTTGCTGCGGCCCGCGGTTCAGCGACACATTCGCGGTCGAATGGCGGCGCTTGCCGTTCACGAGCACCAGCACGTAATCGGGGCTCAGCCCGTGCAGCGTCAGCGCGCTGGTCAGGTTGCCCGCATCGCCGCGCATCGCCTGGCGCGCGATCGACGGCGAAAGCTGGACGAGTGCGTCGCGCAGGTTGCCCTGCCCGGTGCGCCGCAGCGCGTCGCCGCTGATCACTTCCACCGGGGCGGCGGCATCGCGCACCTTCCGCGCGCTTTCACGCGTGCCGGTCGTGACGACGACGTCCTGAACGGTGACGACGACGTCCCGGGTATCGCCGGCAGGCGCCGGTTCCGGCTTCGTGCCCTGTGCCCACGCGGCGCTGCCGGCGGTAATCCAGCAGGCGGCCAGCGCCAGCGAGCGGCAACGGGGGATCCTCACGCGCGCAATGTCGTTTCTCTGATAAACCACTTCAAGGCCCTCATTTCAGCGCGCCGCGAAGTGTCGTTTCATTCTCGCGTCACGCTTCTCGTTTGTTTTGATATCAGTGCGTGACGAATCATCCTCCTGGTGTAATAGTTTGTTAAATAACAAATACGCATTTTCATTTATCGATTCATCCGACAATTAGCGACATTGCGCACGATTACGCAATCACGCAGAAAATGTTGCGATTGCGTGGCGAATGGAAATGGCGTCGGTTAAATCGACTGATATTGACGATGCCAGATTTGAATAATGAAAAGGAATATGCGCACGTTTGTGAAATATCGATTTCGCTCGACAAGCTGCGCATTGCATGTTCGAACCGATGGGCCGGAAAGTATCGTGACGATGTCGACATCATTGCGATGGCGGAACGATCGCAGCCCGGCGGCCCGGCTCCGCTTCGAGCAGTCTTCGCTGATGGGGGTGGCCGGCTTAGGAGGAACGCGTCGGTTTCTTGATGCGAATGGATGGCCGGTCGCCCGGCGTACTAGTTTGCAGCGTGGCAGGTGATCTGCTCGTGCGGGAGCGCCGGGCCTGGACAACACGTTTGCGTCGCCCGGCCGGCGAATGCGATTCACGCGGGGTTGCGCGAAGTTGCGTGACAGTGCGGCGATTGTGCGGGCAGCGGCACCCGAGAGGATCGCGCGATCGCGTGCGACCCGGCGGGATACGACTCGATCCGCGCCATCGTTCTTTCGAGCCGCTCACTCCATGTACTGCTCGTTGCCGATCAGGCCGATCTTCGTCGCGCCTTCGCGCTGGGCCGAGGCCAGCACTTCGGCCACCGCCTTGTAAGGTGCGGACTTGTCCGGGCGCAGCCGGATCTCGTCCTGGTCGGCCTCGGCCGCCACCGCGCGGAACTTCGCGTCCAGCGCGGCCCCGCCGCTCACCGCCGCGCCGTTCCAGTTGACGGCCCCGTCCGCCCCGATGTCGATCTGCACCACCTGGGGCGGATGCGGCGGCGGCGGTGGGTTCCCCACCGGCAGGTTCATCTTCACCGAGTGCATCTGGATCGGGATCGTGATGATCAACATGATCAGCAGCACCAGCATCACGTCGATCAACGGCGTGGTGTTGATGTCCACCATCACGTCCGGATCGTCCTTGCTCCCTCCGGAGCCTGCGTTCATACCCATCGTTCGAACTCCCTAGCCCCCGCGCGCGGGCGGCTGCGTGATGAAGGCGACCTTGACGACCCCGGCCCGCTCGCATGCCGCGACGACCCGGCCGATGTACTGATACGGCGTCGCCTGATCGCCGCGCACGTGGACGTCCGGTTGCGGCGCCTGCGTCGAAATCTCCTTCAGGCGCGACACCAGCGTCGGAAGGTTCACATGCTCGGTTCCCCAGAAAAGGTCGCCCTGCCGGTTCACCGCGATCTCGATGCTTTTCGGCTGGGTCTGCAGCGGCTGTACCCGCTCCGCCGGCAACTGCACCTGGATCGTGTGCGTCACCACCGGGATCGTGATGAGGAAGATGATCAGCAACACCAGCATCACGTCCACGAGCGGCGTCGTGTTGATCGCCGAGATCACCTCGTCGTTGTCGTCACCGCCGACACTGATTGCCATGACGCGCCCCGCCTACGACTGAACCGCCAGCGCCTGCGGCGACTGTGCCGCCGGTGTCGCGATGCGGCCCGCCGCGCGCCTGCCGCCCGCGAGCAATACGGTGTGCAGTTGCGCGCCGAAATCGCGCACGCGTTCCATCACGGACTTGTTGCGGCGCACGAGGAAGTTGTAGCCGAGCACGGCCGGCACAGCCACCGCGAGGCCGATCGCGGTCATGATCAGCGCCTCGCCCACCGGGCCGGCGACCTTGTCGATCGACGCCTGGCCCGCGATGCCGATGGCCGTCAGCGCGTGATAGATGCCCCACACGGTGCCGAACAGGCCGACGAACGGCGCGGTGGAGCCCACCGTGCCGAGAAACGCCAGGCCGTCCTGCAGTCGGTTCGACACGCTGGTGATCGAGCGCTCGATGTTCAGCTCGATCCAGGTGTTGCGGTCGACCGAATCGAGCAATGCGGTGTCGTGGTGTTCGCCCGCCTCGATCGCGTTCTCGGCGATGAAGCGAAACGGCGACGCATCATCGAGCTGGGCGGCACCCTCGGCCAGCGTCGGCGCATTCCAGACCTGCTCGTCGGCCGACTTCGCGCGGCCGTTCGCACGCGCCTGCTCGACGAACTTGGTGACCATGACGTACCAGCTGCCGAGCGACATGACCACGAGCAGCCCCAGTACGAAACGCGCGACGAAGTCGCCGTTCGCCCACAGCGCGCCCAGGCCGTAAGGATTCTCGACGGTGGCCGACGTCGCGGGTTCGGGCGGCGGCACCGGGCGCTCCGATCCGTTCGACGCAGCCGGCGCCGCCACGATCGGCGCTGCACCGGATGCTGTCTCGACCTGTGCAGCCGCCTTCTCCTGGGCAAGCACGGATTGCGGGGCGACCAGCGTGCCGCTCACGCCGGCGGCGATCATCAGGCTTGCCGCCAGCGCGGCCCGAAAATGCTTTCTCATACGCACTCCATATCTATTTCGGATCGATCCGGGAAGCAGGCGGCGTCTGCCGCGTTGCCTTCCCCGTCAGTTCAGGTTGAAGGAAAACGGTACGCGCACACGCACGGATTGCCCCTGGGCGATACAGTTGAAGCGCTTGACCGCATTGAGCGCCGCGCGATTGAGCACCGGATCGGCCGGCTGCGCGACCCGCAGGTTCGTGACACGGCCGTCCGGATCCACCGTAAATTCGACGGTCACGTCACCCGTGATGTTGTTGTCCTGCGCCTCCGCCGGGTAGACGATCGACGACCGGACTTCGTCCGAATTCGGGCAGACCACGCCAATCTCGCGATTCACCGGCTTGGCAACCGGCACCGGCGCCGGCGCGGGTGGCGCTTCGTGCACCGGTGCGCTCTGGACCGGCGCGTCCTGGTGCGTGATGGTGGCGGGCGGCGGGGCCTGCACGTGCACCTCGGGCGGCGGCACGAACGGCGGCGGCGGCGCCGTCACCCGCGGCTTCGACACGACCTTTTCGACCGGCTTCGGTGGCGGCGGTGGAGGCGGCGGCTTCACCGGTGCGATGATGCGTGCCTCGATCGGTTGCTGGACGATCTGGACGACCCGCGTCGCGAGACCGTTCACGAGCGCCCAGATCAGGACGAGAT
The DNA here is from genome assembly GCF_040545135.1 of Burkholderia sp. 572. NCBI lineage: Bacteria > Pseudomonadati > Pseudomonadota > Betaproteobacteria > Burkholderiales > Burkholderiaceae > Burkholderia > Burkholderia sp. 572. The sequence goes on along the minus strand of NZ_JBEPLH010000006.1, from coordinate 212,144 downwards.
GCAGCGCAATGGCGATCGCGATGCCGCCGAAGCGGCGTACCGGATGCGTCTGCTTGTTGCCGAAGCGGCGCGGACGGCCGATTGCCGCGAGCCGGGATGGAGAAGCGGTTGTCATGTTCGGTCCAGTTGCAACGAGATCGAAGGTGCGGCGTGCCCGGCGGCATCCGGTCCGTCGCCGACTTCAATCACGTGCGCCATTCGATGGAATGTCATGTCGATCGCATCAGGCCGCGGCGGGCTCGCGCCGGTCAACCGGCTGCCACCCGAGTGCCGGGGCGATACGCGTGATGAAGTCCTCGAGAATCTGCCGGTAGTTCTCGAACGGCAGGTCGTAAGGCAATTCGAGGCGCAGCTCCTGCACCTGCCCGACCACCGGGTCGGCCAGCAGCCGCTCCACGATCTCGTCCGAGCTGCCGACGAGATCCGGCGCGAACAGCGTGCGCCGCTCGCCCTGCGGCGCCAGCGTGCGGGCATGACGCGCGTCGGCAAACGCGCGATAGCGTTCGCGCTCCTTCGCGCTCGCGCCGTCGGTCGGGACGATCACGCGCCCCAGCGCGATCCGCGGAGCGTGAGCTTCATGCCAATGGTCGCGATACAGATCCAGTTGCCGCAACTGGGCGTCGATATGGCTATCGGTGCCCTCGCCCGTGGTTATATTGCCGATCAGCAGGTTGAAGCCGTTCCTGGCGGCCCACTCGATCGATCGCCTGGAACCGCCTCCGTACCAGAGTCGCCCCGTCAGGCCGGGCGCAAACGGGCTCACGCGCGGCCGCACCCGGCCCGCGGCCGATTCGACGAACGTGTCGTCGTCGCCGAGCCAGTCGCCGGCGAGATTGCGGCGCAGGCGTGCCACACGCGCGTGCGAGAAGTCGACGAGATCCGGATCGGTGTCGAACAGCCGCTCGCCCAGCAGCGCGCCGTGATTCGGTGCGCCCGCGCTGAGCCCGACATTGAGCCGCCCGCGCGAGAGCACGTCGACGGTGGCGAGATCCTCGGCCAGCCGGAATGGATTCTCGTAGCCCATCTGGATGACCGCGGCGCCCAATCCGATCCGGGTCGTCCGCTGGCTCGCCGCCGCGAGAAACGTGGCGGCTGACGAGACGGCGCGCTCGAGGTGGCGTTGCCGCACCCACGCGCTGTCGTAACCGAGCGCTTCGCCCGCGCCGAACAGTTCGAGCGTCTGCTCGAATCCCGCCGCCGCGTCTTCACCGGCGTAATTGCCCGGTGTCAGGAAGGCAATGTGATCAATGCGGACGTTGCTCACTTTCGTATCCTTCGTCATTGGGTCTGTCTGGTGGTACACGCGCCGCGTGCTGTCGGCCCGGGATCTGCCCAATCTGCCTGTCGGCAGGCATGACGCACGACCAGCACGGCACCATCGACCGGAACGCGCGCGCTCGCCTCTTCGGCGAGCGGGTTTTTATCGGGGATCGAAAGGAAACGCGACATCGAACTCAACCTCGCGAATGGCCGGGCTGACCGGATTCAAACTTTCATGAAAAAGCGTCGAATAGGCAGGTAATCTCGAATGTCGATTATGGAGAACGTGCGACTGCCCCGTTGCGGTCATTTCTTCTATGAATATGACGCACGTATCAAAACCGATAGCGCGCACACACATAATGGAATTCGCGATTGATTCAGGCGTGGCCTCGCAAATCCGGGCAGGTGTGTAAGTGGAACGCTCGATCCGCTGGCCCGCGATAATGCCGGCCCAGGAACCTGGACGATGAAGAAGAGAACCCGACGGTCACACCCGGCGGGGTTCGATGCAAAAGTGCTGCGCTTGCAACGCTAAAGGCGAGCGGACGCTGGCCGGTCTGGCGCAACAGTTCGACGCGCAGCCGAACCCGACCACGGAATGGATGCGACAGCGCGAAAACGCGTGGGGAATGTGTTTTAAGTGACGGGCACGCGATCGAGCGAGCCGCCGACAGACATGACGGCACCGCATGCGGGGATGGCGCCGGTCGACACCAGAAAACGAAGCTCCGATAGCGCGAGGTTTCGCGTATCGGAAGCGGGGTAACGGCGCCACACCGGAGCCATTACCCCACCGCTTGAAAGAAAAGAACCGAGCCCGTTAGCCAGGAGGCAATCCCCCTGGCACCGAGGCTCTCAACACTAAGTGCCGCGCTCACCCTACCCGCGCTTCTCCCTCGCGCTCGGCTTCCCCTTCGCCCGCGCCCGTTCGCGCGAGCACCGGCTTGAGCGCCTGCCCCGTATGGCTCGCGCTCACCTGCACGAGCGCTTCCGGCGGCGCCGCCGCGACGATCGTGCCGCCGCCCACGCCGCCTTCCGGCCCGAGATCGATGATCCAGTCGGCTTCCGCGATCACGTCGAGATCGTGCTCGATCACGACGACGCTATGCCCCGCATCGACGAGCCGGTGCAGCACGCGAATCAGCTTCGCGACGTCCGCCATGTGCAGGCCGACCGTCGGCTCGTCGAGCACGTACAGCGTGTGCGGCGCCTTCTGGCCGCGCCGCGTGATGTCGTCGCGCACCTTCGTCAGCTCGGTGACGAGCTTGATGCGCTGCGCCTCGCCGCCCGACAACGTCGGCGACGGCTGGCCGAGCGTCAGGTAGCCGAGGCCGACATCCTTCATCAGCTGCAACGGATGCGCAATGTTCGAGATCGGCGCAAAAAACTCCACTGCCTCGTCGATCTCCATCGTCAGCACGTCGCCGATGTTCCGGCCGCGCCACGTGACGGCGAGCGTCTCCGGGTTGAAGCGCTGCCCGTGGCACACGTCGCACGGCACCTTCACGTCGGGCAGGAAGCTCATCCCGATCGTGCGCACGCCTTGCCCTTCGCATGCGGGGCAACGCCCATCGCCGGTGTTGAACGAGAAGCGCGACGCCGTGTAGCCGCGCGCACGCGCTTCCAGCGTATCGGCGAACAGCTTGCGGATCGTGTCCCACACGCCGATATAGGTGGCCGGACACGAACGCGGCGTCTTGCCGATCGGCGTCTGGTCGACTTCGAGCACGCGGTCGATCTGCTCCCAGCCGCTCAGCGATTCGCAGCTCTGCCACGCATGCGTGACGTTCAGCGACGGCCGCGGCGCACTGCGCGCGAGCACGCTCGAACGACGGTTGGCGGCCGGTGTGTCCTGCTGCGCGGCCTTGCGCGCGCGGCGCGTGGCCGGCGACGACAGCACCGAGCGGCCGACCGCGTCGAGCAGGTTCGTCATCAGCACGTCGCGCGCGAGCGTCGACTTGCCCGAGCCGCTCACGCCCGTGACCGCGACGAGCCGCGCGAGCGGAATGCCGACCGTGACGTTGCGCAGGTTGTGCAGCCGCGCACCGTGCACGGTCAGCCAGGCTTCCGGCACGGCCGCGCCGCCCTTCTTGCCCGGCAGGCTCACGCTGCGGCGTGGCTGCAGCGGATGCGTCATCGGCTGCGCGAGCAGGCGGCCCGTCACGGAATCCGGCTGCGCGGCCAGATCGGCGACCGCGCCCTCGGCGACCAGCGTGCCGCCGCGCTTGCCCGCGCCCGGGCCGATGTCGATGATGTGATCGGCGCGGCGGATCGTGTCCTCGTCATGTTCGACGACGACGAGCGTGTTGCCCTTGTCGCCGAGCTTGCGCAGCGCATCCAGCAGGATCTGGTTGTCGCGCGGATGCAGGCCGATCGTCGGTTCGTCGAGCACGTAGCACACACCCTGCAGGTTGCTGCCGAGTTGCGCGGCGAGCCGGATGCGCTGCGCTTCACCGCCCGACAGGCTCGGCGCCGCGCGATCGAGGCTCAGGTAGCCGAGCCCGACTTCCTCGAGAAACGCGAGGCGGCTGCCGATCTCGCTGACGATGTCGCGCGCGATCTGCGCGTCGCGCCCCGTCAGTTCCAGCCCGTCGATCCAGCGGCGCGTGTCCGACACCGTCCATTGCGCGACCTCGACGATCGGGTGCGCGTCGAACGTCACTGCCCGCGCGGACGGGTTCAGCCGCGTGCCGTTGCAATCCGGGCACGGCTCGTTGCCGACGCCTTCCGGTTCCTGTTCGTCCGACGGCAGCGTCTGCTCGCGGCCGCGATCGTCCCCGGCGAGCACCGTGTCGTCGTACGCGGCGCGCTGTTCGCGCGTGAGCGTGACGCCGGTGCCGACGCAGGTCGTGCACCAGCCGTGCTTGCTGTTGTACGAGAACATCCGCGGGTCCAGTTCCGGGTAGCTCGTGCCGCACACCGGGCACGCACGCTTGACCGACAGCACCTTGACCGTGCCGACCCGCGCGGTCGAATGATCGTTCTGCATCGCGTCGTGCAGCCCGTCGAGCGGCGCGAGCAGATGCATCACGCCCTTGCCGAGCTCGAGCGTCTCGTCGAGCACGCGTCGCAGTTCGGCTTCGTTGTCGGGGGACACGACGATATCGGCGACCGGCAGCTCGATCGTATGCTCGCGGAAGCGGTCGAGCTTCGGCCACGGATCGACCGGCACGAACTCGCCGTCGACGCGCAGATGCGTGCTGCCGCGCGCCTTCGCCCACTTCGCGAGATCCGTATACACGCCCTTGCGGTTCACGACGAGCGGCGCGAGCAGCCCGACGTGTTCGCCGCGATGATCGCGCAGCAACTGCGCGGCGATCGATTCGACGGATTGCGACGTGACCGGCGTGCCGTCGTGGATGCAATGCTGCAGGCCGAGCTTCACGTACAGCAGCCGCAGGAAGTGCCACACCTCGGACGTGGTCGCGACCGTGCTCTTGCGCCCACCGCGCGACAGCCGCTGCTCGATCGCGACGGTCGGCGGAATGCCGTAGACCGCGTCGACTTCGGGGCGGCCGGCCGGCTGCACGATCGAGCGCGCATACGCGTTCAGCGATTCGAGGTAACGGCGCTGGCCTTCGTGGAACAGGATGTCGAACGCGAGCGTCGACTTGCCGGAACCCGACACGCCGGTGATCACGTTGAACTTGCCGTGCGGGATGTCGACGTCGAGCGCCTTCAGGTTGTGCTCGCGCGCGTTGACGATCCGCACGACGTCCTCGCCTTCGATCGCACGCCGCTCGCGCGCCGCGTTCAGCACGGCCTGCAGCGGCTTGCCTTCGTCGGCGAGCGCCATGTCGGCATCCATCGCGCGTTCGTACTGCAGCAGCGCCACGCCGGTATGCGATTCGGCGCAGGCTTTCACGTCGTCGGGCGTGCCCGCGCACAGCACGAGGCCGCCGCCGTCGCCGCCTTCCGGGCCGAGATCGATCAGCCAGTCGGCCGCGCGGATCACGTCGAGGTTGTGCTCGATCACGATCAGCGAATGGCCGGCCGCGAGCAGCTTGCCGAACGCCCGCATCAGCTTCGCGATGTCGTCGAAGTGCAGCCCGGTGGTCGGCTCGTCGAACATGAACAGCTTCGCCCGCGCGATGCGCGCCTCTTCCGTGACGACCCGGCGGCCGTTCACGGCCGCCGCCGATTCGGCGAGGAAGCCGGCCAGCTTCAGGCGCTGCGCTTCGCCGCCCGACAGCGTCGGCACCGGCTGGCCGAGCTTCACGTATTCGAGGCCGACGTCGACGATCGGCTGCAGCACGCGCAGCACCTCGGCATCGGTCGCGAAGAACGCGGCTGCTTCGCTGACGGTGAGATCGAGCACGTCGGCGATATTCAGCGCGCGGCCGTCGCGCTCGATGCGCACTTCGAGAATCTCCGCGCGGTAGCGGCTGCCGTCGCAGTCCGGGCAGCGCAGGTAGACGTCGCTCAGGAACTGCATCTCGATGTGCTCGAAGCCCGAGCCGCCGCAGGTCGGGCAACGGCCGTCGCCCGAGTTGAAGCTGAACGTGCCGGCGCCGTAGCCGCGTTGCAGCGCGAGCGGCGCCTTCGCGAACAGCTTGCGGATCTCGTCGAACGCGCCGACGTAGCTCGCCGGGTTCGAACGGGTGGTCTTGCCGATCGGCGACTGGTCGACGAACACGACGTCGCCCACCTGGTCGGCGCCCGTGAGGCTGCGGTACGCGCCCGGCGACTCGGTCGCCTTGCCGTGGTGCCGCGCCATCGCCGGATAGAGCACGTCCTGCAGCAGCGTGGACTTGCCGGACCCCGACACGCCCGTCACGCAGACGAGCCGCTGCAGCGGAATCTCGACCGTCACGTCGCGCAGGTTGTGTTCGCTCGCGCCTTCGAGCACGATGCGCGGCGTATTCGCGTCGACCACCCGGCGCGCCCAGTTCGACGCATGCGCGACATGCTTGCGGCCGCCGAGATACTCGCCCGTCAGCGTGTGCGCGGAGCGGATGTCGCCCGGCGTGCCGTCGTAGACGATCGTGCCGCCGCGCTCGCCGGGGCCGGGCCCCATGTCGATCAGGCGATCGGCAGCGAGCATCACCGACGGATCGTGTTCGACCACCACCAGCGTATTGCCCGCATCGCGCAGCCGCTGCATCGCCTCGACGATCCGCGTGAGATCGCGCGGATGCAGCCCGATGCTCGGTTCGTCGAGCACGAACAGGGTTTTCGTGAGCGATGTGCCGAGCGCCGTCGTCAGGTTGATCCGCTGCACCTCGCCGCCCGACAGCGTGCGGCTCTGCCGGTCGAGCGTCAGGTAGCCGAGCCCGACGTCGCACAGGTATTTCAGGCGCGTGCGCACCTCGGCGAGCAGCAGCTTCAATGCATCGTCGAGCAGCGCGCTCGGCAGGCTGATGTCGTCGAAGAAGCGGCGGATGCGCTCGATCGGCAACAGCATCAGGTCGTGCACGGTCAGGCCCGGCAGCGCCTCGAGCTGCGCGCGGCTCCAGTCGACGCCGCGCGGCATGAAGCGGCCGGCCGGCGCGAGCACGCCGTCGGCGTTCTCTTTCGAGCCGAGCCGCCACTGCAGCGACTCCGTCTTCAGGCGCGCGCCGCCGCACACGTCGCACGGCGTGTAGCTGCGGTATTTCGACAGCAGCACGCGGATATGCATCTTGTACGCTTTCGACTCGAGATAGCCGAAGAAGCGCTTCACGCCGTACCACTGGCTCTGCCACTTGCCGTTCCAGTCCGGCGAACCGTTGACGACCCAGTCGCGCTCGGCGTCCGACAGCTCGGCCCACGGCGTGTCGCGCGGGATGCCGGCTTTCGCCGCGTAGCGCATCAGGTCGTCCTGACACTCCTTCCACGCGGGCGTCTGCATCGGCTTGATCGCGCCGCCGCGCAGCGTCTTGCGCGCGTCGGGAATCACGAGGCCGAGATCGACGCCGATCACGCGGCCGAAGCCGCGGCAGGTTTCGCACGCGCCGTACGCCGAATTGAACGAGAACAGCGCCGCCTGCGGCTCCGCGTAGCGCAGATCGCTGTCGGGATCGTGAAGCCCGGTGGAGAAGCGCCACACCTGCGGCTCGGCGATCGCGTTTTCCGCTTCCGGCGCCAGCACGTACACGTTCACGCGCCCGCCGCCGCGTTTCAGCGACGCCTCGATCGCCTCGACCACGCGCACCTTGTCGGCCTGCTGCACGCGGAAGCGGTCGGCCACCACGTCGAGCACCTTGCGCGGCCCGGTGGGCGACGCGACCTCGCGCTGCGCCTGCACGCGCGTGTAACCGCTCGCGGACAGCCACTGCGCGACTTCTTCATCGGACGCCGTTTCGGGCAGCTCGACCGGGAACGTGACGACGACGCGCGGATCGTCCGCCTGCGTGCGCGCGACGAGTTCCGCGTAGATCGTCTCCGGCGTGTCGTGCCGCACCTGCCGCGCGGTCTTGCGGTCGAACAGCTCGGCCGCGCGCGCGTACAGCAGCTTCAGGTGATCGTTCAGCTCGGTCATCGTGCCGACGGTCGAGCGCGAACTGCGCACCGGGTTGGTCTGGTCGATCGCGATCGCGGGCGGCACGCCGTCGACCCGCTCGACCTGCGGGCGGTCCATCCGGTCGAGGAACTGCCGCGCGTACGCGCTGAACGTCTCGACGTAGCGCCGCTGGCCTTCCGCGTACAGCGTGTCGAACACGAGACTCGACTTGCCGGAGCCCGACGGGCCGGTGACGACCGTCATCTCGCCGGTGCGCAGGTCGAGATCGAGGTTCTTGAGGTTGTGCTGACGTGCTCCGCGAATGCGGATCAGATTGCTGGATGACAATTTGCCTGCCCGTCTGAATGAGTTAACCAGAGTGCCCGGTGCCGGAACGCTGCGGCGGATGCCCGCAGGCGCGGCGCACGCGCCGCAAGGGTTGCACCTGTGCGGCCCGATTTCGACGGACACTATACTGTATATTCATACAGTTTTCCATGACGACCCTGAGGGCGGCATGGGATGGGGGTGGGAGGCGCGGCCATTCCGCGATGACGCATTTATACTCCCCGACCCGGCAATCCGCGTGATACGACAAGGAAAATGAAAGCAAGAGCATTGCTCATCACTTCGCTGGGAGCGTGGGTGTTGACTCAGCCTTCACTCGCCTTCTCGCAAAACATCAACGGAAAAAATCTCTTCATACAGAGATGCGTGATGTGCCATGGCGCAGATATCAAGGGCACCGGGCCATTGGCCAGGAAAAGCAATCCCCCCACGCCCGACCTCACCACTGCCGCGTTCAAAAAGCGACTCCACGATTATCCAGGCGTCATCGTTTCGTCGGTAATACTTCGCCCGAACGGGGACCTGATTCCGAGAACCTTGAGGGAGAACGGCGTCAAGCTGGCGCCGCACGCCTGGACCGTTCAGGATTTTCGCGACCTGAATCAATACATGAGCGACGTGATTTACAACAGCCGATGATTCCGTGTTGACCGGCTGACCGCTCAGGGTCGTTTCGAGCCGGTAACATACCGCCGATGCGATATCCGGCGGATGCATCAACCTTCCGAAAATGGTGCCGTTGTTCGGGTCGGACTTCGGCACGCAAGCCGTGTGTTGCGCCGTCCGGATTCGACGCACCTGCCCGGGCGCAGCCCATGCGATGATGCGCGCTGATCAACATGAGAAATGGAATGACGACTACCTTCGACGAGGCGACAACGGCGGCGATCGCCGCGTTTGCCCAACTGGATTTCCACACGGCCGTGCAAGCGATGCGCGCCGAAGCCGACTACGACCGCGAAATAGACCAGTGGATCTCGCACTACATCGACGAGCACGGCGGCGGCGCGGACGATGCGGAATACGACGCGTTGCACGCGCAGGCCCAGGCAACCCCGGAATTCGCGCAGTTCGTCGATGCGGCTCGCCGCGAGATCCTGGAATACTTCGACGTGACCGACGATCAACTGGACTGGATGGTCCTGCTGCGCAACGACGACAGCGACGAGCTTTGGGCGGAAGTCAACCGGCAGCGGACCGCGCTGGGAACCGGTGAAGTGCGCGGCGATCTCTGACCCTTGCCTGCCATCCGGATTTCGCGTCGCGCCGGGTGCGTGGCTCGAGTCCGATCAGTCATGAGATGGGCCGGGCATCACGTATCCCGGCCACCCGCTCGCCGCTGCCCTGCTACGCCTTTTTCGCGTAAGCGCCGCACCAGCCTTTCGCATTGACCTGCTTGCCGCCGAAAATGGTGCACGGCGCCGTCGCCGCACCGGTCTTGCCCTGGAAGAACTGGCAGTTCGCGCAGGCCTCGCCCGCCTGAAATTTCGGGAATTTCGCATGGTCGACCCGGCTTGCATCCGTCTTGTAGCCGAGGGCCTGGGCGTTTGCATCGGTCTCCTGCACGGCACCGGCCCCGGCATCTGCCGCGGCCGCGCGGCGCCCAACGGCCAGCGCGGATGCCAGAACGGTGGTGGCAGCAATAAAACGTCGGCGTGAAAACTTCATCTTGCCCTCCTCGATGTTTGCGTGGCCGGATGACCGGCATCCTCCGATGCCGCGACGCCGCCCGGCTCACAACCGCGGCCCGTCACCGTGCCCGTCGCACTGCGAGACCTTCATCCCCTGCGAAGGAATCACCGAAAAAACAATTCCCGCATCCCGAACGTGTGATGCGCCTCGGCCGCCATCAGCACCATGAGCACCAGCAGGCACAGCGGCGGCACGAGAATCGCGTACACCAGCGCCAGCCGCTCCCACATCATGTGCATGAAGATCGACACGATCAGCCCGGCCTTCGCGATCATCAGCACGACGATCAGTACCCAGCGCAACAGGCCCTGCACGTTGAAATAGTCGACCAGGTACGACAACGTGCTCAGCACGAACAGCAGGCCCCAGATCTTCAGGTAGAGGCCGATCGGATGCTGCTGGCCGTGCGCGGCGTCGGGTCGATCGGCGGGATCGGTATGGTCCATGGCCTGCCTCACCACAAGTAGAACAGCGCGAAGATGAACACCCACACCAGGTCGACGAAGTGCCAGTACAGGCCGGCGATCTCGACGATCTGGAAGTTGCCGTGTTCGGTGAACCCCGGTTGCAGGATCTTGCGCGCGATCAGCAGCAGGTAGATCACGCCGCAGGTCACGTGAAAGCCGTGGAACCCGGTGATCGTGAAGAAGCACGCGCCGAACTGCGCCGCGCCCAGCGGATTGCCCCACGGGCGGATGCCTTCCCGGAAGATCAGGTTGCTCCATTCGAACGCCTGCAGCGACACGAAGGTGGCGCCCAGCAGCGCGGTCGCCAGCAGCAGCGCGGCGGCGGGCCTCGCGTTGCGCCGGTAGCCGAAGTTGACGGCCATCGCCATGGTGCCGCTGCTGCTGATCAGCGTGAACGTCATGATCGCAATCAGCAGCAACGGCACCTCCACGCCGCCCACGCTGAGCCCGAACACCTTCGCGGTATCGGGCCACGGCGCCGTGGTCGACATGCGCACCGTCATGTAGCCGATCAGGAAACTGCTGAAGACGAACGTGTCCGACAGCAGGAAGATCCACATCATCGCCTTGCCCCACGGCACCTTGAAGGCTTCGCGATCGGCCGACCAGTCCGTGACGATGCCGCGCCAGCCGTCGGGTCGGGCGTCGGCGGACGGCGCATCGGCAGGCGGGGCCGCGGGCGAATCGGCGGCGGATCCGGTGGGGGCCGTGGGCGCGGTCATGGCGCGGCTCCATACAGCGGCCCGCAGACGGCGGCGACGATCCCGGGGGTCAGCCACCACATCGCCGCCAGCAGCACGAGCCACACCGCGAGCAGGAAATGCCAGTAGAGCGCGCACAGATCGATGACGCGCCGGGCCCGGAACGGGTCCGCGCGCCGGAGCTGCGCGATCGTCACCGCCCACGCCGCCAGCCCGCCCAGCACATGCAATCCGTGCAGGCCGGTGAGCAGATAGAGGAAGCTATTCGACGGATTGACCGCAACGGTCTGCCCGCCAGCCGACAGCAGGTGCCAGGCGGTCAGTTGCCCGGCCACGAACACGGCCGCCAGCACGCCGCCGCACACGAGCCACGCGGTGCGGTGCAAGGTCAGTTGCCGGGCTCGCTGCATGGCGACGCTGGCCAGCGCCAGCGCGCCGGTGTTCCACCACAGCAGCGCCGGATGCGGGATCGGCTGCCAGTCGGGCTCGCGCATGCGCATCGCATAGGCGAGCAGCAGCAGCGAGAACAACGTCGTCGCGACCGCCATGAAGACGATCAGGCCGGTGCGGCCCGCATTCGGCAAGCCGGGTCGCGCGTCGTGAACGAAGGGGCGCGGCAGCGTGGTCATTCGTGGGCCTCGCCGGGGTGAAGCGCCGGGTGGGCCGGTTCGGGCACCGTCGCGGGCGGCTGGTTTTGCGGCACGAAATCTTCCTCTTGCCCCGGCGGACTGTATTCGTATGCCCAGCGGTAGACGACGGGAAGCGCCGCGCCCCAGTTGCCGTGCGCGGGCGGCGTTTGCGGCGTCTGCCATTCCAGCGTGGTGGCCCGCCACGGGTTGCCGTCGGCGCGCCGGCCGTGCACGAGGCTCCACGCCAGGTTGAACAGGAACAGCAACTGCGCGGCCGCGACGATCAGCGCGACGACGGTGATGAACGTGTTGAGCGTCTGCGCCGAATGCGGGATGAAGCTGTAGCCCTGGTACGCGTAATACCGCCGCGGCATGCCGAGGATGCCGAGATAGTGCATCGGGAAGTAGATCGCATAGGTGCCGACGAAGGTGATCCAGAAGTGCGCGCGCCCGAGCGTGTCGTCGAGCATGCGGCCCGTCACCTTCGGGTACCAGTGGTAGAGGCCGCCGAACACCACCAGGATCGGCGACACGGCCATCACCATATGGAAATGCGCGACCACGAAATACGTGTTCGACAGCGGGATGTCCACGCTCACGTTGCCGAGGTAGAGCCCGGTCAGCCCGCCCAGCACGAAGGTGCTGATGAAGCCGATGGCGAACAGCATCGGCACGGTCAGGTGGATATCGCCGCGCCACAGCGTCAGCACCCAGTTGTAGACCTTGAGGGCGGTCGGCACGGCGATGATGAGCGTGGTGGTGGCGAAGAAGAAGCCGAAGTACGGATTCATGCCGGCGATGAACATGTGGTGCGCCCAGACCACGAAGCTCAGCGCGCCGATGATGACGATGGCCCACACCATCATCCGGTAGCCGAAGATGCTCTTGCGCGCGTGCGTGCTGATCAGGTCCGACGCGATGCCGAAGGCCGGCAGCGCGACGATGTAGACCTCCGGATGCCCGAAGAACCAGAACAGGTGCTGGAACAGCAGCGGGCTGCCGCCGGCATGCCTGAGCGTCTGCCCCATCGACACCACGGCCGGCACGAAGAAGCTGGTGCCGAGCGTCCTGTCGAACAGCATCATCACCGCTGACACAAACAGCGCCGGAAATGCCAGCAGCGCCATGATGGTCGCGATGAAGATGCCCCACACCGTGAGCGGCATGCGCATCAGCGTCATGCCGCGCGTGCGTGCCTGCAGCGTGGTGGTCACGTAATTCAGGCCGCCCATCGTCGCCGCGACGATGAAGATCGCCAGCGACACGAGCATCAGCACGATGCCCCATTCGACGCCCGGCGTGCCCGGCAGGATGGCCTGCGGCGGATACAGCGTCCAGCCCGCGCCGGTCGGCCCGCCCGGCACGAAGAAGCTCGCCGCCAGCACCAGCACGGCCAGCAGGTAGACCCAGTAGCTCAGCATGTTGAGAAACGGGAACACCATGTCGCGCGCGCCGAGCATCAGCGGGATCAGGTAGTTGCCGAAGCCGCCCAGGAACAGCGCCGTCAGCAGGTAGATCACCATGATCATCCCGTGCATCGTGACGAACTGGTAGTAGTGGTTCGCGTCGATGAAGGCGAACTTGCCCGGAAAACCGAGCTGCAGCCGCATCAGGTCGGACAATACGAGGCCGACCAGCCCGATCGCGATGGCCGTCATCGCATACTGCACCGCGATGACCTTGTGGTCCTGGCTCCAGACATAGCGGGTCCAGAAGCTCTGCGGGGCGTGGTCGGTGTGCGCATAGGTCATGGTTTCTGCTCCGCTATTGCCTGGCCGCGGTACCGGCCGGAGGCGGCCCGCCTTGCGCCTCGATATACGCTACCAGTGCGGACAGTTCCTGGTCGCTCAGGTCGAAGTGCGGCATGATCGGCGAGAACCCCTTCACGACCCGCGCCGCCGGATCGCGGATGAACGCGCGCAGATAGGCTTCGTCCACCTTCGCGGTGCTGCCGTCGGCCATCGTTTCGGTCTTGCCGTACAGGCCCTTCCAGGTCGGGCCCACGAGCGGGCTGCCGTCCACGGTATGGCAGGCGACGCAGCCCTTGGCCGCCGCGAGCGTCTTGCCCAGTTCGACGAGCGCGTGCGCGCTGCCGCCGGCAGCGGCGGGGGCTGCCTGCACGCGGGCGAGTTGCTGCCGCGCGAAGGTGGTCTGCTGCGCCAGCCAGCGCGAGAACGCGGCTTCGTCTTCCACGACCACCACGCCGCGCATGCCGGAGTGCCCGATCCCGCAGAGCTGCGCGCACAGGATGTCGTAGCGCCCCGCCTTGGTCGGCGTGAACCAGAAGGTGGTCACCATGCCCGGCACCATGTTCATCCGCGCCCGGAACGGCGGAACGTAGAAATCGTGCAGCACGTCGCGCGAGCGCGTCAGCACCTGGACCGGCCGGTTGAGCGGCAGGTGCACCTCGGGCGTCTCGATCAGGTAATTGTCGCGGCCGTTGGGGTCGGCGGGGTTCAGGCCGAACGGGTTGTCGTTGCTGATGTAGCGCACGTCCGTCGTGCCCAGCTTGCCGCCGGGGCCCGCGAAGCGGAAGCGCCATTGCCATTGCTGGCCGAGCACTTCCATCTGCAGCACGTTGCGCGGCGGCCGGATGTAGTCCGCGTAGACGAACAGCCCCGGCGCCAGCAACGCCGCCACGCCGACGGCGGTCAGGCCGATCAGCCACCATTCCAGCCGGCGGTTGTGCGGCTCGTAGGCCGCGCGATGCCCGCTGCTGTGGCGATAGCGCACCAGCGCGACGACGATGAACAGGTTGATGGCGATGAAGAATGCACCGGTGATGACGAGCGTGATCGTCAGCATGTCGTCCATGCGCACCCAGTTCGACGCGATCGGCGTGATCCACCACGGACTGGCAAAGTGAAACCCCACCGCCAACAGGATGATCAGGACCAGGGCAATCGCAAGGGCCATAGGCCGCCTCGCTGCGTATCACTCGCCGGCGCCGCCGACACCGGGTTCCGTGTCTCCCGCGAACGCCGGGTGGTCAGGCTCGGCGCGGCGGGAAACGCGATGTATCAGTCGTCCACGTTCTGCTTGCGCAATCGCTCCAGCCTGCCGTAGGTGATGGCCGCAACCACGCCGAACAACAGGTTGGCCAGCAACGGCCCGGCACCCCGCTCGGAGACGAACCACGGGAACACGGCCGTCATGACGTAGAAGTTCCACCCATACGCGACGATCCCGAACGCCAGCCCGATGGCGGCTTCCATGCCCACGCTCGAATCGAGGCGGAAAGGCGCCATGATCGCGGCGAGCATCACCCCCATGATCGCGCCGAGCACGTAGTGCAGCAGCAGCGCCATCGCGACGATTTCAAGGTTGAATTGCGTCATCTGGCCGAGCGCGCTGCGGCCCATCACCATCGCCGCGATCTTGTGTGTCGGTTGCCACGGGCTCGAGCCGAGCACGAGTGTCGACCAGACGAATTCCAGCGCGATCACCAGCGCACCGCCTGCGAGACCGGCCACGGCGGCGGCGACCCAGTCCGGCGTCCGACGCGCCCAATGGTGCGATTGCATGTGCAGTTCCATACGACCTCCTTGCCGACGCTTCGTCGTCGGCGCTTCGGTTCCGAGGGCGTCACGCGCGTCGGGCCTGCGTCACTCGAGCGATTCGGAAGCAGGGTTGCCTGCGCAACGTGCGAACGCCCTTCTCCGCGCGCGGCCTTGCGCTCGACGAAATGCGTCGATGAACCCGGGTATCGGGCAGGCCGGCTTGCTGTCGCGCGTCAGGGGAAGATCGGTGTCGTGGGCTCGGCGCCTTCCAGGTCCGCCGTCGGAAAGTGCCTGGCGACCATCTCCTCGATTTCCTGCTCTCGCAATGCCGGCACATCGGCCATGATCAGGATCTGGCCTTCCTGTATGGCCTCGCGAAATCGCTGGAGTCGCGCGTTCGGCTCGGCAATGCCGATCATCGCGGCGGTCCACGCCCCGAAACCCGCTCCCGCCAGCGTCAACCCGACAACGGCGCCGCCTGCGATCACGAGTTCCGCCGGGGGAAATACCAGCGCGACGAGGCCGATCAGTGCGCCCGCCGCGCCGCCAAGCGCGACGCCGCGCTCGAGCGCATGCACGACATCGCTGCTTTGCAGCAACGATGCTTCGGGTAACTGATCGAGTGTGACGCTGTGATCGGCGAGGACGTGGATATGGCGCCAGATGATACGTGCGCGCAATAGATCGTCGACGATGGCCTTGGCCATCTGCGTATCGGGTACGAGGAAATAAAGGCGTCTCATGTTGGCACCCCTTTGTGCCGTCAACTACTCTTTCCATTCTATGTCAGCAATGGCAACGCAGTAGGTGCGCGTGGGCCAGCGACGGTGCCGCATGCGCAGCCGTTCGGCCCCGAGCGACGCTATCCGCGTTTGCGCAACGGCTCCAGCAAGTCCCGCAGGCCGTTGTGGTCGATTTCATGCATCAGCGCAAGCTGCCGGCCGATTTCGCCGCGCGGGAATCCTTCGCGGGCCAGCCAGTTGAGGTAAGGCCCGGGCAGGTCGGCAATGAGTCGGCCCTTGTACTTTCCAAAGGGCATGGTGACGGTGACGAGGTGTTCGAGATCTGGGGTCTGCATGCCGGTATTGTGCACGGCTTTCCGCTCATGTCGCAGGTCTAGCTGACACGCGACGCGGCAAACCCTCCGGCGACAGCCTCGCGGAAACGGGGCGCCGCAAACCGCCCGCGCCCCTTTTCTGGCCTGCTAGACTGAAATTTCCCCCTGCAAACGATGGAGGGAATCATGTTGTCCGTCTATGTCGTGAAGACCGGCGAGCAGTTCCTGTGCACCGCCGAGGATGGCGATATCGGCATGGCACCGGCGGTTGAAGATGCCACGTCGTTTCGTTCGTATGAGGAAGCGGAAATGGCGGCACACATGCATGCCGACCCCGGATACGAAATCGTCGCTGTTTGCGTGCTCAGACACTGACATGGCGCCCGCTGCCGGGCGCCCGGTTTGTCTGCCTCCGGAAACTGCTTCGTCACGCGCGCGGTCGTCGTGGAATCGCACAAGACCGGCACCGGCTGATCCACGCCTGCGCCGCCCGAACCACGCGGCACATCCGATACCCGCCGGCCGCCGCGTCGAAGGCGGCGCGGCCGCTTAATCTCAAGCTCAAGCCCAATCTCAAGCTCAAGCACCGGCAGCCGTCGCGTACGCGACGCATTGGCGCGCGAGCACGTCGGTCGGATCGACCAGCGTCGCACGCATACCGTTCGGCGCGACATATTCGCGGCCCGGCAGCAGGATCGGCAGCTCGGTACAGCCGAGAACGATCACGTCGACGCCGTCGGCAATCAGCGCGTCGACGGCGGCGCCGATGTCCGCTTTGCACTGGCCGGTCGTAAAGCCGGCCTTGACACCCCGCTCTCCGTAGATTGCTTCCATCACGCGCGCCTGCAGTGCCGGCGCCGGCGCGACCTGTCGGAATCCATGCGATTCGAGCGCCTTTTCGTATACGCCGCTTTCGATCGTGCCTGACGTTGCCAGCACGCCGACCTCGCGCAGCCCCGGATACGCATCGCGCAGATGGGCGGCCGTCACGGTCAGCATGTTCACGATCGGAATGCCGAGGTGCGGTTGAACCCGCTCGACAAACGCATGCGCGGTATTGCACGGAATCGCGATGAGATCCGCCTCCCCGTCCTCGAGCCGCCTGCACGTCGCATACAGCGAGATCGTGGGGTCGGTACCGTCGCCGACGAGGTTCGCCGTGCGGTCCGGGATCTGCGGATTCTGTTCGACCAGCAGCTTGATGTGCTCCTGGTCGCGCGAAGCCGGCGTGTTTCGAACGATCTTGTCCAGGAAGTCCACCGTCGCGGCCGGCCCGACGCCACCGACGACCCCGATCTTGAATACCGGTGCACGGGCCGCGCATCGGGTCGAAACCGCGTACTGCGCATACGCGAGATTCGAATCGATCAGCGGTATCCGCAGCGGCCCGATTTCGTCCGCCACGAGCGCGATCTCCGTCAGCCCCGGAACGATGACCTGCGCGCCCTGGTCCGCCAGATCCTCGCATGCGTCGCGCAGCAGCTCGACCGGCCGGCCGCGAAGATTGCCGCGCTTGATGCCGTCCGCCCCGTAGATCGCCTCGGTGACGGGATCGACATCGCCGCGCGGCCGCGGATGGACGATCTCGAACTGCGGCGCCGGGAAATACCGTTCGAACAGCCCGTCGGCCCGCACATGGTCCGAAGCCAGCACGCCGATGCGTATGGCGCCGGGATACGTGCGCTGCACGTGGCTGCGAACGGCTTCGACGATGTCCACGATCGGCAGGCGCGTATTGGCCTTCAGTTCGTCGATGAAGGTGTGGCTCAGGAAGCACGGCAGCACCACGGTCGTCACGCCGCGTTTCTCGAACGCGCGGATCATGTCGAACACGTACAGCTTGCGCGCCGTCGTCGCCGCGCTGCCCGAACCCGAACCCCTGAACGGGTGCTGCTCGAAGATCAGGTCGACGTGATCCTCGTCGGACGACGCAGGTGTCGCCCTCACCAGCTTGAAGAACACGTCGGCGCTTCCCAGCGGCCCGAGGCCGCCGACCACGCCGAACGTCCGCCCCGTGCCTGCGATGTCCCGGTGCGTCATGCGTTCAGCTCCCGCGAATCGAACGCGGCGCTGTCCGGCTGCGCGGCGCGCGCGCCCTCCCACTTCGCGATCACGGCCGTCGCCACGCTGTTGCCGATCACGTTCGTCATCGTGCGGCCCATGTCGAGCACCTGGTCGATCGCCAGGATCATGGCCACGCCGGCGGCCGGCAAATGGAACATCGGCGCGACGGCCGCGACGACGACCACCGATCCGCGCGGCACGCTCGCCATGCCCTTGCTGCTCAACATCAGGATCAGCAGCATGAACACCTGCTGCGAAAGCGGCATGTGCACGCCGAACGCCTGTGCGATGAAGAGGGCCGCAAACGCCTGATACATCATCGAGCCGTCCAGGTTGAATGCATAACCGAGCGGCAGCGTGAAACCGACGACCTTCTTGTCGACACCGAACTTCTCGAGCTGCTCGGTCAGGCGCGGATACGCCGCTTCGCTGCTGGCGGTCGAGAACGCGATCAACGCGGGTTCGCGCACGGCCCTCAGCAACGCGCCGACGCGCCGCCCGAGAAACAGGTATCCGGCGCCGACCAGGATCGTCCAGAGGACGAGCAGCCCGAGATAAAACGCGCCGATCAGCTTGCCGTACGTGTAGATCACGTCGAGCCCGCGCAGCGCGACGGACGACGCAATCGCACCGAAGACACCCAGCGGCGCCGCGCGCATCACGTAGTTCGTCAGGCGCAACATCACCGGCACCATGCCGTCGATCGACCGGATGACGATGCCGACACGCGGATCGTGCTTCAGCGCGCCCAGCGCGATGCCGAGAAAGACGGAGAAAACGAGAATCTGCAGGATGTCGTTGCGCGCCATCGCGTCGAGCAGGCTGGTCGGAAACGCGTGCGTGATCACGTCCCTGGCGTTCAGTGCCGCGGTATTCAGGCCGAGGTTGGCCTCGCCCGCAGGTTCCGCCAGGTTCAGGCCGGCGCCGGGCTGCAACGCGTTGGCCATGACGAGGCCGAGGCCCAGCGAAACCAGCGATGCGCAGACGAACCACGCAACCGAGCGCAGGCCGATGCGTCCGACGTCTTCGCCGCTGTCCATTCCGGCCAGGCCGGAAACGAGCGTCACGAACACCAGCGGCGCAATGATCATCTTGATCAGCCGAAGAAAGATGTCCGTCACGATCGAGAAATACCCTGCGACCGTCTTGAGCGTGCCCGGGTCCGCGATGCTCGTGTGACACGCATAGCCGGCGGCGACGCCGAGGACCATGCCGATTGCGATGCTTGAGGTAAGCCGATTTTTCATGTCCATCCGTCCTTGGGTGACGCCCGACCGCCGGCAGGCGACGGGCCGCGCGACGCGGGCCACGCGTCACATTTGTCGTTGGAACGAATGGTAGGGATGGCAGAACAGACCATGATGCCGGTGCATCATGGCGGTATGCGAGACTCGCATAAGGCGGGAAAACCCTAGCCGCGCCGCGACGGTTCGGCGCGCAGATGCTGCCAGAGCGTCTCCAGGAACTCGCTGCGATTGGACGCGTCGCGATAGACGCGCAGCTCGATTTCGAGGTTCCATGCCGCCGGCCCGGCCGGCACGAGTTCGCCGGCCGCCAGCTCGGCGGCGATCGCACTCCGCGGCAGCCAAGCCACGCCTTCGCCTTCCATCACGAGCTTTTTCAGCACTTCGGCCATGTCGGATTCATAGTGCAGCTGCAACGCCGGCGCATCCGGAGCGCGATCGAGCAGCAACGCGAGGCAGCGCCCGAAGTAGCTGGTGTCCGTATAGGAGATCAGCGGCAGCGGGTGCTGCTTCGTCCCGGGAAGGCGAAATGCGGGCGCCGACCGGCGGTTGGGCCGGCAGGCCGGCATCAACGTGTCGAGGCCGACCGTCACGTGTTCGTACCTGACCGGATCCAGATGGAGCGGCAGCTCCGGATGGTGATAGGCGAACATCAGCTCGCAGTTGCCGTTGACGAGCATCAGGATCGAATCGTGGACATTCGTCGGAACGACGCGTGCCCGCACCTCGCCGAAATGCGGCGCAAGCGCCTTGAGCCACGACGGCAGGAAATTCAGCGCGATCGTATGGCCCGCCGCGATCTGCAGGCTCTTGCCCGCGATGCGCTGCTCGGTGCGGATGATCGCGCGTGTGTCGAACAGGCGGCTGAGGACGTCTTCCGCCGTCTCGCGAAACAGCCGCCCTGCCGGCGTCAGGACCGGCGGAAAACTGCTGCGGTCGATCAGTTCGGCGCCGATCCATTGCTCGAGCGACTGGATGCGACGGCTGAAGCCCGACTGCGTGACGTTGCGAAACTCCGCCGCCCGGGAAAAGCTTTGATATTGAGCGAGGGCGATGAAATCCTCGATCCACTTGATTTCCATGTTTGCCTTGGAGGTCTGCAACCGGATCGACTTGCTGCCGACCGGGGGCACGGCGGTCGTCATGCCGACGACCGCCGCGGAACGCACGAAAGACATGGACAGGGTACAGGATCGGGAAACCCGGCGGTCGTACGCTCCGCGTTCGGTCCGGCGCCGGCTGTCCCGGTTCGCCATGATCGACGCGGAGCGCGACGGCAGCGGAGCCGGCATCGGCTGCCGCGCGCGACCAACCTTGATCATCATGGCGACGATGCGGCCGCGAGCCGGCCGCCTTCGCCGGTCCGCTCGCGGCCCCCACCCGCTACTTCTGCAGCAGGATCTCCACGCGTCGATTGCTCGCCCGCCCTTCGGCGGTCTCGTTGGAGCCCACCGGATCGGCCTCCCCCTTTCCGGTGGCCGTCACGGAATCCGCGTTCACGCCATGCTCGCGCAAATACGTCCCGACCGCCTCCGCGCGGCGCTGCGACAGCGCCAGATTGTGCGCATCCGAGCCGACCGAGTCGGTATAGCCGGTCACCTTCACCAACGAGAAATGCCGGTCCGCCTGACGGCTCAGCAGTGCGTCGAGAGAAGCGCGGGCGGCGGGCGTCAGCGTTGCGGAGTCGGTCGCGAAATACGTATCGCCGGTCAGGCTGACCTTTTCCGCGGCGGCCGGTGCCGCCGCCACCGGCGCCGGAAGCGGCGCGGGTGCCGCGCCGCACTGGAACTCGATCGACCGCGGATCCGCGCCGTCGCGGAACGGCGCCTCCGCATCGAGCAGCCGGACCGGCTGCGTGTCGCACATGCGCGTCGCGACCTTCATGCAGGTCTTTTCGCTCGACAGGATGCCGTGACAATCGACGCGAAACGTCCGCACGCCGTTTCTCGGCTGCAGTTCGTATGCATTGAACGTCGGCCCGGACGCGCTCGAGCAGGCGGCCAGGGAGACCACGGACACGAGCAGGGCAAGAGAAGTTTTCTTCACTGATTCACTCCCGAAAATCGGTTCGATATCGCGCATGCGGCGCGGCAGTGCGGCCGCATGCGGATGCGTTCTCGTTCAGCGCGAACCGTTCCGGCGCTGCACGCCGAAACGGTTCGCTGCGCACGGATCACTTCCACTGATACAACATACCGGCGCCGACCACGCGCTGACTGCCGGCGAAACCGCCGTTCAGCGTCGCCTTCAGGTTCTCCGTCAGGCGCGCCTGCATGCCGACGGCCATCGCCTTCTGGCCGAGGAAGCTCGCCGTACCGACCCCCATCGCGAAGTTCGAGTCGCGGTCCATGTGCGGGATCGACGCCATCGCGGCCGTCGCGGCAATCCCGTCGCGCGCCATCGAATCGGTCTGCTGGATCTGCTGCTGCATCTGCGTGAGCTGGTTGTTGACCGTGTTCAGCGATTGCGTGAACTGGTTCGATACCGCGTTCAGCTGGTTCACGTTCACCGCGTCGGTGCCCTGCGTGCCGGCTGCGACGTTGACGACCTGGCGCGCCGACTCCGCCGAGCCGACCGCGACGACGTTCGAGCGCCCGCCGTCGTTGCTGCCCGTGCCGATCGCGGTCGACCCGTTGCCCGTTGCGGTCGAGCCGACGCCGATCGCGGTCGATCCGTTGCCGGACGCCAGCGACCCGTTGCCGACCGCCGTGCTGTTCGAGCCCGATGCGACCGCGCCCGAGCCGCCCGCCGACGAATTCGGCCCCGTCGAGCCCGGCGGCACGTTCGTGCCGGTCGGGTTCGTCGTGTACGACCCGCCGAGGTTGGACGTGCGCTGGGTGATCAGCGTCGTCAACTGGTTGGCGACCGAGTCGAGCTGCGACACGTTGACCGCGTCGGTGCCGCTCTTGCCGGCCGCGAGGCCGGTGATCTGCCGGTTGCCGATGTTGATTTCGCCGGCCGACGACTGCGGACTGCTCAGGCCGTACGCGATGTAGTTCGTCTGCGCGCCGACGGTGGTCAGCGAACCCGAACCGAGCGCGATGCTGTTCGCGAGCGTCGCCGACGCACCGGCCCCGAATGCGAGCGCATCGGTTGCCGTGGCGTGCGCGCCCGAACCGAGGGCGACGCTGCCGACGCTCGCCGCGACCGCGTTGGCGCCCTGCGCGACCGACTGCGCGCCGGTGGCCGTCGCGCCGCTGCCGAGCGCCATCGCATCGGCCTGCGCGGCGCTTGCCGCCTGGCCGATCGCGACGCCGCCCGGCGCAGTGGCATCGACGATCGCCCCGTTGCCGATCCCCACGCCGTTATCGCCGTTGACCACCGTCGTCGGGCCGACCGCGACCGACTCCGCGCCGACCGCGAGCGAATCGACGGCCGTCGAGTTCGCGTGGAAATACTTCGTGGTCGTGACCGCGAACGATTGCAGCGCGCCGGCCAGTTGCCGCACGGTCACCGCATCCTGCTGGCCGGTGCCGTCCGCGACGTTGGTGATCTGGCGATACGTCTTGCTCGTCGCGTCGCCGACCGATACCGCGCCCAGCAGCGTCTGGTCGGTCGTGTTGAACGGAATCGACGCGCTGCCGTTGCGGATGGTCCCCGA
Organism: Burkholderia sp. 572; assembly: GCF_040545135.1. Lineage (NCBI taxonomy): Bacteria > Pseudomonadati > Pseudomonadota > Betaproteobacteria > Burkholderiales > Burkholderiaceae > Burkholderia > Burkholderia sp. 572. The sequence goes on along the minus strand of NZ_JBEPLH010000006.1, from coordinate 189,157 downwards.
CGCCGGCACCGTCGCGCGATCGGACACCGACCCGGCGCCGAGCGCGATACTGCCGTCCACCTTCGCGACCGCGTTCGGGCCGATCGCGACACTGTCGAGCCCGAGCGCCTGGCTGTCCGGCGCCGTGGAGTTCGCGTGGAAATACTTGATGCCGTGCGCGTTGATGTTGTCGATCGCCGAGCCGACGTTGTTGTTGACCGTCGTCGAACCGTCGCTGTTGTACGTCACGTACGAAGGCGCGGAGATCGTGCCGGTCGTCGGGTCGTAGGTGGCCCCGCCGCCGATCGCGCCGGCCGTGCTGTTGCCGAGATTGCCGTTGTTCGACGCGATCGAGCTGAGGCCGGTCGACAGCGAACCGATGCCCGTCGACGTCGCGGTGGACAGCGACGTCAGGTTGCTGTTCGTGCTCGACAGGCCGGTGGACAACGAGCCGACGGTCGTCGAGGTCGACGTCGACAGCGACGAAATCGAGCTGGTCGTCGAGCTGAGGCCGGTGGACAACGAGCCGATGCTCGTCGACGTCGCGGTGGACAGCGATGTCACGGTGCTGTTGGTCGTGCTCAGGCCGGTGGACAGCGAAGCGACGCCGGTCGAGGTCGACGTCGACAACGACGTGACCGCGCTGTTCGTCGAACTCAGGCCGGTGGACAGCGAGCTGATGCCCGTCGACGTCGAAGTCGACAGCGACGTGACCGTGCTGTTCGTCGAACTCAGGCCGGTGGACAGCGAGCTGATGCCGGTCGACGTCGACGTGGACAGCGACGTGACCGTGCTGTTCGTCGAACTCAGGCCGGTGGACAACGAGCTGATACCCGTCGACGTCGAAGTCGACAGCGAAGCCACCGAGCTGTTGGTCGAACTCAGGCCGGTCGACGTCGACGTGGACAGTGAAGAAATCGCGCTGTTGGCCGACGACAACCCGGTCGACGTGGACGTCGACAATGACGTCACGGTGCTGTTGGTCGAACTCAACCCCGTCGACAACGAGCCGATCCCGGTCGACGTCGACGTGGACAGCGACGAAATCGCGCTGTTGGCCGACGACAGGCCGGTCGACGTGGAGGTCGACAATGACGTCACCGAGCTATTGGTCGAACTCAAGCCCGTGGACAGCGAGGTAATGCCGGTCGACGTCGACGTGGACAGCGACGTGATCGCGCTGTTGGCCGACGACAAGCCGGTCGACGTGGACGTCGACAACGAAGTCACCGAGCTGTTGGTCGAACTCAAGCCAGTCGACAACGAGGTAATGCCGGTCGACGTCGACGTGGACAACGACGAAATCGCACTATTGGCCGACGACAAGCCGGTCGACGTGGACGTCGACAACGAAGTCACCGAGCTGTTGGTCGAACTCAAGCCCGTCGACAACGAGGTAATGCCGGTCGACGTCGACGTGGACAACGACGTGATCGCGCTATTGGTCGACGACAGCCCGGTCGACAATGACGACACCCCCGTCGACAACGAACTGACGCTCGACGCGGTCGACGTCGACAGCGAATTCACCGCCTGGTTCGTCGCATCGAGCTGCGACCCGTTGATCGCATCCGTGCTCGCCGAATTGATGCGTCCGGCCGCGACGTTGGTGATCTGGCGCTCGGTGCCCGCCGCACCGACGCTGACGACGCTGGTCGGGTTGGTGCCGTTGAAGTTGTAGGTGACGCCGCCGATCACCGCGCTCGCCGTCGGATTCGGCGCGGCCGTCGTCGACCCGGAACCGAGCGCGACGTCGTTTGCATTGTTCGCCACGGCCGACGCGCCGAACGCCACCGCACCGGCTGCCGCTGCCGTCGACGTATTGCCGAGCGCGAGCGAGCCCGTGCCCTGCGCGAGGTTCGAATTGCCGATCGCAACCGCGCCGTCGCCGTTCGCGGTGTTGTTCGAACCCATCGTGACCGCGCCGGTGCCGATCGCGGTGCTCGGGTCGCCGATCGCCACCGCGCCGTTGCCGCTGACCGTCTGCCCCAGGCCGAGCGCGACCGCCCCGACGCCGCTCAACACCTTCGAGCTGTTGCCGCCTGCGATCGACCCCGCGCCTGCCGCGGCCGCGACCGAATTGCTGTCGCCGATCGCCACGGTGGACGCCGCAGCCGCGACACTGTTGATGCCGATGGCCGTCGCATTCGTGGCCGACGCCGTCGCACCGGGCCCCAGGGCGGTGGCCGAGATGCCGCTGCCGAGCGCGAGATTGCCGAGCGCGACCGCAAACTGCTGCGTCGCGGTCGACTGCACACCCATCGCGATCGAACTGACGCCCGACGCATTTGCGCTCAGGCCGTACGCCATTGCCTGATCGGCACCGGCCGTCGTCTTCGAACCCAGCGCGATCGAACTCACGCCAAGCGACTGCGTGCCCGATCCCGGTACGCCGGCCGTCCCGCCCCAGCCGATCGCGATCGACGAACCGCCCTTCGCGCCGCTGTTGACGCCCATCGCGATACCCGAATTGCCGCTCGCCAGCGCACCGCTGCCGACGGCCACGGCGGCCGCGCCGGAACCCGTCGACTGGTTGCCGAGCGCGACGGCGCCCGTGTCGGTAGCATGCGACGCATAGCCGAGCGAAACGCTCTGGGCCCCGACCGCGCTCGCACCGAGACCCACCGCAGCCGCATACTGGCCGGACGCCAGCGCATTGTTGCCGAGGCCGACGGCGGACACGCCGGTCGCCGCCGCGCCGCTGCCCATCGCCACCGCACCGCTTTGGGTCGCGCTCGACAGATTGCCGACCGCCACCGAATATGCGCCCGAACCAATCGCCTGCACGCCGAGCGATGCGCTGTTGACGCCGGTCGCCTGCGCGTTGATGCCGACGGCCGTCGAACCGTCCGCCATCGCATGCGCGCCCGGCCCCAGCGCCGTGGCGGAAACGCCTGCTGCCGTCGACAGGTTGCCCAGCGCGGTCGAGTTCTGCTGCGCGGCACTCGACCCGACGCCGATCGAGATCGACGTCACGCCGCCGGTCGCGGAACCGCCGTCCGGCGCGTATTGCGCGTGCGCCCCCGCATGGAACAACGCAAGATACGTGGACGCCATCAGCACGGCCAGCCGTCGCGGCGACGGCGCCGAAAGCAGCCCCGCGCGTCGCGCGTCGCCCTCGTTCGCCGCATGCTCGCGCGGGCCGCTCGCCGACGCGACACGCTTGCCGCGCGCACGGTCAAGCTCGGAAGCCGCAACCCAGGCCCCCAGTGCTTCGTTCCAGATCGACTTGAACGACTTGTTCATCTTGTGTTCCCTCGGTTCTCATGTGCTGGATGACGCGGCAGCGAACGCGACGACAGGCGATGACGCATCGGTCTGCCCCTCGTCCGTGCCGCGACGCTTCGCGCTTCACTTTGGATGGCTAACTAAACGATCGAACAACACTGCTCGGTAATCGCGATCGCGCGGGCGATCGCACGACCGCACGACCGCACGCCGCACGCGTGCATCGGCACGCGGCACGGCGGCACTCGCCGGTTATCGGTTCATCGAAGCCGATGTCGCGCGGAAAACGGCGACGCGCGACCCCGCGCATCGCGAATCCGCATGCGCGCGCCGTCGCGCCGAGCCGGCGGCGACCTCGAATTTCATGGGAAGGCGTCGTTCAGACGCCGGATGGACGGATGCCGACCCGAACCCCGGGGCGGCCCGTCACGATTCATTCAGGAGGAGGATGACGCCGAGTAGTCCCCGGGTATGAAGCATGCGCACCCGGTTCGCTCGAACCGGTGCGTTGACCTGCCATGCCTGTCGCGTTCATGTTTTTCGTGCCCGCCTGATTCGAGAACGCGCTGCGCGATCGCACCCGGACGGATCAGACCGCCGGGCTGCGCGCGCAGCCGCTCACCTTCTCCGCCGGCAGTCAAACGCTTTTCCGGATTTCCGGAAATAGCGCCTGACTTGCCGAACGCCCCCGCATCGATTTAATCGGTCGAATTTTCTTGACGATTTTTTTGGTCGATGCGTCACACCCTGACCAACCTCACAATCTTTCCGCTTATCTTGTATACGCACTCATTCGGAAAATTATGAAATTTGTATTACCCTCGTGCCAATTTTCTTGTCCGTCATCGCATTCCCACATCCTGAGAATTGCCATCATTCGATGTCACATTGAATATCGCGTCATCTGAATAGGGCAGCGGCAGGAATCCTTGCAAAACCGTTCCCCTCGAAGAACCGATTCCAGCCGCGCCGGGGCTAGTGTGCGGTCATCCGTTCAAACGCATCTTTTCTGGAGCGGAAAAAAACTTTTCCCGAGCGGACGGCATTTACATTCATACATTCCCGCTCGAAATCCGGTTTTCATCCGGATAAATCTTGACCGTCCCGCAAAAAGAAATTAATCAGGCGAGCGTCGATTCAGCGCATCAACTTCACACTGGAAGGCATCGTCTCTCGACATAACTCGTTCGAATTCATTCTGCGGGCCAATTCGATTCGTCAACCGATAAAATCCGGAAATAAAGACCGATATTAAAAATGCACTTCGGCATGTTTTTCCACTCCGATTCCATTCGGCGGAACGCCGGTGCCGAAACTGCGCGGCGCCCCGCCGAATATGCCCACACGGGCCGCACGGAATCCTCACAATCGGTACTGTTGTCGACATATAATTTTTCGCAACAATCGCGCTGAAAGCGAAGCTTTCAATCCGACCGACCACCCTTCCACCGCGTCCGCCACCATGTCATCCCGCTCGTCCAGCCCGGCGTCGCTTCGCTCCACGCCGGATCTCGCCGACGCCCATATTCTTGTCGTCGACGATCGCCCGAACGACCTGCGGCTCCTGACCGAAATCCTGCGGGCCGCGCGGTGCCGGATCAGCGTCGCGTTCGACGGGCTGCAGGCGTATCACCGCGCCCAGGCGATCGCGCCCGACCTGATCCTGATGGATGTCCGCATGCCGCGCATGGACGGCTTCGCCGCGTGCCGGCTGCTGGCGTCGACGCCGTCGACGCAGTCCATCCCGGTCATCATCCTCACGGCCGCGGGCGATCTCGAGGATCGCATCGCGGGGCTCGAAACCGGCGCGATCGACTACATCGTCAAGCCGTTCGAGCCGACCGAAGTGCTGGCCCGGATCCGCAACCACCTGAAGCGCGCGCGGCGCAGCCAGCCGTTCGCGCACCTGCCCGAGATGCCCGACAACCCGGAGGCGGCCCTCGTGCGCGCGGCGGCCGAGGTCCTGCTGCGCGACCTGCGCCATCCGCCGGCGCTCGAGGATCTCGCCCGGCAGGTCGGCACCCACGAAAAACGGCTGTCGCGCGTGTTCCGCGACCAGCTCGGCCTGACCGTGTTCGAGTACCTGCGCGACACGCGCCTGCGCGCCGCGATGCATTTCCTCGCGGAGACGTCGATGGGGATCGGCGACATCGCCGAGGAAATCGGCTTTTCCACGCCCGGCAATTTCGCGACGGCGTTCCGCGAACGCTTCGGCATCACGCCGTCCGACTGGCGGCGCCAGCGCCATGCGGTCAACGCGCCGCCCACACCCGGCGGGCATCATCCCGATGTGTAGTCGCGACGCGGCTTGGGCAGCCGGATGGCGCGCGGTGCTGCTGCTTCTGATCGCACTGGCCGTCACCTGCGCGACGGCCCGCGCGGCAGCGACGCCGAACCCCGCGCAACTGGAAGCCGTGTCGGTGTTCGAGGACACGAGCACGACGATGACCGCCGAACAGGTCGCCGCGCGCGTTGCCGATCAGCCGCACGATGCGTCCACGACGACCGCGCCCTCGTTCAACATCGCCTTTTCGCGGTCGGCATGGTGGGTCAGCGCGACGCTGACCAACCGTGACAGCGCCGCTCGGCCGCTGGTGCTGGCGCTTCGCGATGCGCGCGTCGACCATGCCGACTTCTATGTCGGCCGGAACGGCCGGTGGACGCTCGACGGCCGCTTCCCGGCCGCCGATGCCGGCGGCGATGCGGCCGGGCCGCCGTCGCGCTACCCGACGCTCGACGTCACGCTGCCCGCCGGCGCAAGCATCCCCGTGCTGATCCGCGTCACGTCGCGCAAGGAGATGCGGCTCGCGCCGGCGGCATTCACCCGTGCGGCATGGGATGCGCTGGAACGGCGCGCGACGATGTGGGACTTCGGTTTCTTCGGCGGGCTGCTCGCGCTCGTGTGGTGCGCGCTGCTGATCGGGTTCTTTTCGCGCAGCGGCGTGTTCTACGTACTGGCCGGGATTGCACTGGGCACGACGCTGTTCGAGGCGGCCTACCGCGGTTATACGGCGATGGCGCTGCCGCCCGCGCTGCGCGAGTGGTCGGCACGCGGCGAAATCATCTTCGTGTACCTCGCGATCGCCTGCTTCATCGTCTTCATCCTGACGGTCGCCCGACGCGAACAGGCCAGGCTGCCGTTGCGCGCGGTCTACATGGCATTCCTCGCGCTCGAGTTCGTCGGCGTGGCCGGCGCCGCCTGCGGCGACCTGCTGACCTTCACGTGGTTCTGCCTGCGGCTGAACGCGGCGCTGGGGATCGTCAACATCAGCCTCGCGCTGTGGCTCGCCGTCCGCCGCACGCCGACCGGCCGCGTGATGCTGATCGCGATCGCGTTCGCCACCTTCAACATGCTGATCCGCGTGCTCGACGGCATCGACGCGTTGCCGCCGGTGCTGTCCTGGCTCAAGTCCGACATCTATCCGAACCCCGTCATCGCGATCGTCGGGCTTGCCACGCACCTGCTGGTGCTGGCCGCGTGGATCCACCACGTGGGCCGTCAGCGCACCGAGGCGCGCAAGCGGCTCGAACACTGGCAGCTCACCGAACAGGATCGTCTGCGCGACGAAGTCGCACGGCGCACGCTCGCGCTCAACGACGCGCTCCAGCAGGTCACGACGCACATGCAGCAGAAGATCGAGACGCTCGGCTACGTCAGCCACGACCTGCGCGCGCCGCTGTCGACGATCAACGGTTACGCGAAGCTGCTGCTGCAAGGCGCGACGCGCGGCCAGGCACGGCTGATCCGCTCGATCGACCGCAGCATCCGCTACCAGCTCACGCTGATCGACGAACTCCTTGCGTTCACGAAAGCCGAGCTGCAGCCGCTCGGCGTGTCGCCGGACGCGACCGACCTGCCCGGCCTGCTCGACGACATCGGCCACTATGCACTCGCGCTGTGCGCGCAGCAGGACAACCGGTTCGTGTACCGGCCGGCCAGCCCGCTGCCGCGCACGATGTCGGTCGACGGGATGCGGCTGCAGCAGGTGCTGCTGAACCTGCTGTCCAACGCATCGAAGTTCACGCGCGACGGCACGGTCACGCTGTCGGTGCATGCGTCGCGCGAAGGCGACGCATGGCGCCTGCTGTTCGAGGTCGCCGATACGGGCATCGGCATCGACATCAGCGGCACTCGCGACATCTTCCGCGCGTACCAGCAGGTACAGGCCGTCAACGGCGGCACCGGGCTCGGCCTGTTCATCGCGCAGCGCATCGTCGGCGCGATGGGCGGCGAGCTGGCCGTCGCAAGCCAGCCCGGCATCGGCACGTCGTTCTCGTTCGCGATCGTCGCGCCGGCCGTCGGGCACGTGCTCGTGCCGGCATCGGAGCTCGTGCGGCGGTTTCATGCGGCGGACGAGGTCGTGCCGGGCGGCACCGCGCCCGCGATGGGCTGCCCGCCCGACGATGCACTCGACGCGCTGATCCGGCTCGCCGGCAACGGGCAGCTCACCGATATCGAGGAATGGCTCGGCCAGTACGCGGACGAACAGGATTACGCGGCCTTCGTGCAGGAGGTGCGCGAGCATCTCGATACGCTGGACCTGCATGCGATCGAGAAGCTGGCCGGTACGCTGAAACGCGCGCGCCACGCGGCGGCGACGGATGACGCGGAGACGGACGCGGCCGGGCCGGCTTGATCGCGTGGACGGGACGTCGCCGGCACCGCGTCAGGCCCGCGTTCCGGATTCCGCCGCGCCGATCGTCCGGCCCGCAACGCGATCGCTTCACCGGCCGCGCCCCCGCTCGCGCTTTCCGATACGCGCCCCGTCGAGCACCCGGCACGCACACGTTTGCGTGCCGCACCGCGCCCACTTGCATTGCATCCGGGCCTCGATTTCTTCGACGACCTGCCGTTAACCCGGGTTTCAGCGCAGCCCGGTTCATCGCGCCGGGCCTCCCCTGCGAGCGCCAGCATGTCCGCATCCACCTCCATCGAGAAAATCGCCGACTGGGCGGGACGAAACCATCTTGTCGTCGGCGCGCTGGGCACCCTGATGTCGCTCGCGGCGATCGGCATCAGCGCGGCCACGCTCTGGGCCACGAGAAGCGAAGTCGTCGAGCACGCGCACGAAACCTCGCGCAACGTCGCCGCCGTGCTGGTCAGCGAGATCGCGCGGACCGTCGAAACGTCCAACAACGCGCTGATCGCGCTCTCCGCCGATCTCGGCAAGCCGGAGGTGCGACGCATGGACGCCGGGCTGCGGCACGACCTGCTGTTCCAGCGCGCGGCCGCGCAATACGTGACGGGGATGGGCGTGACGGACCGCGAAGGCCGGCTGATCGACGCGTGCTGCGGCCCGTCCCATCACTGGAACTTCGGCGATCGCGACTATTTCAAGGTCCATCGCGACTCGCCGAACGTCGGCCTTTACGTGTCGGAGGCCTATCGCGCGCGCTCGCGCGGCGGCACGGAATCGATCGCGCTCTCCCGGCGCATCGAACGACCGGACCACACGTTCAACGGCATCGCGGTGGTCGCGATCGACCTCGCCTATTTCGACCAGCTGCTGTCGCGGCTGGACGTCGGGCCGCACGGCATCAGCGCGATCGTGCGCGCGGACGGCACCATCCTCGCCCGCAACCCGTCGCTGAACGATCACCAGATGGTTCGCCTGCGCCACTCGAAAGCCTTCGATCGCATGCTGAACCAGGATTCGGGCTTTTATGCGGCGTATTCGCGCATCGACGGAACGCTGCGGCTCTATACGTTCCAGCGGGTGCCCGGCACACCGCTGATCGCCGTCGTCGCGCCCGCCGAAGCCGACGTGCTGGCCGGCTTCATCCGGATGTCGTGGTCGGTCGGCGTGTCGGCGTCGCTCCTCTGCGCGCTCTTCTGCGCGGTCGTCTGGCTGCTCGCGTTCGCGTTGCGGGACAACCTTCGCAAGCAGACGCTGCTCACCGACCTCACGCGCACCGATCCACTGACCGGCCTGCACAACCGCCGCGCGCTCGACGTCGCGCTGGCCGACGAATGGGAACGGCTCCAGCGCGGCCACGACGGCAGCCTGTCGGTGCTGTTCATCGATGCCGACCACTTCAAGCAGTACAACGACCGATACGGGCATGCACGCGGCGACACGGCGCTCCGGTTCCTCGCCGCATGCATCCGTGCCCATACGCAGCGGCGCGGCGACCTCGCCGCGCGTTACGGCGGCGAAGAGTTCGTCGCGGTGCTGCCCGACACCGACGAACGCGGCGCCGCGAAGGTCGCGGAGGCGATTCGCCGCGAGGTTGAACGCAACCGGCTCGACGGGTTCGCGGAACCCGTTCCGCCCTTCACCGTCAGCATCGGCTGCGCGACCGGCCATCGCGCACGCCCCGCCTCCGTGCACGCGCTGTCGCATCAGGCGGACATGGCGCTTTACCGCGCGAAGCGCGAAGGCCGAAACCGGGTGTGTTGCGCGGAAACGGAGCCGATCGCGCGCTCGGCATGACGGCCACGGGTCGAGTCGCGGCTCCGGGCCGCGGGTTGCACACCAACGATTGCCCCGGGCCACTGTTCCGTCATGGGTCGTTGCGGCAACAGGGATCGTTGTTCGATATCGAGGCCGCCGGACTTTCCATCCACACGCATGGCCGGCGCGTAGCGGCACGCCGCCACATATCCGTCTCGGGTGCGTAAAAATGGCATCCGAGATGTTCAGTATCGGGAATTAACCAGATAGTGGGAATTTTCGCGCACGGAGTACGACACGCAACAAATCCTTAACGGCCGCGTAACGAATCGTCACCACAATTCGCCATCTTTGACCATCAGGATGGAGTCTTGCATGTTTGCGTCACGAAGCCGTTTCCCGCTGCATGTCGCCGCGCTGTCGAGCGCGATCGTTCTCGCCGCGTGCGGCGGCGGCGACGATGTCGCCTCGACCACCCCGACCAGCGCGGCCATGCCGGCGCCGCCGGCCGATCCCGGTTTCGTCGACAGCGCGCCGGTTCCGAGCGTGCCCGCCTTCGTCGACAACGTCGCGACCAACCAGCGCGGCGATGCGCGCTACGCCACGCTGTCGACGAACGCCGCGGTGCGCGTGGTCAGCCGCTTCCTCGACCTGTGGCAGCCGTCGACGATGCTCGTCGATGCGGGCGTGAGCGCGCCGGCCAACGGCGCGTTTCCGGCCATTTCGCCGTCGACCTGCACGGGGCTGCCCGGCAACGGCACGCCGTGCGGCACGATCCTGAACGACACGGTGCTGCGGGCGAACGTGCAATACGTGGTCAACGCGACGACCGCGCGCACGCCGCAGCAAGCCGACGCCGCGTACTACGACGACCGGCGCGGCAAGGGCTACAGCGTGACCGACGGCATGGGGCCGCTCACTTCCGCATGGCGTACCGCCGCGCAGCAGACGACCAGCATCACCAGCGTGCCGGCCGACGCGACGACCGTCCTGTACAACGACACGGGCAACAACGTGGGCGTGGGCGGCAGCGCGAACGCGAGCTTCGGGAAAGTCGTCGACCTGCTCAACGAGATGGGCAACAACGCGTCGACCGAACCCGCGAAACGCTTCTACAAGTATGCGCGGCCGTACCGCTGGAGCACGGGTGTCGTCGTCGCCCCCACGCTCGTGCCGGCGGAAAGCACGACGCCCGCGACCGACGGCGGGTTCATCAGCGGCCACCAGGCGGAAGCGATGCGCGACGCCGTGACGATGGCGTGGCTCGTGCCGGAGCGCTACCAGGAAATGGTCAGCCGCGGCCTCGAACTCGGCGAGAACCGCATCCTCGCCGGCATGCACTCGCCGCTCGACGTGATCGGCGGGCGCATGCTCGCGCTGGCGATCAGCGCGGCCAATCTCGCGGCGTACGCGAACGACGCGCAGGCCGCCTACGGGCAGGCGCACCAGACGCTGCAGCAGCTCACCGGCACGACCGGTTCGACGTTCGCGGCATTCGCACGCTCGGGCACGACGGCGACCGACCGCTTCGCCGACTACGCGACGAACAAGGCGGCCTTCGCGCGCCGCATGACCTACGGGTTCGGCGCGCTCGACGCGACCGGCGCGCCGCCGGTCGTGCCGAAGGGGGCGGAGATCCTGCTGCAGACGCGTTTTCCGTACCTGGGCGCGGATCAGCGGCGCGTCGTGCTGAAGACCACCGAACTGCCGTCCGGCTACCCGGTGATGGACGATGCGGAAGGCTGGGGCCGGCTGAACCTGTTCGCGGCCGCCGACGGTTACGGCGCATTCAACGGCAACGTGATCGTCGCGATGGATGCGTCGAAGGGCGGCCTCAACGCCGCCGACCTGTGGCGCAACGACATCACGGGCACCGGCAAGCTGACGCTGCAAGGCAGCGGCGCGCTGACGCTCGCGGGCAACAACAGCTATACGGGCGGCACGCAGGTCAGCGGCGGCACGCTCGCCGCGGCGTCCGCGACGGCGTTCGGCAACGGCGACGTGTATGTCGGCGCCGGCGGCGGCATCCGGATCGCGGCGGGTGCGCCCGTCACGATCGCGACGCGCTATACGCAGCTCGACAACACGACGCTCGAACTCGACATCGACGGCAACGGCGGCGGCCGCCTGCGCGTGGGCGGCGCGTTCACCGTCGCGGGCGGCACGCTGCACGTGAAGTTCGTGAACGGTTATGCGCCGAAGGCCGGCGACACCATCGCGCTGATCGACGCGGCAGCGGGCGCCGCGAAATTCGCGACGGTGACCGTCGACGGCTTCAAGGCGACGCCGGTCTATACGGCGACGGGGGTGTCGATCGTGCTGTCGGCGGCGTAACCGGCACAGCGATCGATCCGTGCGACGTCGCCTCCTACCGGCGGCGACGTCCATGCGAAACGTCCGTGCGCCGCGTCCCGCTCGTTCCGACGAATGAAGCCGCGCGCGATAAATGCACCGGCTGAAGCGCGATAAATGGGTGGATGGAAAAATTTCACGTGGCTCAACTATATTTCCGCCAATGAAAAAGACCGGTCGGCTATGCCGACCGGTCCTCTCAAATACGATCACTCCCCTGCAGCAGCCTCGATCGCGTCCGTATCCCACTTCCCACGTCGCGTTGCCTCCGCCAGCATGCCGAGCGTCAGCGGGTGGCGCTTCGGCGGCCGCAGCCGCTTCACGAACAACCCAATGAGCGACGACAGCAGTTCCTGGCCTTCCGGGCCGAAATAGCGCCGGTACGGGAACCCTTGGGCGTCGACGCCGAACGTCTCGGCCCACTTGTCGATGAACTCAACCCCATCCAGGCCAGTCACGCCGAGATCCTCCTCAAGCCGCGATTCCGGCTGAAGGTTCAACTGGCCACCGAACAATGGCCGGCCGAGTTCCTTCCGGGTGAAGGCTTCAAAACGTTCCCAGGTATCGTCTTTCATGGCTCAGAGCACCCGATCCTCGGGCTTCACGAGTCGGTTGTAGGTCGTCACGGTATTGCGCATGAGCAGGAACGCATCGCGAGCCAGGAACACCTCGCCTACGACCGGAATCGTCCGGCCGACCCACGCGCCGAGGCGGTGGGTGAAGGAGATTCGAATACCGGACAACCCGACGCCCGTGATCATCGGCAGGCGAAACGGCAGTATTTGGGGAAACAGTTTCCGGGCGGCAAGCGAGGCGACGGAAGTCCCCGGCGTAGCACCAGCGAACTTGCCCGGAACAGGAACGTCGCCCTCACCGAGCAACATTGCCGACGCGGCGGCCAGATCGTCCAGGCCGAGTTGCTTGCGTGTCTCGTCGAGCGCCACCAGGGCAAAGACGTCGACGGGCCGCAGATTGTGCCAGGTGCCGTAGGTGTAGCGGTTATCGGCTATTCAATTTTTCTCCTGGTCCAGCAAGGGCGCTGCTCTCTCAGCGTGGCCCCCTGCGAAGGCGATACTTTACCGCATTGCCTCTGGAACAGCCCGGCCGGCGCGGCCGCCCGATCCCAGCTGTACACGATCAGCTCGCCGCGCGCGGCATCGCGGCCGCTCTTGCCTACCGTGTAGTTGAGGCTGGCCTTCTCCATCTCGAACCCCTCGAACACCCGCCGGATATCCGGATGGTCGTTGATGCTGACCATGATCTTGCCGGCGCGGGTCCGCATGGTGGCCGCCATCTGCTCGTACTCCTCGAACGGAAATGCAACGCCGTAGCCCTCGGTCTGCCAGAACGGCGGGGCGCAATAGAAAAACGTGTGCGGCCGCGAGCAGATTTTCCGGCCCGATCCCCTTGGATTTATCTCACTCCCCATCAGGCGATGCGAAACGTGGCGCCATCGAACCCGGCGAGGGAGTCGAGCCCGGCTCCCCGGCTCCCTCCCGATTCCGGAATCATCTACTTGACGCCATTCCCGGCGACCCACTGAAAGCCGAGACCGGTGATCCCGTTCACCAGGCTCTGGAAATCCTGGAACCCGGGCGTGCCGAGATCGGGCTCGAGCCAGAACGGATGGAAGAAGAATGATGCGAAACCATCCCGAACCGTCAGCGCGTACTGTGCATTCGTGTAGAGATCCTGCCACGTATAGGACAGACACGAGAACGGATCGATACCGCAGATGTTGTATTCGATGTTCCCGAGGTTCTCGGGCAGCACCCGTTGCCCGTAATAGTCGGTATTGATGATGTACGGGAAGAACTGCCCGACCGAAAAATCGTGATTCGGCGCGGTCGAATTCAGGTTCGGCTGATCCGACGTGTAGTAGACGACCCGCTGGTACGTCGTCTTGAACAGCGGCGGAACGGCCTTGATCGAAAGAGGCGACGACTGGTAGTGCGGCGCTTCCCACGCAAAGGGAACATAGCCGTTCGTCGACAGCTCCAGCAGGCCCGCTTTCAGACGGTTCGATGCCCACTGTGTCGAATCTTCGTCCACCGGACGGTTCTGCGTCGCCAGCCAGAACTCGTAGTCATTGCCGCTGACCGCGTTGTCGATATTCGGCGTCGAATTGTATTGATGCGTGTAACCGTGCATCACGATACTGCCGCCCCGGATCAGCGCGTAATTGAGCGCCTGCTTCAGGCTGCTCGCCTGCGCGAGGTGTACGGTCAGCGGCACGCCGCCGTTATAGGCGCCGAGCGGATCCTGGTACAGCGGGATGGTCGCAATCGAAAACGGAATCTTCTTGGAATACATGTAGTCGGTCAGCGTCTTCATCGACGACGAGGTCGTGAACGCGTTGACGTCCTCCAGACGCACCATCGCGCGATGCAGCACCGGCTGGTTGGTCCCGAGAATGTCGTGCAGCAGATCGCAGATCACCAGGTACCGGTCGCGCGGCCCGATGTACGAGAACGGCATGTCGGCGAAGTACCAGAAATTGCCCGCGCGCATGACATACGGCGCCTGCGCACCGGTCTGACTGTCCTTGATGGTGACGAGTACACTGGCCTTCGTCGCGTCGGACACAGCGGTGATGCCGATGTCCGGGTCCGCGCTGACGACGCCGGTGCTCGCGTTGAACGCATAGTATTTGACCATGCTCATGTTCTTGTAGAGCACCGTGTCAAAGAAGTCCGGGTTCGGGTTGCTGCTGGTCGGCGCGTAGGCCAGCCCGCTGATCCCGCTAAAGGTGAATCCGTAGCGGGCCGTGAAGTTGTACGACGGATCCCACGCGACTTCCCACAGGTTGTCCTTGAACCAGACGACCGTCTTCGACGTCTTGACGACGTCCGACAGAAATGCGGCAGGAAGGGTGTTGTTGTAATAGTTCCCCAGGTAGAAAGTCGCCTGGTACTTTTCGACGGTTCCGGCCGTATAGCTGTCGACGGGCGCAAGCGTGACATTGGTGTTGAAATGGCCAAGCAGATTGCGCAGCATGATCGCGTAAGCCATGCCGAGTTTCGTGTACGGGTCGTTCGGTGGGGCGTCATAGAGCACGAGGACGTTCGCCGTGGTGGTCTGGGCGAGCACGGTGGACGGCATCTGGCCGAATGCGAATCCGAGCACCAGCACCCATGCGAGGATGAGCTTCTTCATTGTGATCTCCTTCGTGCTTAGTCGCGCTGAAAGTCGCCGTTGGCCCGACGATGTTTGCCTTCGTTGAAGGTCGGTCCCCTGCCATGCTCGCGCTCGGCATTCCGTTTCTCGTCTTCCGCCACGCCTGGCACGATCTCCGTCGCGACGGCCGCGCGCGGTGGCGGCTCGACGCGTTTGTGTGAGGCGGAAGCACCGGACGCTCCCGCGTTGCAAACGGGGCTCATCAATGCCGTCGCGAACAAGATCGCTGCACATGCCACGGCAAGCTTGAGTGGGGATTTCATTGGAGAACTCCTTTCACTGGTCTCTGCGTGAAAACCGGAGGTATGTCATCGGAACAACGCCTGGCCTGAGCATTGAGTGTCTGGCGACCGCGAACCCTGGGGGACGTCGATGCCTGAAACAACCTCATACGAATTGCGCCACGCATCGTCACTCGCGTGACGACGTGACCGCCACCGGCGTCGGTCACGTCGCCCTGTGATGACCGCGACTGCACCCGCAAACGGCAGACACCCGATGCGTGTGTCGAGCGTGCAGCTGCGGCCCTCGTTTGCTCATCACACCGACCACACATGCATTAACGATGCCAGGCACCGTTCCACCGAAGCGGGCCGGCAACAGACGAAGGAGGAGGACATCGCAACGCAAAAAAAACGTAACGCCAAAGAAACGCGGGGCGGCGATGCACCGTGGTACCGGCTCCAGGGATCATCGATGCCGGCAGGGGGAGAGGAAATGCATTTCGACTCTGCGCCTGGTTTGCGGCCGATCCGATGGGGTGAAAAATGCTATGGATCACGAATCGTGTGGGCTCGACGGCCTGCATGTCGGAACGTTTCGATCCTGAGAATTTGCGCGGTTCCGTGAAGACGGTCCTGCCTTGGCGCAATTCGCCTGTGGACAGGCGAACTTGTCGGAGAGCGTGAAACCTTTGTCGTATGACAAAAGACGATCTTCCTGCAATCGTCAATCAGCTACCAGGATGGCTTTCATCGCATGCGGTCATTTGGCGACGCGCCTCGGCAGCGTGGCCTGACGATACGACGGCCGTGACACGGCGGAGGTTGGCACTGAACACGGCCGGCCAGGCCATGCGGCCGAATACGTCCGCCGGAAAGTCGACGCACGCCTGCACCTTCGCCGACGCAGCCAGCCGAGCCGGATACACCGCCCGCACGTTCGCGGGCTGCGCGACGCCGGGCAACACCTGCACGAGTGCGCACGCTGTCGAGTAGCGTGCGCACGTCCCATATCTAACGCAGCACGATGCCGCGCCCCGATATCAGGCACAGGTTCACGACGATCGCCTGTAGTAATGCTGCGCCAGCGCGACCCAATACCGGACACCGGCCGGGATGATTTCGTCGTTGAAATCGTACTTCGGGTGATGCAGCGACGGTGCCGCCGCGCCCTCCGGCGCATTGCCGATCAGCACGTAAGCGCCGGGCCGCTCCTCCAGCATGAAGCCGAAATCCTCCGACGTCATGTTCGGCGGCACGTCGCGGTACAGGCGTTCGCCACCGAACGTGTCGCCGATCACCGCTTCGCACAGCGCCGTCTCGGCCGGCGTGTTGACCGTTGCCGGGTAATACTGGAAAAACTCGACGTCGACCTGCGCGCCATACGCGCGCGCCAGCCCCTCGCACGTGAGCTGCACATCTGTCTGGAGTTTCTGCTGCAACGCGGACGACAGCGTGCGGATCGTCCCGCGCAGCTCGACGCTGTCCGGAATGACGTTGTCCGTCGTGCCCGCGTGGATCATGCAGACGGAAATGACCGCAGGGTCCACGGGATCCTTGTGCCGCGCGGCGATGGTCTGACACTGCAGCACCATCGAACACGCGAGCGGAACGGGATCGATGCCCAGATGCGGCTGCGCCGCGTGCGCGCCCTTGCCGGTCACCTTGATCCTGAAGCGCGAGCCCGCGGCCATGATCGGGCCGGTACGCAATCCGAAATGCCCGGCGGGCAAGCCGGGCCAGTTGTGCATGCCGAACACCGCTTCGGTCGGGTATTGCTCGAACAGCCCGTCGTCGATCATCTTGCGCGCGCCCGCGCCGCCCTCTTCTCCCGGCTGAAACACGAAATGAACGGCACCCGGCAATGGCGGCAGTTCCTTCAGGATGCGCGCGGCGCCGAGCAACATGACGGTATGGCCGTCATGCCCGCATGCGTGCATGATCCCGTGCGTGCACGATGCGTGCGCGAAGTCGTTGGCTTCCTGGATCGGCAGTGCATCCAGATCCGCACGCAGCACGATGCCGCGCGCCGGGTCCACACCGGGCAGGCTCGCGACGACGCCCGTGCCGCCCAGCCCACGCGATACCGCATAGCCGAGCGCGTCGAGCTCGCGGGCAACGACGTCGGCGGTCCGGTGTTCTTCGAATCGCAGCTCGGGATGCGCATGCAGATCGCGCCGCAGCCTTGCCCAATGCGCGTGATGCGCTTGCAGCGACGTATCGGGAATGACAGGTTTTTCCAATTTCGGCACCTTCCGAAAGTAAGCGGCTTCCAGTCCGTGCTGCCGCCGCGTTCGCACGCAGCGGCTGCGTCAGTCGTAAAAGCCGATGATCGACTTGATTTCCATGTAGTCCTCCATCCCTTCGATCCCGTACTCGCGGCCATTGCCCGACTGCTTGTAGCCGCCGAACGGCGCCTGCGGATCCCATGCCGGATAGTTCAGATGTACCTGCCCTGCCCGGATGCGGGCGGCCACCGCGCGTACGCTTTCGTGGTCGCTGCCCTGCACATGCGCGCCGAGCCCGTACACCGTGTCGTTCGCAATGGCGATCGCTTCTTCCACCGTGTCGTAGGGAAGGATCGCGAGGACCGGACCAAAAATCTCCTGTTGCGCGATCGTCATGTCGGTGCGCACGTCGGAAAAAATGGTCGGCCGCGCGTAGAAGCCCCGATCGAATCCCGCCGGCCGCCCCGGGCCGCCGGCGACGAGCTTCGCCCGTTCGTCGATGCCCGCGTCGATCATCTGCGCGACCCGCCCGAACTGCGCGCGATTGGCAAGCGGCCCATGCGTCGTCGCCTCGGCGAACGGATCGCCGACCACCAGCCGCTCCACTGCCGCGACGGCCAGCGCCTCGACCGCGCCGAGCGCGGCGCGCGGCACGATCATGCGGGTCGGCGCGCTGCACGACTGGCCCATGTTCCTGAACGCGGCGGCGACGCCGGGTGCGATCGCCTGCTGCAAGTCCGCATCCGGCAACACGATGTTCGGCGATTTGCCGCCGAGCTCCTGCGCGACGCGCTTGACGGTCGGCGCGGCTGCCTGCGCGACCAGCACGCCCGCGCGGGTCGATCCGGTGATCGACACCATGTCGACCTCCGGATGCGACGAAAGCGCGGAGCCGACCTCCGCACCATTGCCGCTCACCAGGTTGAATACGCCTGCCGGCACCCCCGCATCGGCGATCACTTCCGCAAACAGCAATGCGCTGAGCGGCGACAGCTCGCTGGGTTTCAGGACGACCGTACAGCCGGCCGCGAGCGCCGGGCCGACCTTCGCGGTGATCTGGTAGATCGGCCAGTTCCACGGCGTGATCAGCGCGCACACGCCGATCGGCTCGCGTACGATCGCGGTCGTCCCGCGTCGGGAAACGAACGGATAACGCGCGAGATTGTCGCGCGCGACCCGGATATGCTCGGCCGCGAGCGGCACGTGCGCGGCGCGCGCATAGGTGATCGGCGCACCCATCTCGGTGGCCAGCGCCGTGGCGAACAGTTCCGCCCGCTCCAGCATCAACGTGTGGACGCGATTGAGCAGCGCGGCGCGCGCCTGCGGCGAAGTGGCCGACCACTGTTCGAAGGCCCGACGCGCGGCGGTGACGGCCCGGTCGGCGTCACGTGCGCTGCCGAGCGGGATGTCGCACACCGTGTCCTCGGTGGACGGGCACACGACCGCGAACCGGTCGCCGCCGTCGGGCAGGACCCAGTCGCCGTCGATGAAGAAACGATCCAGCCTGCCGGCTTGCATCAGGTGACGAACGGGGGAAATGACGGATGAATTCATTGCAGGATGTCCTTGAGGCGGTGCTGCACGCCCGCGAACGGCACGAACGACGGTCTGCCGAAGCGGTCGGATAAAACGGGCCGATCGAAGCTTGTCGACGGGTTGAGAGCGGCGCGTCCGTCGACGATTCGCGCCATCGGCACGACCACGGTCCGCGCCGTGGCCGCCATCGCCCCGCGTACTAGAAATCCGCGACCTTGCCCCACGCGGAATCGCTGAACCGTTCCGGCCGATACGGCACCGGGTCGACCAGCGGTTGCGCACCGGTCGCGAGATCCGCGATCAGATGCCCGGCGCCCGGCCCGATGCCGAAGCCGTGACCGGAAAAGCCCGCGGCAAGGATCAGCCCCGGCACACCCGGCACTTCGCCGATGCCCGGCACGCCGTCCGGCGTGCTGTCGACGAACCCGGCCCATGCGTGCGTGATCTTCGCGTCGCGAAGTTCGGGAAACAGTTCGGCGGCGCGGCGGTGGGTCTCGTTGACCGTCGGCATGTCCGGTTTCGGATCCAGAATGCGTACCGCCTCCATCGGCGTCGGTTCATCGAGCCGCCAGCGCTTCAGCGTTTCATGCCCGCCGCGCACGCCTTCGAGCCAGCCCGGCAGAAGATTGCGCCAGCGCTTCGCGAACATCGGCAAGAACTGCGGCGCGAATCGCAGGAACTGCGGCGTCACGTCCACGCGCGCGCGACCGCTGATCGCCAGCGCGTAGCGTCCGTCACTGCGGCGCGTCACGGACACGCCGGACGTATACATCGCATCCGGCAGCGGATGCTCGACAGGCGACACGCTCAGGATCGACTGACGGATCGACGCCTGCGGAAAGCGGATGCCGAGCTGGCGGCAGAACGACGACGCCCATGCGCCGCCGGCAAGCACGACCGTCCTGGTCTTGATGACGCCGGCCTCCGTGACGACGCCGCCGACACGCCCGCCCTCGAGTTCGATGCCGCGCGCCGCGCAGTGCTGGTGGACACTGCCGCCGAGCTTCATCAGCGCGGCGGCGACGGCCGGTGCGGCCTTCTCCGGGTCGGCCGTGCCGTCGGTCGGCGAAAAGACGCCGCCTTTCCACGTCCGCCCGGTCGCGTGCCCGCGCTCGGTGGCCTGCTTGCGGTCGAGCATGTATGTCGTCACGCCCGCGGTCTTCGCGAACTCGCCCCAGTTCGCCCAGCGCGACAGCTCGGCCTCGTCGTTACTCAGATACAACAGCCCGCAGCGATGAAAGCCGGTGTCTTCGCCGGATTCGGCGGCGAATCGTTCCCACAGATCGATGCTCTTGCTCGCCATCGGCAATTCGCGTTCGTCGCGGTTCTGCTGCCGGCACCAGCCCCAGTTGCGGCTCGACTGCTCGGCGCCGATTCGCCCCTTCTCGACGAGCGCGACCGATACCCCGCGCCGGGCCAGGTAATAGGCGGTAAAGACGCCGATGATGCCGCCGCCGATCACGACGACGTCGGCCGATGCCGGCGGCGTGGGCGAGGTTTCTATAAGGCGCAGCGGTGGGGACATGGTCAGTCTCGTTCGGTTGAGGCACGTACGTTCTGCACGACGTAAAACTTCGCGACGCGTTCGCTGCTTTCCCACCCGATCGATGCGCCGCGCGGCACGAACAGCGCATCACCGGTGCCGAGCGACAGCACGCTGCCGTCGGGGGCGGCGAACCGCACGCTGCCGGCCAGCAGGAGCATGAACTCGTTGACGCGATGCGGGCGAACGATCCGGTGATAGGGCGTCGAATCCCACGTACCGGCGCAATACCCGGCACCGTCGTCGAGGAACACGTTGTCGCTGCGGCATTGCGGTGCGGGGCCGAGCAGCACCTCGGGCGGCAGCGATGCGGAAGGCTTGAAGTCGGCGTCGGCCCGCAGCGGAAACAGGCCGTGTTTCGTCGGCGTCGTGCACTCGGCTGCGCAGAACATCAACAACACGCGCGATTCCGCGGCGATGCGAAGCGCCGTGCCGGCGCCGATGACTGCCCCTTCCCCCGGCCCGAGCACCAGCGGCGCGGCCCCGGCCGCTTCGAGCGTCAGCTCGCCTTCGATGACCGCGATCGTTTCGATGTGCGGAAAGCGCGCCACGTCGAGTTCGCCGACGAAGGCGATACGTCCCGCGGCCATCGAGTCGGGGCCTTCCCAGGCGATCTCCCGATGTCGCGCAAAGGGATCGCCCTCGCCGAACGCCTGCTTGCGGAACGAGGTGGAACAAGGCGCGCCGTCGGCACGATGCAACACGAAAGCTGCGGTCATTTCTGCTCCTCTGCAGTGCGCGGCGGCCGGATCGAAAACCGTCGCGCAATATTGGAAATCTCCGTTCGCCGGCGAACCCGCCGGAATCCCGTCAGGTGTGCACGCCGCCCGCACTTGCGCCCGCGCGGCGTTCGGTGTGCGCGCGCGCCGACGTCGTGCGCGCCGATGCACCGCCCGGTCGCGCGACCACGCAATCGCGCGGCGTGATCCCGAGCACCCGCCGAAAATGCCGGCACAGATGGCTCTGGTCGAAGAAACCGACGTCGGTCGCGACGACCGACGGCGCCACACCGGCGCGCAACAGGTCCTGCGCGCGCCGCACCCGGACGAGGCACAGATACCGGTGCGGGGACAACCCGGTTTCGCTGCGAAAGCGCGCGGTGAAACGCGATACGCTCAACCCGGCCACCGCCGCGAGCGTGTCGAGATTCAGCGGCTGCGCGAACGACGCGTCGATCGTGCGCAGCACATCGCCGATCGCCGGCGAGACGGGCCGCGCGACGCGCGGTGTGCATGGCGTCGTGTCTTCGACCGAATCGTGAATCAGGTCGAGCATGCTGGCAGTCCTCATGTCGCCGCCTGCGGTGTCACGCCCGGCAAGGCGACGCCCGCTGACGGGCAAACGAAACGCGCTTTCATGTTGAATTCTCCCCGGCGCCCGCTTCAGTGCAGGAAATCCTGCACCCGGTAATACGCGCCGACGAACGGCAGGAACCACGCGTGCCCGAAATGCCCGGGCATCGCCGGCCAGTCGAGCTCGCGCCACGGATTCGAGGCCGTCGCGCCATACAGCACGTCGGCCATGACGCGGCCCATGTGCACCGACATCTGCACGCCGTGGCCGCTGTAGCCCATCGAGTAATAGAGTCCGTCGTGCTGGCCCGCGCGCGGCAGCCGGTCGGCGGTGATGTCCACCAGCCCGCCCCAGCAGTAGTCGAGCCGGACGTCGGCCAGTTCCGGGAAATAACCGGCCATGCCGGCCCGCAGGATGTCGCCGCTTTTCGCGTCGGAGCGCGGGCTCGACATCGCGAAGCGGGCGCGGCCGCCGAACAGCAGCCGGTTGTCGGGCGTCACGCGGAAGTAGTTGCCGATCTGGCGCGACGTCACGTACGCACGGCGATGCGGGAACAGCCGGTTTAACTGCGCGTCGGCGAGCGGCTCGGTCACGACGATGAAGCTGCCGACCGGCGCGATGCGCCGCCGGAACCATCCGAACGGGCCGTGCTGCGATGCGCCGGTCGCGACGAGCACGCGATCGGCGACGATCCTGCCGCGCGTGCAGGTAATCGCGTGCCGCTCGCCGTCGAGCCGGTCCAGCTGCGTGACGGCCGCATGCTCGTAGACGCGTGCACCCGCGCGCACCGCCGCGTGCGCAAGCCCGACACCGAACTTGCCCATGTGCATCTGCGCACCGTTGCGCTGCAAGAGTCCGCCGTAGAAGCCGTCGGACGCGACTTCATCGCGAATCCGCGTGGGTTCGATCAGTTCGATATCCGGATCGACGTCGCGCCGCAACGCGTCGAACGTCTTCGCCAGCCCCGCGAAATGCTGCGGCTTCGCGGCGAGCTTCAGCTTGCCCGCGCGCCGGAAATCGCAGTCGATCGCGTGTTCGGTGACGATCGTCTCGACGCTCTTCACCGCGCTTTCGTATGCGCGATAGAACTGCTTCGCCGGCTCCGCGCCCATGCGCGCGGCCAATGACGCGTAATCCTGCGCGACGCCCGTGTTGCACTGGCCGCCGTTGCGGCCGGACGCTTCGCCCGCGACCTGCGCGGCCTCGAGCACGACCACCGATACGCCGCGCTGCGCCAGCGCGAGCGCCGCCGACAAGCCGGTAAAGCCGCCGCCGATCACGACCACGTCGGCGCGCCCTTCGACGGGGCCTTCGCAGCCCGCGCGAAATGCGGGGCGGGTATCCAGCCAGTACGATTCGAATTTCATCGGGTCCTTCTCGAGCTTGTTGGCGACGACGATCGGCTGCCGTTCACGGGAAATCATTTAATCACCATCAAAAACCGCAGTTGCCGCGTATTCGCGCACGGCACGCGCGCAAATCGCCGTTTTGCGCGACCGCCGCAGCAGACTATGCGGTGCACCGGCCGCCACGTCGCGCGCGCCGAACGGCGGCGTGTCGCGCATTACAGCTGCACGGGCTGCCCGGGCGCGGCACCCGCCTGCGTCGGCTCGGCCTGGAAGCGCGCCAGGTCTTCCTCGTTGCGATGGCACAGCACCTGCGCGCCGTTGTCGAGCCTGCGCAGCACCGGTGGCGTCCGGTTGCAGAGGCCGTCCACCCGCATCGCGCAGCGCGACAGGAACGGACACAGCTCGCCGTCGTCCGCGCGCTCGCCGATCGGCACCAGCGGCCGATGGCAGCGCTCGGCCGCATCGTCGAGCCAGCCCGCGCGCAGCTCCGGCGCGGACGACACGAGCAGGTGCGAATACGGGTGATAAGGCGGCGCGCACAACGCGTCGCGGCTGCCCGTCTCCACGCGGCGGCCCGCATACAGCACGACGATGTCGTCGCTGATCGCGCGCACCTTCGCGATATCGTGCGTGATGAACACGTAGGACACGCCGAGCTTCGCCTGCAGGTCGCGCAGCAGGTCCATGATCGCGGCGCCGACCACGGTGTCGAGCGCCGACGTGACTTCGTCGCACAGGATCAGGTCGGGTTCGGCCGCGAGCGCGCGCGCGAGGTTCACGCGCTGCTTCTGCCCGCCCGACAGCTCGCCGGTGCGCCGCGCGGCCACCGCCTGCGGCAGCCGCACGAGTTCGAGCAGCTCCGCGACGCGCTGCCGCGCACGCGCGCCCTTGATCCCGTGGTAGAACGCGAGCGGCCGCGCGAGCGTGCGCTCGACGGTATGCACCGGATTGAGCGCGGTGTCGGCGTTCTGGAACACGATCTGCACCCGGCGGTGCTGCTCCTTGGTGCGCTTGCCGATATCGCGCGCGAGCGGCTCGCCGTCGAGCAGGATCTTCCCGGCCGCCGCCGGCACCAGACCCGCGATCACCTTGGCGAGCGTCGTCTTGCCGGAGCCCGATTCGCCGATCACGCCGACCGTCTGTCCGCGCCCGATGCGCAGGTCGACTTCGTTCAGGATCAGCTTCGCGGGCCAGCCCTTCGCGTTGCGGCCGCCGTAACCGGCGACCGCGCCGCGCACCTTGAGCAACGGCGCCAGGTCGGCCGGCGCCGGTTTCCCGTCGCGTTGCGCATCGTTCGGCGTGACCGCCGCGATCAGGCTCTGCGTGTACGGGTGCGCCGGTGCATGCAGGATCTGTTCGGTGTCGCCCGTCTCGCGGATCACGCCGTCGCTCAGCACGACGATCCGGTCGGCCATCTGCGCGACCACGGCCAGGTCGTGCGACACGTAGACCGCGCTCATCCCGTAGCGCCGGATCACGCTCTTGAACGCCTGCAGCACGTCGATCTGCGTGGTGACGTCGAGCGCCGTGGTCGGTTCATCGAGAATCACGAGCTCCGGATCGGTGATCAGCGCCATCGCGGCCATCAGCCGCTGCAACTGCCCGCCCGACACCTGGTGCGGATAGCGCTTGCCGATCGTCTCCGGCTCCGGCAGCGCGAGCGCGCGGAACAGCTCGACCGCCTTTGCCTGCGCATCGCGCTTCGACATCGTCCGGTGAATCAGCGCGCTCTCGATCACCTGGTCGAGGATCGTGCGTGACGGGTTGAACGAGGCAGCCGCGCTCTGCGCGATATACGCGACCTTGCGGCCGCGCAGCGCGGCCAGGCCCGACGCCGACAGCCTGCAGACGTCCGTGCCGCCGATCTTCACCGAGCCTCCGGCAATCCGGCAACCGGTGCGCGCGTGGCCCATCAGCGACAGCGCGATCGTCGTCTTGCCCGAGCCGGATTCGCCGATCAGCGCGAGCACCTCGCCGCGCCCGATCTCGAAGTCGACGTCGTGGACGATCGTCGTTTCCGCGGCGCCCGGGCGACCGCCGACAACGCGCAGCCCGCGCACCTCGACGAGCGGAGTCGATTGATCTCGCATCAGTGTTCTCCGGCGGCCGCGGCCGCGCCCTTGCGGCGGCCGCGATGCGGCAGACCGTCGATCAACAGGTTGACGCCCACCGTCAGGATCGCGATCGCGACCGCGGGCATGATCGCGACAGCCGAACCGTCGCCGAGGCTCGCGATGTTCTCGCGCACGAGCGAGCCGAGGTCCGCATACGGCGGCTGCACGCCGAGCCCGAGAAAGCTCAGGCCGCTCAGCAGCAGCACGACGAACGTGAAGCGCAGGCCCGTATCGGCGAGCATCGGATGAATCATGTTCGGCAGCATCTCGACGCACGCGATGTACAGCGCGCTCTCGCCGCGCGCCTTCGCGACCTGCACGAATTCGAGCGTGCTGATGTTGACCGCCAGCGCGCGTGCGATCCGGTACGAGCCCGGCATGTAGCTGACCGCTGCGGTCAGGACCAGCAGCGGCAGCGACGAGCCGAACGCGGCGACGAACATCAGCGCGAACATCTTCGACGGAATCGACGTGAGCGCGTCGAGCAGCCGGCTCATCGTCTCGTCGACCGCGCGGCCCGACACGGTCGCGAGCAGCCCGAGCGTCGTGCCTGTCAGCGCGGCGAGCAGCACCGCGGCGAGCGCGAGCAGCACGGTCAGGCGCGTGCCGTACAGGATCCGGCTCAGCATGTCGCGGCCGAGGAAGTCGGAGCCGAACGGCAGCTTCGCGCTGAACCGCGCGAACACGTCCGGCGTGACGATCGCGCCCACGTCGTGCGGCGCGAGCAGCGGGGCGAACACCGCGATGAACAGCATCAGCCCGACCATCGACAGGCCGACACGGCCGCCGGCCGTCAATTCGATGCGTGCGGAACGGCGCTTGCGCGGCTGGTCGGGGGCCGGGGCGGCGGGCGGCGTCGCGCCGCCCCACGGCGGGCGCGGTTCGCCGGACGGCGGCAGCGTGTTGCTGCGTTGAACGGGGTCGGTCGGGTGCATGGGCGGCATCTCGGAAGAAGGGCGGGACGGTCAGGTCCGCAGTCGCGGGTTCGACACGATCGAGCACAGGTCGGCGAACAGCACGAGCGTCAGGTAGGCGACGCAGAAGATCATCGTGCACGCCTGGACCAGCGGGAAATCGCGGTTGCTGACGGCGTCGACCATCAGGCTCGCGAGGCCCGGATAGTTGAAGATCGTCTCGACGACGATCACGCCGCCGAGCAGATACGACAGGCTCAACGCGATCGCATTGGCGATCGGGCCGATCGCGTTCGGCAACGCATGGCGCAGCACGACGCGTGCGGGGCTCGCGCCCTTGAGCACGGCCATCTCGACATACGACGCGCTCAACTGCTCGATCACCGCGGCGCGCGTCATGCGTGCCATCTGCGCGATCACGACCGCGCACAGCGTCAGCACCGGCATCGCATACGCACGCAGGAAATCGTGCAGGCTTTCGATCTCGCCGCTGTACGACAACGCGGACAGCCAGCGCAGCTTCACGGCGAACACGAGCACGGCGACGGTCGCGATCAGGAATTCCGGCGTCGCGACGAGCGACAGCGTGCCGAGGCTGATCACGCGGTCGACCAGCGACTCGCGCTTGACCGCCGCGAGGATGCCGAGCAGCAGCGCGATCGGCACCGACACGGCGGTCGTGATCGCCGCAAGCGTGAGCGACTTCGGCAGGCGTCCGCCGATCATCTCCGACACCGGCATGTCGCCGGACAGCGAACGGCCGAAATCGCCGTGCATCAGGCCGGCGAGCCAGTGCGCGTAACGCACGTGCGCGGGCATGTCGAGGCCGAACTGCTGGCGCAGCGCGGCAACCGTCTCCGGTGTCGCCGACTGGCCGAGCGCGGCCTGCGCGGCGTCGCCGGGCAGCAGGTTCGTGATCGTGAAGATGATCGCGGACACGATCAGCAACGTCAGCGCGGTGAGCGCGATGCGTCGGACGATCAGGCCGATGAGAATTCGGTTCATGAAGCGACACTCCCGAAAAGGCCGCGCGTGGCCGGCGCGGTCGCCCGCACCGGCCGCAAAGCGGCCGCCAGCAACGACGTCACGCGTTCCACCACACGTGCTCGGCGAACATGAAGCCCATCATCCCGCCGGTCGGGATCGAACCGAGACCGGCGAGGCGCTTGTCATAACCGTCGAGGAAGCTGATGAAGGCCGGAATGCCGACCCGCCCCTGCTGCGACACGATCACCTGCATGTCGCCGTACATCTGCTTGCGCTTCGCGTCGTCGGTTTCCGAACGCGCGGCGAGCAGCAGCTGGTCGAACTTCGCGTTCTTCCAGCCCGACTCGTTCCACGGCGCGTCCGACTTGAAGAACTGCGTGAACAGCACGTCGGCGCTCGAGCGCGGGTTGATGTTGCCGAAGGTGAGCGGGTGCTTCATCCAGTGGTTCGACCAGTAGCCGTCGGGCGACGCGCGGTTGACCTGCAGGTTCAGCCCGATCTTCTGGCCGGCCTGCTGCAGCAGCACGGCCATCTCGACCGACCCGTTCGCGTCGGACGTCGCATACATCGGCGGCAGCGTGACGCCCAGCGCGCCCGCCTTCTGGAGCAGGAATTTCGCCTTGTCCGGATCGTGCGCGCGCTGCGGCAGCGACGCGTTGAAGTAACGATGCCCCGGCGGAATCGGCTGGTCGTTGCCGATCACCGAGTAGCCGCGGAACACCGCCGAGCGGATCTGCTCGCGATCGAACAGGTACTTCATCCCTTCGACGAAATCGGGATTCGAGACGATCGGGTTGTCGCTGCGCATGATCAGGTCGGTATAGAGGCCCGACTTGGTTTCCTTCAGCGCGTAGCCCGGCGTCGACGAGACCCGCTGCGTCGAGCGCGGATCGATCGCGTTGATCAGGTGCACGTCGCCCGACAGCAGCGCGTTCAGGCGCGCGGCGCTGTCGCCGATGCCGATCAGCTCGATCTCGTCGAGATACGGCCGGCCCGGCTTGAAGTAGCTGTCGTTGCGCACGCCGACGGTCGACACGCCCGGCTTGAACGACTTGAGCTTGTAAGGGCCGCAACCGATGCCGGTGCTGAAGTCGGTCGTGCCGTCCTTGACGATCACGAGCTGCGGCGTCGCGAGAATCACCGGCAGATCGGCATTCGCGCTGACCAGCGTGAGCGTGACTTCGTCCGGGCCGCTCGCCTTCGCGTCGGCGAACTGGTCGGCGAGCGGCTTGACCTTCGATGCGGTGGCGGCGTTCTTGTGGCGCATCAGCGAATACACCACGTCGGCCGGGCCGACCGACTTGCCGTCGTGGAACGTGACGCCCTTGCGCAGCTTGATGACCCACGTCTTCGCATCGGTGGTCTGCAGCGACTCGGCGAGATTCATCTGCGGCGTCAGGCTCGCGTCGAGCTGTGTGAGGCCGCTGTAGAACATGAAGAAGCGAATGTAGTCGGCGCCGGTCGAGCCCTTGGCCGGGTCGAGCGTATCGGCCGTCGAACCGGATTCGTTCGCGACCCGGATCTTGCCGCCGCGTTTCGCCGCGGGCGCCGCGAATGCGCTCGCGGGGTTCATCAGGAGTCCGCCGGCGCCGGCGGCCATCATGCCGCTCGCCGCCATGACCTTCATCATGTCGCGGCGAGTGAAACCACCGTTGCCGCCGCCGTTGTCGATATCGTCGCTCATCCGAACTGCTCCTGACTGTTGAAAGTGGGGTCTGGGGTCCAGCGTGGTTCTCGCATCCCGCAGTGCCCGCTTGCTGGTGGCGGGCGCAACGTCGTACACATGCAATTCATTTAAGCATCGCCAAAATGCGGTTTGTCGCGATTCGGGCCGCCCGCACGATACGAATCGACCGTTTTGAGCCGCCCGCGCAGCATGAATTGCTGCGTGCGCCCACGTGTCGCCGTGTACCCGGCGGCGTGTCGCGGCGGTTGCCCAACCCGTGTCGATGCAGGAAATCGTAAGGCCGCAGCCGCCGCAGATTGCGCCGACAAAATTGTCCGTTCGGCATCCGGCGCGCGTTTGGCACACGCAAACCGCACGTTTGTGTCGAATGCGTGTCCGCATGCCGATGACGGCTGAAACGCACGGTGTATTGCGGCAGATCGCCGCATGCACGGGCGTCGACGGTGGGGATCGCGACGGGACGTCGCGCAGGAAAGTTCAGAAGAATGCCGCTCGATCGGAACGGCTTGGCGGGAAGACGGGAGGATGACGGGACCGCCGGGAAACCGGACCCGTGCGGCCGTGCAGTCGTGCAGTCGTCAGGCAGCGAGCCGGAATACCGATACGGCGGCCCGCAGGCGCGCCGCCTGCTCGTCCAGCGACGAAGCGGCCGCCGCCGCCTGCTCGACGAGCGCGGCGTTCTGCTGGGTGACTTCGTCCATTTGCGCGACCGCCAGCCCGATCTGTTCGATGCCGGTGCTTTGCTCGGCCGACGCCGCCGAAATCTCGCCCATGATGTCGGCCACCCGGTCGATCGACCGGACGATCTCCGTCATGCGCTCGCCGGCCGTCTCGACGAGCCGGCTGCCGCTGCCGGCCCGCTCGACCGACGCGTCGATCAAGCCCTTGATGTCCTTCGCGGCCGCGGCGCTGCGTTGCGCGAGCGAGCGGACTTCCGACGCGACGACGGCGAACCCGCGCCCCTCCTCGCCGGCCCGCGCGGCTTCCACCGCGGCGTTGAGCGCGAGAATGTTGGTCTGGAATGCGATGCTTTCGATCACGACGGTAATGTCGGCGATCCGCACCGACCCATCCGAGATCTGCCGCATCGTTTCGACGACCGCCTGCACGGCGGCGCCGCCGAGTTCGGTCGCATCCTTGGCCTGGGCCACGAGCGCATTCGCCTGGCGCGCGTTGTCGGCGTTCTGTTTGACCGTGGACGTGATCTGCTCCATGCTCGCCGCCGTTTCCTGCAGCGACGCGGCCTGCTGCTCCGTGCGCTGCGACAGATCCAGGTTGCCTTGCGCGATTTCGCCGGTGCCGGTGGCGATCGAGTGGGTCGTGGTCTGGATCTCGGCGATGGTGTCGGTCAGCCGCGCCTTCATGTCGCCCAGCGCGACGAGCAGGCTGCCGGGCGCGGCGTGCGCCGTATCGAACTGCACGTCCAGTTCGCCGGCCGCGATGCGGGCGGCGATCTGCGTCGCATGCGCGGGCTCGCCGCCCAGCGTGCGCCGGACGCTGCGCAGCACGCCCCAGGCGATGGCCGCGAGCGCCGCGGCAATGACGAGCGCGACGGCGCCGAGCGCCATCGCGAGCCGGGCAAACGCCGCGTTGATGTCGTCGTAGAAAAATCCGGTGCCGATCCACCAGTTCCAGTCCGGAATCGCGACCACGCCCTGCAGCTTCGGCTCCAGGTCCGCGTCCGGGCTACGCTTGATCAGCACGTCGACGAGCGCGAAATGCGCCTGCGCCATCCCCGCGCGGTACGCCTCGCTGTCGGTCATGCCGCTGGTCGTGCGGTTGCCTTTCGCGCGCGTGCCGATGAATTTCGCGTTCGGGTGCACGAGGTTGACGCCGTCGGACGTCGTGACCCAGAAGTAGCTCTTCGAATTCGCGTTGAGCGCGGCCAGCGCGGCCTTGGCCTGCTGCTGCGCCTGCTCCTGCGTGAGCGTGCCGCTCGTCTGCAGCGCGCGATACGAATCGACCAGATGCTCGGCCTTGGTCAGCAGAATGACGATCTCTTCGCGGCGGCTGTCGATCAGCGCGTCGCGCAGCGTGTGCAGCGACAACGCGGCGAGCAGGACGACGCCGAGCAGCGCCGCGGCGACGAGCATCAGCAGTTTGGTGGACAACTTCATGCGGGGGCCTCGAAATATTAACCGTTCGGTACATATATCGGCCGGGGCGGCCCCGCCTTGAACGACTCGATATCGGTAATTACCCTCGTTTCGTACGCTGATCGAACGCGCGACGGGGCGCGCCGGCATCGCGGCCGCGTCCCGTCGCGCGATGGATCGGCCGGCCCCGGCGGCTTACAGGCCGAGCTGCGTCGCGAGATGGCCGATATCCGACACTTCGTAATAGTTGTAGAACGGCGTGCCCGGCTCGTGGCCGCGATTGACGAACGCCTTGTGCTTGATGCCCAGATCCTCGGCCGTCATCAGGTCGTAGCGCAGGCTCGACGACACGTGCAGCACGTCCTCGGGCTTGCAGCCGAGCTTGCCGAACATGTACTCGAAGCCCTGCATCCGCGGCTTGTACGACTGCGCCTGCTGCGCGGTGAACACCGCATGGAACGGCGCGCCGAGCTTGTCGACGTTGCTCATGATCTGCTCGTCCATTGCGTTCGACAGGATCACGAGCTTGTACTTCGTCGCGAGCCGCGACAGGCCCGCCGGCACGTCCGGATGCGGGCCCCACGTCGGCACCGCATGATAGAAGCGCTCGGCCTCGGCTTCGTCGAACTTCACGCCGACTCGCGCGCAGGTGCGCCGGATCGCGTTGACGACGACGTCGCGGTACGGCTTCCACGCGCCGAGCACCTCGTCGAGCCGGTAAGCGGCGAACGCACGCACGAAATCCTCCATCGCGACCGGCGAGAGCCGGTCCGCGTAGATCTCGCGCGCCAGGTCCGCCATCTGGAAGCGGGTCAGCGTGCCGTAGCAGTCGAACGTGATGTACTTCGGTTCAAATTGGATCATGGTGACGTCCTGTCGGTGTGAAGCCCCGGCAGGGCCGGGGACGGGCTGGGTGGTACGAAATTGAATCAAGGCAAAAAACCCGGCGTACGTCGTTCGACGCCGCCCAAAACGCAGAATCGCCGCGTGTTGCGCGGCGCGGGCAGCACGATCTGCGGCGCTTGCCGGCGCGGTCCCGCCGCACCGGCGGGGCGGCGCGCCGGCAAGCGGCCGCGACACCGGTGTTTTCATCGTAGTGCCGTTCCCACAGCAGGCGCTGTCGGATTGACGGGCCTCGGCGGCACGATCCGCGCGTTCGCACGCGCCGATCGAGCCGGTTTGCGTCGATCTTGCACGGCCGCCCGCCGTCGCCGGAAAACAGGCGAATCATCCTATCCGTGCCGCGGTGTCGCTGGCAGAGTCGATATGTCATTCCTACCCATCCGGAGTCCAGCGTGTCCGATCTCAACCCTTCCCGCACGCTTATTTATCGTCGGTTCGCCGAAACCGACCTGCCCGCCGCGCATCGTCTGTCGGAAGCAGTCAAGTGGCCGCACCGGCTCGACGACTGGCGCTTCGTGCTCCAGCTCGGCGACGGCTTCGTCGCCGAGGACGAAACCGGCATCGTCGGTACCGCGCTCGGCTGGCGCTTCGGCGAAGCGCACGCGTCGCTCGGCATGGTCATCGTGTCGCCCGAGCACCAGGGCCGCGGCATCGGGCGCGAACTGCTCACCCGCGTGGTCGACAGCTTCGGCACGCGAACCATTTTTCTGCACGCGACGCCGGCCGGCGAGCCGCTGTACGCGAAATTCGGGTTCGAGGTGATCGATACGATCGACCAGCACCAGGGTGCCGCCTTCCAGCCGCCGCTGATATCGCTGCCGCCCGGCGAGCGCCTGCGGCCCATCGGCGCAAACGACGGCCCGCGGCTTGCCGCGCTCGCCTCGCGAGCCGCGGGTTATCGGCGCGACGAGGTGATCGAGGCGCTGCTCGGCGTCGCGAACGGCATCGCGCTCGATCGCGACGGCGAACTCCTCGGCTTCGCGCTGTTCCGCCGCTTCGGCCGCGGCCATGCGATCGGCCCGGTGGTCGCGCCGGACGCGCAGCGCGCGCAGGCGCTGATCAGCCACTGGCTCGCGCTGCACGAAGGGAAGTTCGTGCGGCTCGACGTGCCCGGCGACAGCGGGCTGTCCGACTGGCTGCAGGGGCTCGGTCTGCCGCGCGTCGATACCGTCGTCGCCATGGCGCGCGGCGCGACGCCCGCGCGCGCCCCGGCGCTGCGCGCGTTCGCGATCGTGAACCAGGCCCTCGGTTGAGCGGTACCCACGATGAGCTTTCTCTACAAGGCCGACCCGGTGCGCGGTGCGCAATGGGCACAGCGCTTCGCGCAACAGGCGCCCGAGCTTCCGTTCCGGATCTGGCCGGACCTCGGCGATCCTGAAGCCGTCCGTTATCTCGCCGCGTGGCAGCCGCCCGACGATCCGGCCACGCTGCTGCCGAATCTCGAAGTCGTGTTCTCGGTCGGCGCCGGCATCGATCAGTTCGACCTGTCGCGCGTGCCTGCGCATATCCCGGTCGTGCGGATGATCGAGCCCGGCATCGTCGAAGGCATGGTCGAATACGTGACGCAGGCCGTGCTGACGATCCACCGCGACCTGCTCGACTACGCGGCGCAGCAGCGCGCACAAGTGTGGCGCGAGCAGCCGGTGCGCGCGGCCGCGTCGCGGCGCGTCGGCGTGCTCGGGCTCGGCACGCTCGGCCAGGCCGTGCTCGATACGCTGCGCCGCTTCGGCTTCCCGTGCGCCGGCTGGAGCCGCACGCCGCGCACGCTCGACGGCATCGACTGCTACGCGGGCGACGCGGCACTCGACGCGTTCCTCGCCCGCACCGACATCCTGATCTGCCTGCTCCCGCTCACCGACGGCACGCGCGGGCTGCTCGGCGCACGCGTGTTCGATGCGCTGCCGGCGGGCGCGTCGCTCGTGCAGGTCGGGCGCGGCCCGCAGCTCGACGAAGCCGCGCTGCTCGCGGGGCTCGCGAGCGGCCGGCTCGACAGCGCGATCCTCGACGTGACGGACCCCGAACCATTGCCGGCCGGTCATCCGTTCTGGACGCACCCGCGCATCCGGATCACGCCGCACATCGCGAGCGCGACGCGGCCGGACACCGCGGTCGAGGCCGTTCTCGCGAACCTCGCGCGCCATCGCGCGGGGCAGCCGATGATCGGCGTCGTCGATCGCGCGCGCGGTTACTGACGCGTGCGCCCGGCCCGGCGGGGCGCGCAGCAGAAAATGCCGAAGCGCCCCGCACAAACGCCGCGTTCGTATGTTTCAGACTGCAAATTGAAAACGCATGAGGATGGCTCGCCCGGTAGCATGAACTCATCGCTGACACCCGACGAGAGTCCCGCCCTGCCATGAACCACGCCGCGCTGATCGAAGCTGATCGTCAACACCTGATCCACCCCGTCGTCAACTATCGTGCGCACGAGGCGCGCGGCGTCACCATGCTCGAATCCGCCGACGGCGTGTTCCTGCGCGATGCCGCGGGCCATACGCTGCTCGATGCGTTCTCGGGCCTGTGGTGCGTCAACGTCGGCTACGGCCGCGACAGCATCGTGAAGGCCGCCGCCGAGCAGATGGCGAAACTGCCCTACGCGACCGGCTATTTCCATTTCGGCTCGCAGCCCGCGATCGAGCTGGCCGAACGGCTCGCGGCGCTCGCGCCGCCGTCGCTGAACCGCGTGTACTTCACGCTCGGCGGCTCGGACGCGATCGATTCCGCGGTGCGCTTCATCACGCACTATTTCAACGCGACAGGCCGCCCGTCGAAGAAGCAGATGATTGCGCTCGAGCGCGGCTATCACGGCTCGTCGTCGATCGGCGCGGGCCTCACCGCGCTGCCCGCGTTCCACCGCCATTTCGACCTGCCGCGTGCGGACCAGCACCACATCCCGTCGCCCTACCCGTACCGCCATCCGCTCGGCGGCGATCCGCAGGCGCTGATCGCCGCGTCGGTGGCCGCGCTGGAAGCCAAGGTTGCCGAACTCGGCGCCGACAACGTCGCCGCGTTCTTCTGCGAACCCGTGCAGGGTTCCGGCGGCGTGATCGTGCCGCCGGCCGGCTGGCTGAAGGCGATGCGCGACGCGTGCCGGCGCCTCGGCATCCTGTTCGTCGCCGACGAGGTGATCACCGGCTTCGGTCGCACGGGGCCGCTGTTCGCGTGCGAGACCGAACAGGTCGATCCGGACCTGATGACCGTCGCGAAGGGGCTGACGGCCGGCTATGCGCCGATGGGCGCGGTGCTGATGTCCGACGAAATCTAC
Source organism: Burkholderia sp. 572 (assembly GCF_040545135.1). Lineage (NCBI taxonomy): Bacteria > Pseudomonadati > Pseudomonadota > Betaproteobacteria > Burkholderiales > Burkholderiaceae > Burkholderia > Burkholderia sp. 572. The sequence goes on along the minus strand of NZ_JBEPLH010000006.1, from coordinate 153,893 downwards.
GAAGGGATCGCGGGCAGCCGTGCGGAATCGGCCGTGGTCGGGCACGGCCATACGTATTCCGCGCACCCGGTCAGCGCGGCGATCGGCCTCGAGGTGCTGAAGCTCTATCACGAAGGCGGGCTGCTCGCGAACGGCCAGGCGCTGGCGCCGCGCTTCGCGGCGGGGCTCGATGCGCTGCGCGCGCATCCGCTCGTCGGCGACGCGCGTTCGGCCGGCCTGCTCGGCGCACTCGAGCTGGTCGCCGACAAGGCGCACAAGACGCGCTTCGACGCGGCACTGAACGTGCCGGACAAGATCGCGGCGGCGGCCTACGCGAACGGCGTGGTGTTTCGCGCGTTCGGCGACGGCGTGCTCGGCTTCGCGCCGGCGCTGAGCTTCACCGCGGGCGAGTTCGACCTGATGTTCGAACGCGTGCGCAAGACGCTCGACGACGTGCTGGCCGATCCGGGCGTGCAGCGCGCCCTCGACGCCGCACACGCGCAGCCGGCCTGACCGGCCAAGGGAAAGCCGGGCTTGTGGCGGCCATCGTTCGACTCTAAAGTAACCGGACATTCCATTTTTCCGACTCACGTGAACATGACGGACAGCAAGCTGGATCGCATCGACCTGCGCATCCTCTCCCAGTTGCAGAAGCGCGGCCGCATGACCAACGTCGAGCTGGCGGATGCGGTCGGGCTGTCGCCGAGCCCCTGCCTGATCCGCGTGAAGCGGCTCGAGAAGGCCGGCTACATCGGCGGCTACGGCGCGCACATCCAGCTCGAGAAGCTCGGCGACGTGCAGGTCGTGTTCACCGAAGTCACGCTGGCCGACCACCGGCGCGAGGACTTCGACCGCTTCGTCGCGGCGATCCGCAACGTCGACGAGATCGTCGAATGCCACCTCGCGAGCGGCGGCTACGACTATCTGCTGAAGTTCATCACGCGCAGCGTCAGCCATTACCAGACGATCGTCGAAGGGCTGCTCGAGCAGAACATCGGCATCGAGAAGTATTTCAGCTACGTGATCATCAAATCGCCGTTCGTCAAACGGCACTACCCGCTCGAATCGCTGTTCGGCGAACGTCACTGACGGACGGCGCGCGGCAACCCCGAACGCGGCAACGTGCTGTCCGCGCGGGGTAGTCGCGCGCCCGCGCCTTCGCCGGCCGGCTTCATCCAAGGACCTGTCATGCCGCTTACGCTGTCCCGAACCGAACTCGTTCGCACCGCCAACCTGATCGACGGAACGTGGCGCGACGCGCTCGACGGCCGTCGCTTCGACGTCGTCGATCCCGCGACGCTCGACATCGTCGCGCACGCACCCGACAGCGGCGCCGCCGACGCGCGCGCCGCAACGGACGCGGCCGCGCGCGCGCTGCCCGCATGGCGCGCGACACCCGCCCGCGAACGGGCGGCGATCCTGCGCGCATGGCATGCCGCGATCGTTGCGCATACCGACGATCTCGCGAAACTGATGTCGCGCGAACAGGGCAAACCGCTCGCGGAAGCGCGCGGCGAAGTCGCATACGGCGCGTCTTACGTGCTGTGGTTCGCCGAGGAAGCGACACGCACGTACGGCGACCTGATTCCGCAGCAGCAACGCGGCAAGCGGCTGAGCGCGGTGAAGGAGCCGATCGGCATCGTCGCCGCGATCACGCCGTGGAACTTCCCGCTCGCCATGATCGCGCGCAAGATCGCGCCCGCCCTCGCGGCCGGCTGCACGGTGGTCGCGAAGCCGGCGGAGGACACGCCGCTGACCGCGCTCGCGCTCGCGTTTCTCGCGCAGGAAGCCGGCGTGCCGCCCGGGGTGCTGAACCTGATCGCCGCATCGCGCGAACGTGGCATCGATGCGGTGGCCGACTGGCTCGCCGACGGCCGCGTGCGCAAGATCACGTTCACCGGCTCGACGCCTGTCGGCAAGCTGCTGGCGCGCGAGTCGGCGGCGACGCTGAAGAAGCTGTCGCTGGAGCTCGGCGGCAACGCGCCGTTCATCGTCTTCGACGACGCCGAGCTCGATGCCGCGGTCGACGGGCTGATGGCCGCCAAGTTCCGCAACGGCGGGCAAACGTGCGTGTCGCCGAATCGCGTCTACGTGCAGGCCGGCGTCTACGACGCATTCGCCGCGAAGCTCGCGGCGCGCGTCGCCGCGCTGAAGGTCGCGCCGGCGACCGACCCGGCCGCGCAGATCGGCCCGATGATCAACGCGCGCGCGGTCGACAAGATCGCGCGGCACGTCGGCGATGCCGTCGAACGCGGCGCGCGCGTGCTGACGGGCGGCAAGCGTCTGGCCGAACTCGGTGCGAACTATTACGCGCCGACGGTGCTCGCCGACGCCACCGCCGACATGCAGCTGACCTGCGAGGAAACGTTCGGCCCGATCGCGGCGCTGTTCCGCTTCGATACCGAGGACGAAGCCGTCGACGCCGCAAACGACACGCCGTTCGGGCTCGCCGCGTATTTCTACACGCAGGACGTGCGCCGCATCGCGCGCGTGTCGGCGCGGCTTGAAACGGGCATCGTCGGGATCAACGAAGGCGCGCTCGCGAGCGAGGCCGCGCCGTTCGGCGGGGTGAAGGAGTCGGGTTATGGTCGCGAAGGCTCGCGCTACGGGCTCGACGATTATCTGTCGATCAAGTACCTGTGCCAGGGCGGGCTCGACTGATCGGATGAATCCGGGCCGTCCGCGAGGCGGCCCTCGCCGCGCCCGGTCGACAGGCATGCGTTGACATCGGAACCGATCGGTTCATATAATGCATCCAACTTTTGGCACCGCATCGTTTGCGACACCGATCAATGGCAAATCCGGCTGGCGTGGGCCGCCCACGCGAATTCGAACTTGGCGATGCCGCGCGCGACGCGATGGACGTTTTCTGGGACCGCGGATACGAAGGCGCGTCCCTGCCCGACCTGATGGCCGGCACCGGCCTGTCCCGCGGTAGCCTGTACAAGGCGTTCGGCGACAAGAAGGCGCTGCTGCTGGCGGCGCTCGACCTGTACATGGCCGACGGGCTCAAGGCGACCGCGGACATTCTGTCGCAACCCGGCGCCGTCAAGGATGCGATTCGCGATTCGCTGCTGCGCTATGCGTGCCTGTCCGTCGGCGAGGCGGGCCGGCGCGGATGTCTCGCGGTCGCGATGACCACGGAACTGGCCGCGCGCGACGCGGATGTCGCGGAGCGCACCGGGCGCATGTTCCGGCGGCTGCAACAGCTCTATGCCGGTGCGATCGTCCGTGGCCAGGCGAGCGGCGAGATCGCCGAACAGGACGAACAGGTGCTGGCGCGTTTGCTGGTCTGCCAGATCGAGGGCATGCGCGTGCTGGGCAAAACCGGCGTGTCGGAGCAGGACATGCTCGCGCTGGTCGACCGCACGATGCGCATCCTCGACTGATATTTTTTTACCCAATTTGGAACCGTTTGGTTCCGTATGGAGAACCGTCCATGTCACGGAATGACCCCGTATCACCCGACCCGCGCCGCTGGGCGATGTTTGCGGTCCTGCTCGTCGGCGCGTTCCTGCCGCCGCTGGATTTCTTCATCGTCAACGTCGCGCTGCCGTCGATCCGCGCGGAACTGGGCGCCTCGTCGTCGGCCGAGCAACTCGTCATTTCATCGTATGCGGGCCTGTACGCGGTGACGCTGATCACCGGCGGGCGATTGGGAGACCTGTTCGGCCGCGGCCGCGTGTTTTTCCTCGGGTTGATCGGCTTTGCGATCGCCTCGACGCTGTGCGGTTTCGCCAGTTCGCCGTGGACGCTCATCGTCGGCCGCGCGTTGCAGGGCGTGACGGCCGCGATCATGGCGCCGCAGGCGCTCGCTTCGATCCAGGCGATCTTCCCCGAAGCGGAAAAGCCGCTCGCGCTCAGCTTGTACGGCGCGGTATTCGGCCTCGCCGCCGTGGTCGGGCAGGCGCTGGGCGGGATCCTGATCTCGCTGAATCTGTTGAATCTGGGCTGGCGCACGATCTTCCTCGTCAACCTGCCGCTGGCGATTCTGGTCGTCCTGTTCGGGATTCCGCTGTTGAAGGAAACGCGTGCGCAGCATGCGCGCAAGCTCGACCTCGGCGGCACCGCGCTGTCGATGCTGACGCTGGGCGCGCTGATCGTGCCGCTGATCGAGGGGCGCGAAGCAGGCTGGCCCGTATGGGCATGGGTGTCGCTGCTCGCGGTGCCGGCCCTCACCGGGTTCTTCTGGCGCTACGAGCGCCGGCTCGGCCGCCGCGGCGGCGCACCGCTGCTCGATCCGGCCGCGCTGCGCGCACCGGGGCTCGGCCGCGCGTTGCTGATCGCGCTGCTGCTGTACTCGATCGGCGCGTTCTTCCTGCTGTTCTCGGTGTATCTGCAGAATGCATTGCACGTCGACGCACTGAGCGCGGGCCTCGTGTTCTTGCCGTTCGGCGTCGGGTTCCTGCTCGGCCCGTTGTCGACGCCTGCCTCCGCGCGTGTCATCGGCGCTTACGTCAATCCGTTCGGCATGAGTCTGGAGATCGTCGGGCTCGTCGGCCTCGCGTGGTTGATCGATGCCACGCCGATCGGGATGCCGCTCGCTGCCGCGCCGCTCGCCGTCGTGCTCTTCGTCATCGGTTTCGGACAAGGTCTCGCGCTGCCGACGCTCATGCGCATGGTGACGGGGCGCGTCGCACCGGCGCTGTCCGGCATGATCGCCGGCATCGCCAGCTCGACGCTGCAGGTCAGCACGTCGCTGAGCGTGGCGATCATCGGCGGCATTTTCTATACGACGCTCGGCACGCGCCAGGATCCGGCGGCCATCGCGCATGCGTTCATCGTCGCACTGCTGTCGATCTCGGTGTTCCTCGCCGTGGGCGCCGCGCTGGGCATCTCGCTTGCACGGGCGGGCGCCGCTCATACGTCGATGCGGGCCGCCGCGCGTCCGGGCTTCGGCCCCGAACGCGAACGGCCGTGATCGGTTGTATTTGCCCGTATTTTCCCGTACCGACATTCATCGCCGCGTCAGTCCGACCTGGAGGTTCTTCGTGTATTTCATCGTCTCCTATCGCCGAGCCGCGGGCACGCGATTCGATGCCCGTTACTACGTCGAACAACACATTCCGCTGGTGGAAAAATCCTGGAAGCCGTACGGGCTCGACGCTATCGACGCTTTCTTTCCAGCACGTGAGGATAGCGAACTGATCGTCGTGGCGATGTGCCGTTTCAAGGACAGTGCGGCGCTGGACGCTGCGTTCGCGTCCGCGGAGACGGCAGACGTCATGGCAGATATCGATGCGTTCACCGACATCGAACCCGACCGGCTCATCACGGACGTGTTCTCGCGCGTGTCGTAGCGCCGATCGCGCGCCGCCATGCATCGGTTTAGGCCGGCGCCATCGGTCACTTGTCCGATGGCGCCGCGAACGATCGGGTGTCAGGATAGGCAGCCGTCACGCGATACCGGACCGGGAGGATCACTGCAATGTCGGGACGTCAGATCTTCATCGTCGCATTGGCGAGCGGCCTGCCGCGTGCGTTCGGCGTGCTCGCTATCGTGTCGGGCCTGTTTCGGATCGGCACCGCAGTGCATCGCGGGAAACACGCCGACGCGCCGGCGCAAATGGTCTCGGGTGGAGCGCGAATGGCGCTGGCCGGCGCGCTGCTTTCCTGCGAAGCCGTCGGTGCCGTCTACTTCGCAATCGCGACGTTGGGGTACGGTTGGGCCGACACCGACGCGACAGCCTCGGATCGCAGGGAACGGATCAACGACTGGTCGACTTGAATGGTGCAACCGCCATCTTCGATACGCGGGATAAGCCACCGGACAGGCGGAGCGTCAAAGGTCGCGCCGGCCCGACGGGCCGTCCGCGCACACACGAAAGCGAATCCGCGTCGCGGAGCGCGTCAGAGCAGCCCCAGCGCCGACGCCTTGAGGGTCGCCGCGGCGCGCGTCGAGCATTCGAGCTTGCGGAACGCCTTCTCGACATGGGTGCGCACCGTGCTCGGACTCATCGCGAGCGCCTGCGCAACCTGCTTGTTACTCGCGCCGCGGGAGATTGCCCGCAGGACGTCGATTTCCCGCGCGGACAGGCGCGGGCCAACGGCCGACGCGCCCGTGGCGATGCGCCGGGGCACGGGCGTCCCGCCCGTCACGAGCGCGGCTACCACTTCGCCGCATAGCCGGCCGCACGCCGCTTCTTCCTGCAACTGGACGGCGGCGGCCGCATCGCTCAGCGCCGCGCGCCACGGACGCGCCGAGCGCAACGCGACCCACGCCAGCGACGCCGCCAGCACGCGCGCTTCGAGCGTCAGCGCCACATCGCGCGCGCCGCGAAAATAGCCCGAACCGTCCTGCCGCTCGTAGGCATACGACGCAAGCACCGCGGCTTCGCCGAGCGCGCCGGTCTGCCTGCCGGCGCGCTCGGTCCAGTACGGGACGAGTCGCACCTTTTCCCATGCGCTCGCAGGCAGCCGCGTCGGCAGATTCCACACATCGTTCGGCACCGCGGCCCTGCCGATGCCATGAATCAGTCCGGCCCGGTACACGCGTTCGCGCGCGGCCTCGTCCGGCGAAAGACGGCCATAACAGGCGGCCGCAGTCGCCGCGACCGAACGCGAAAAACCCGTCATCCACGGCAGTTTCAGATCGATGACGTCCGCAATCAATTCGGCGGACGTCGCGCCCTGCATGTCCGGCGTGGCCAATGCGGCATCCAGGTCGGCGGGCGCCATGTGCTCGAGCGCCGCCAGCCAGCGCGGTGCGTCGCGCGCAGCAGTCTCGACGAGCACGGCCGGATAACGTGACCCCGCGCGCTGGCCGATCAAGTCGAGGGCCTGTTCGATGCCGTACGTGCGGCTGAGCACGTCCAGGTCGCCCGCCAGCGCGACGATCGACACGGCGGGCGGCACCTGTTCGCGTTCGAGCCGCGCAGGCAGCCCGTTGCCGTCCCAGGTTTCGAAAATGTGCCGCAGCGCGGTTTCCGTCGCGCTGGACAGACCGAGTATTCGCGCCACCTCGCCCGAGACTTCGCAATGAATCTGCGCGAGCGGGATCAGCGCGACACCCGCGCTGCCGATCGCTTCAGCCATGGCGGGCCGGCTCTCGAGCATCGCGGCGCGGATCGCGACGTCATCGCCGAATACCTGCGCGAAGCCCGCCGCGTTCGCCGTGCAGCCCGACCAGCGCAACAGCGCCACCTCGCGAGCCGTGTCGCACACCGATGCATCGAATCGTGCCGCGTGCGCGAGCTGCGCCGCCAGCCAGCCGGTGCGCGGCGAATGGTCGGTCGGCTGGCCCATGCTGAGATCGCCGATGAAGGCCAGCGCGCGCACGGCGTCGACTATGCGCAGCGGGGCGTGACGGGCTTCGGCGTCGGGCATCGGATGGGCGGAGAGATTCGCGAGGACGGGGAAACGATCATACGCGACGGCGTCGCGGCGTGCAGGGGCATGCGCGTCGGGCGGCGCGCCCCGGGGCCAACACGGTGCGATGTTCGCTCGCATCTCTGCGGAGCGCCCCGCGGACTTCGCCATCGGACATCTGACCGATGGCGGCAGGCGCGGACGATTGCGATACTCGGCGCACTGGAGATCCGTCCCGGCGCCGCATCCGAATCCGCATGGCGGACATCCTGCGTGCCGGCCGGAACGACGTTTCGATGTAAAAGGAGTGCAAATGACTGATCGCTACCCTGAATTCCACGCCCTGGCCGACGAACACTGGCTGAAGCGGTACTACTTTTCCCGGGCGGTGTTCTCGCTGATCTGGGTCGCGCTGGCGTTTTCCGTCGGCCGGCGGAGCGCGGCCGGCGCGGCGGTCCTGCTGGTCGTTTATCCGGCCTGGGATGCGCTCGCCAATTTCGTCGACCTGTCCCGCAGCGGCGGGATGGCGGCAAACCGCACGCAGGCGGTCAACGTCGCGATCAGCGCCGTCACGACACTGGCGGTATTTCCGGCGTTGAATGCGGGCCTGCCCGCGGTCCTCGCGGTGTTCGGCGTATGGGCGATTCTGTCCGGCGCGCTGCAGCTCGGCACTGCCGTGCGGCGCTGGAAGCAGGCCGGCGCGCAGTGGGTGATGGTGCTGAGCGGCGCGCAATCGGCGTTGGCCGGGTTGTTCTTCATTTTGCAAAGCCATGCGCCGATGCCGCCGGCGATCGTTAAGATCGCGGGTTACGCGGGAGTGGGCGCGCTCTATTTCCTGATATCCGCCATCTGGCTGCAGGTGCGGGGGATGCGGCGCAGGGTGTCGTGAGCCGTCGGGCGGAATGAAGACCTGCACGCGGGCACGAATGGCTCTGAACGACCCTTCTGAGACAGTGATCGTGCTCGATAGCGGTCATTGAGCGCAGCGAGAGCGGACTCTCAGCCGCACACATGTGCTGCGATGCGCCACTGATGAGACGCAGGAGCCCCAAGCACGCCCTGTTGCATTGCACGCGACCAATGAGAGAAAAAAGGGCCCATCTCTCCGCGTTCAGTGCGACAGGCCGCCGTCAACCGCGACTCCGGTAACGCTCGATCTGGGCTTTCTTCTCCGCGAAAGCCTTAATCGGCCCTTCCAACGGCGGCACGAGCTCATGAAAACCGTCGTGCAGACTGATCGCAATCTTCTGCACGAGGCCGATGAGCCGGTGCACATCCTCGCGCGTTTCCCGGATGTGCTGCTTAAGGCGCACCGTGTCGTCACCGCTCGCATCCAGATATTGCTGATCGACTTCGCCACCGTTGTGCTCATATACGTGCCGCCGCAGGAACATTCGCACGACAAATTGCTCGTCCGCGCTGGACATACCGTCGCAAACATCGATATCGAACCAATCCCGAAACAAGCGGCGCACGTCCGTCAGGTCGTGAAACCGCTGCTTCGTTAGCCGGATGAAACGCCGCTTGGACATCGGTACCAGCGCGGCGAGCTGCTTCGCGTACTGACCCGCGAAAGTGTCGAAGGCACCAACGATATTCTTGACGGCATCTTCAGGTGTACCGCCGTTGTTGAGCGCCATGCGGGTGGCCGGCACAGTGCTGGTAGTAAAGTCCTGCAGATCGTTGCGCGTCCCGCAGGACGAGCAATAACCGAAGCGCCCAAGAATGTCGTTGTACTCCTCGCACGCCACGCACGTGAATTTCCGCTGCTGGCTCTGTTCAGCGACAAAAAAAGCGGGCTTGGGGCCGTCGCTGCCGGCGGCGTCGGCAACCGCATCCATGTCGATCTTCACGTCCCCATTCTCGATAGTTTGCATGCCGGTGATGAGGGTGGAGCAGTAGTGCTGCACGTAACGCAACTGCGCCTCAGACAGAAACTGGTAATCCTCAGCCTCCATGCGGCAGTAAGGGCACAGATTGGGCCACGGCCCGCTGCGCCAATAGCTTTCGCAGGCGGGGCAGTGGTGGCCGAACTTGCCCTGACTGTCGCAAGTAATGAGGACCGGTAGACAACCGGGCACCGGCGGCGGGTTCCATGCATCGCCAATGCCGCCGAGCTGTATGCGCCCGACCGGCACGCCGGGATCGAGAGCGTAAACGCCGATCATCACCATGGGCACAGGACGACAGCTGGTGTACTCAACCTGATAGCCGCGTCGACCGTCTTCCGTTGTGCGGATGTGAAAGGTGATCTGGCCGCCCGAGTGGCCAATTTCCTTGAATTCGTCAGTCATTGCTGGTTCTGTCTAGGCCCGAAGGAGAGACCGCAGCGCACGCAGTCTCAACTAGGTTGGCTATCAAGGGTTTCACGTGAACGGCGCCTTTGCGGAAGTTTATGCGATATCAGCGAAGGGCTGTTCGTGGCCGACTGCATCCGAAAGGAATCGCCTCTGATCCGCCCTGTAGCTCTCTCGTTAGCGGACATCCAGCACGAACGTTCAGGCAGCAATGTGTTTCTGCATGAACACACTCAATGGATCGTCCGTGTAATCTCCAAACGGTCCCCGGCGCTCATAGCCCGCTGAAGCATACAAAGCCAACGCCTCCTGTTGGTATGGACCCGTTTCAAGTTTGAGCAACCTGCAGCCAAGATCTATGGCCCGTGTCTCGAGGAAAGCGATGAGTTGCTTGGCGATGCCTTGTCCTCGTCCGCGAGGGCTGACATACATTCGTTTGAGTTCGCCAAAATCCGGGCCGACAACGATTGCTCCACAGCCGATCGCCTGGCCCTCAATGTCCCGCGCGACAGCAAACAGGACATTCGATTGCCTCAACGATGCTAGATCCAGGGCGTGCCTGCTCTCAGGCGGATACAACGTATCTTGGTAAGCATCCAGATCGGCGATGAGGGCGATCACGTCCGGTTGATCGGGGATTCCAAAGCGATGGTCATAGCTGAATAAGCACGGGAAATTAAAGCGCCACGCCGGCCAGCGGAAGTGCAATCGACGGCGGCTGCTGGTCGGAGCACATTCGCAGATTGTCAACGATCCATCTGGAACTGTCGAACGTCTCAACTTGGCCGAATCTGGTTGGTTGCCATCCCGGTGGCCCGCGACGGCCTCAACCCGATCCTGACCAGCCACTCAATTGCTCTCGAAGCGGTCGCTGGATCTAGCTAGCCGAATCTGAACCGAACGCTCTATTGGAAAGTTAGTCGAAATCGATCCGAAAGGCACTCTCATCTTCGTATTGCAGCTTTAAATCGACCAGGATCGCACTTGCGAGTGCGGTTACCAACGCGATCTTCAATTCTGGTATGACGCCATTGAGATGAAATGAAAACTCCCATCCCGGCGACGCATCGATCCAGGACACGAATAGATCATCGCTGTCGGACCGCCAAAACTGAACGTTCTTCATTACACCTGTCGATGCTTCATCAACAATCTTGGCTCTGGATACATCGATCTGTTGGCCGTCATCGCTCCAGTGCGTTATTCGCCCACTATCAGGGTTGGCAAGCAGAAATCCAAGAGGCTTGAGCAAAGTCTCGACAAAGCAAAAAGCTTCCGGAAATGGACCTTTCAGCAATACGATCAAGATAGGTTTTGCCATCGCGTTTACCGACCCGAGTGTTGGCTGGCTGCAGTTGCCGTCATAAGAGCGCGGTCGATTGTCGACGATTCCGGTGACAGTGTCGAACGACTGTTGGTGGCCGGATGCCGCCCGACGCGTTTGACTATAGCTACCCCAGAGAAAACGCCAGCCATTCCCCATACCAGCCTTCCGCACCGGTCAATGCCCCCGGCCTGACCCACATCCCTACCGCCCACGCAACGCCTGAGCCAGCGCATCCCCCGCAGCCAGAATATGCGCGGACAGCGCCGCACACGCCGCGTCCACATCCCCCTCACGTATCGCCCGAACGATGTCCCGATGTTCGTCGTTCGAGCGATCCTGCCAGTCGAGTTGCTGCCACGTCGCATACAGATGCCGTGAACTGGCCCGATGCATGTCGCCGATCGCGGCGACGAGCCGCGGCATCCCGCACGGCGCGGTCAACGCCCGATGAAACCTCAGATTCAGCGTGCCCAGCACGGCGATGCCACGCGCCGCGGCCTCCTGATCGAGGATCGCATCGAGTTCCTCCAGCGCCCGTGCATCGAGCGCGGGAATCGCCTCACGCAACGCCAGCGCCTCGAAAGCAGCACGCATCTTGGCCATTTCAAGCACGTCCGCCGGCTCGAGCGGCGCCGCCCGCACGCCTCGTCGCGGTTCCACCACGGCCAACCCCTGCGCTTCCAGCCGTCTGAACGCCTCGCGTACCGGCACATGACTCGCGCCGAACTCTGCCGCGATGTGGTCCTGACGCAGCCACTCCCCCGGCGCGATGACGCCCGAGATGATGCGGTCCGCCAATGCGATAGCGATCCGATCGGCCAGCGAGCGCTCCTCCTTGACTTCAAAGTTCATCCCGACCACCATGCATATATTATCTATAAAATTGTAACAAAATCGGAGGTCCGATGCACCGCCACCGCCCTGTCCGTCTGCAGCACATTGCCGGCATCGGCGTCGATCGCATGGGGTCGATCGCCGATCATGCCGACGTCGACCTTTTGCGACTCGAAAATCTCGACACCGACCTCCCCCCCACTTCAGAAGCGCTGGCCTTCACCCGAGAAGCCATCCAGCGAGACTCGGCCAACTCCTATTTGCCCTTCGTCGGTCAGGATCGGCTGCGCGCGAGCGCTGCCGCCCACGTGTCGGCGCTTTCGGGGCAGCGCTTCACGGCCGACCAGGTGGTGGTGTCGGCGGGTGGACTCTCCGGCATTCTGAATACGCTGCTCGCCACCGTCGAGACGGGCGACGAAGTCATCGTCACCGATCCGACGTACGCCGGTCTGCTGAACCGCATCCGCCTGGCGGGCGGCGTGCCTAAGCAAGTCCCGTTCACTTTCACGCCGGGCAGCGAATGGAAGCTGGACCAGACGGCACTGCGGGCAGCAATCGGTCCGAAAACGCGGGCCATGCTGCTGATGTCGCCGTCGATGCCTTCGGGCGGCTTCTTCGATGCGTCCGACTGGCAACTGATCGCGAGCCTGTGTGTGCAGAACGATCTGCTGCTGATCCTCGACAGCGCGATGGAACGGCTGCTCTTCGATGGACGCAAGGTCATCCATCCCGCCGGCCTGCCCGGCATGGCCGAGCGTACGGTCACGGTCGGCGCGGCGTCGAAAGAGTTGCGCATGATCGGCTGGCGGGTCGGCTGGATCGTCGCGCCGGAATGGCTGATTCCGGATCTGGTGGCCGTGTCGCTCGCCAATGTCGTGGTACCGGTCGGCATAGCCCAGGAGGCCGCGGCGGTTGCGCTCGAACATTCCGCATCCGATCTGCCTGGCTACGTGAGCGAACTGGAGAGACGGCGGGATACGGTCGCCGCCGAACTGTCGGGACTCCCGTTCGGCATGCCGGCGGGCGGCTGGTCGATGCTGCTGCGCGTCGCCGATTTCGGTCTGACCGGATCGCAGATGTCGGAGCGGTTGCTGCGCCACGGCGTATGTGCGACGGCCATGACCGGATGGGGCGTCGCCCACGGCGAGCAGTACGTCCGTTTCGTGTTCTCGAACGAACCGGTCGACCGGTTGCGCACGCTCGGGGACAAGGTGCGCTTCGCACTGGAGGACGCATGACTGCCGCTCACGAGAAAGCAGAGTCGCGCGCCGGGCGTCCCTGGCTGGAAGTAGCCGGAATTCCGCGTGTGGTGGTCGAGCAAACTCACACAAGATCGATCCGCGCGACGTGATGCATCCGGCGCCGAGGCGGCGCGATGCCCCCGCCCCGGCCGGACGTAACGTCGCGCGAACGCCCTACCGCCCCACCGGCGGCCGCAGGATATCGCGCGGAATCGACGCGATCAACACGCAGCTGACCAGCAGGCAAGCCCCCAGCGCATAAGTCCCGTTGTTGATGTTGCCGGTCATCTGCTTGGCGACGCCGGTGATCATCGAGCCCGTGAAGCCGGACAGGTTCCCCACCGAGTTGATCAGTGCGATGCCGGCGGCCGCGGCCGTGCCGGACAGGATCTGCCCCGGAAAGGTCCAGTAGATCGGCATCAGCGCAAGGATGCCGCAGGTGGCAATGGTCAGGAATACGATCGACAGCGCCACGTTGTGCGCGAACGCCGCGCTCAGGATCAGGAAGACGCCGCCGATCAGCGCGGGAATCGCCGCATGCAGCCGGCGTTCGCCGGTCTTGCGCGAGTGCGACGCGTTCCACACCATCGCGAAGATCGCCGTCAGGTACGGAATGGCCGTCAGCACGCCGATGTGCAGCGGGCTGTGCACGCCCGACGCGCGGATGATCGACGGCAGCCAGAAGGCCAGCCCGTAGAAACCGGTATTGAACGTCAGCAGAATGAAGGTGAGCAACCAGACGCGCGGGCTGCGCAGCGCGGCGCCGATGCTGTGCGACTTGTGCGCGGCCTCGGATTCGAGGTTGCGCGACAGCACCGCCTTTTCGTCGGCGGACAGCCACTTCGCCGTCTGCGGGCCGTCGCCGAGGCAGGCCAGCACGATGAACGCCACCACGATCGACGGCAGCCCTTCGAGCAGCAGCATCCATTGCCAGCCGCTCATGCCCGACAGGCCGTGCGTCTGCTCCATCAGCCAGCCGGACAGCACGCTGCCGAGCGTCAGGCTCAGCGGGATCGCGACCAGGAAGCCCGACATCGCCACGCTCTGGCGCCGCGCCGGGAACCAGTAGTTCAGGTACAGGATGACGCCCGGGAAAAAACCCGCTTCGCACAGCCCCAGCAGGAAGCGCAGCGTGTAGAACATCGTGGTCGTCTGCACGTGGAAGAACTGCGCGAGCGGCACGATGAACGCCATCGACGACGACACGATGCCCCACGTGATCATGATCCGCGCAATCCAGAAGCGCGCGCCGTAGCGGTGCAACAGCAGGTTGCTGGGCATCTCGAACAGGAAATAGCCCCAGAAGAAGATGCTGGCGCCGAGCGCATAGACGCCGTCGCTCAGGTTCAGGTCGTCGAGCATCTGCAGCTTCGCGAAGCCCACGTTGACGCGGTCCAGGTAGGCCACGACGTAACAGAGCAGCAGCAACGGCAGGATGCGCCGCATGACCTTGCGGTAAAGGGCGTCTTCGGACGAGTCGGCCGCGGCCGGTGCGGCAGCGGCCTGCGTAAGGGATGGCATCGGTCTGTCTCCTGATTGTGTCGATCTTCTTCGTACCGTCGCGTGCGCTGCGCGCATCGATGTTACCGATAACATCAGGTGCCCAAAAAAAGCCGACGAGGCGACGGGAGCGATCGGCAAGCTGATACCGGTAACACATTCGAAGGTAGCATGCGGCGACACGCGTGTACAAGTGCCGCCGGACACGTGGTTTCCCTAGTGCGACTCTCACCGCGGCGGGCACGCCGCGCCCCGCCTGCGCGGTATGCCGCACCGGTATGATGTAGCCTTTCCTGCCTCCTCCCGATCGCGATTCCGATGCCCAGTCCCACCGCCGTCCGGCCCGCCGGGCCGCCCCGCATGTCCGACGTAGCGCGCCTCGCCGGCGTATCGAAGATGACGGTGTCGCGCGTGCTCGCCGGCCACAGCGTGGCCGCCGAGACGCGCGCACGGGTCTGCGAGGCCATCGACCAGCTCGGCTACGTGGCGGATGCCGCTGCCGGTGCGCTGTCGTCGGGGCGCTCGGAATTCGTCGCGGTGCTGGTGCCGTCGCTGTCGAGTTCCAACTTCTCGGACACCGTGCGCGGCCTGACCGATGCGCTCGAGCCGCATGGTTTGCAACTGCTGCTCGGCGATACCGACTACGACCTCGAACGGGAAGAACGGCTCGTCCGGTCGATGCTGCGACACCAGCCGCGCTGCATCGCGCTGACGGGGTCGCAGCACACCGATGCGACGCGCAAGGTATTGGAGCGCTCGGCGATTCCAGTGGTCGAGATGTGGGACCTGCCCACGCGCCCGATCGACACCGCCGTCGGCTTCTCGAACGTGCGCGCCGCCCGTGCGATGGTGCGCCACCTGGCCGAGCGCGGTTACCGGCGCATCGGCTTTCTGGTCGGCGCGAGCGAACTGGATCGCCGCGGCCTGGACCGGCTCAAGGGCTACCAGGCGGAGATCAAGGCGCAGGGGCTGGGCGAACCGCGCGTCGTGCGGCTGGGCGAATCGCCGATCACGATGAGCCACGGCGGGCCGGCGATGGCCGCGCTGCTGGAGCAATGGCCGGATACCGACGCGGTGATGTGCGTGAGCGACATGTCGGCGTTCGGCGCGATCATGGAGTGTCACCGGCGCGGGCTCGCCGTGCCGGCCGATATCGCCGTGGCCGGCTTCGGGAACTTCGAAGTGGCGACATGCTGCCATCCGACCATCACGACCGTATCGGTCGACGCGTACGGCATCGGGCTGCGCACGGGCGAAGCGTTGCTGGCGGCGCTGCAAGCGCGTGACGGCGGCGAGCGGACCGAATCGAAAAGCATCCGTATCGACTACACGATCATCGCGCGGGAAAGCGCCTGACAAGCCGACGGCCGCGCGCATCCCGACCGCCACGCGCGCGGCTTCGTACCGCCCCCCTGCCCTCACCTTAGCCACATGCGCACGAAATCCCTTCCGCTGCGCAAAAAACCCGTGCTAACATCCAAACAATGTTACCGGTACCATCCGGCATGCAGAATGACAAAGGCCCCTCAGGAGACAGCCTGCCATGTCACACACCCCTCGCCGCCTGCGCAGCCAGGAATGGTTCGACGACCCCGCGCACGCGGACATGACGGCACTCTATGTCGAGCGCTTCATGAACTACGGGTTGACGCGCGAGGAACTGCAGTCGGGCCGCCCCATTATCGGCATCGCGCAGACGGGCAGCGACCTCGCGCCGTGCAACCGCCATCACATCGAGCTGGCCGAACGCACCAAGGCGGGCATCCGCGACGCGGGCGGCATTCCGATGGAGTTCCCCGTGCATCCGCTCGCCGAGCAAAGCCGCCGGCCCACCGCCGCGCTCGACCGCAATCTCGCGTACCTCGGGCTGGTGGAAGTGCTGCACGGCTTTCCGCTGGACGGTGTGGTGCTGACGACCGGCTGCGACAAGACCACGCCCGCGTGCCTGATGGCGGCCGCCACCGTCGACATGCCCGCGATCGTGCTGTCGGGCGGCCCGATGCTCGACGGCTGGCACGAGGGCAAGCGGGTCGGCTCGGGCACGGTGATCTGGCATGCGCGCAACCTGCTCGCGGCGGGCGAGATCGACTACGAAGGCTTCATGCAGCTGACCACGGCCTCGTCGCCGTCGATCGGCCATTGCAACACCATGGGCACCGCGCTGTCGATGAACAGCCTCGCCGAGGCGCTGGGCATGTCGCTGCCCGGCTGCGCGAGCATTCCCGCCGCCTATCGCGAGCGCGGCCAGATGGCTTACGCGACCGGCAAGCGCGCGGTCGAGCTCGTTCGGGAAGACCTGCGCCCGTCAACAATCATGACGCGCGCGGCATTCGAGAATGCGATCGTCGTCGCGTCCGCGCTGGGCGCATCGACCAACTGCCCGCCGCACCTGATCGCGATTGCGCGCCACATGGGCGTCGAACTGAGCCTGGACGACTGGCAGCGCCTGGGTGAATCGGTGCCGCTGCTCGTCAACTGCATGCCGGCCGGCGACTACCTCGGCGAGAGCTTCCACCGCGCCGGCGGCGTGCCCGCCGTGCTGCGCCAGCTCGATTCGGCCGGGCTGCTGCGGCGCGACTGCCTGACCGTATCGGGCCGCGCGATCGGCGAGATCGCCGACACCGCGCAGGACGCCGACCGCGACGTGATCCGCACGCCCGATGCGCCGCTCAAGCATGGCGCCGGCTTCATGGTGCTGTCGGGCAACTTCTTCGACAGCGCGATCATGAAGATGTCGGTGGTGGGCGACGCGTTCCGCCGCACCTACCTGTCCGAGCCGGGCGCGGAGAATACGTTCGAGGCGCGCGCGATCGTGTTCGACGGCCCCGAGGACTATCACGCGCGCATCAACGATCCCGCGCTGAACATCGACGAGCGCTGCATCCTCGTGATCCGCGGCTGCGGCACGGTCGGCTACCCGGGCAGTTCCGAAGTCGTGAACATGGCGCCGCCTGCCGAACTGGTGAAGCGCGGCGTGACGTCGCTGCCGTGCATGGGTGACGGACGCCAGAGCGGCACATCGGCCAGCCCGTCGATCCTGAACATGTCGCCGGAAGCCGCGGTCGGCGGCGGCCTCGCGCTGCTGCGCACGAACGATCGCGTGCGCGTGGACCTGAATCGCCGCAGCGTCGACGTGCTCGTCGACGAGGACGAACTCGCGCGCCGCCGCGAAACCGAAAGCTTCACCGTGCCGCAGGCGCAAACGCCGTGGCAGGAACTCTATCGCCGGTTCGTCGGCCAGCTGTCCACCGGCGGCTGCCTCGAACCGGCCACGCTGTACCTGAAGGTGATCGAGCAGCGCGGCAACCCGCGCCATTCGCACTGACCCACCGCCCCCGACTCTTGCCGAGCTGACCATGCATACGCCTTCCGTTTCCGATTGCCTGCCGCACGACCTCGACCACGCGCTGCTGATCGGCCGCGTCTGGCGGCACGACGGCGCCCACGCGGGCCCGAGCGTCGTCGCCGTGCGCGGCGGCGAAGTGTTCGACATCACACGCACCGTGCCGACCACCGCCGACCTGTTCGATCGCCCCGATGCAGTCGCCATCGCGCGCACCGCTGCCGGCGAATCGCTCGGCCGTGTCGAGCCGTTGTTGCAGGCCGCGCTGGACGGCACGCCGGGCGCGACGCACCTGCTCGCGCCGTGCGACGTGCAGGCGATCAAGGCGTGCGGCGTGACCTTTGCGGTCAGCCTGATCGAGCGCGTGATCGAGGAACAGGCGGGCGGCGATCCGGCCAAAGCGCGGGAGGTTCGCGACACCATCGCCGCGACCATCGGCACCGATCTATCAAAGATCGTGCCGGGCTCGGAAGCCGCGCTGCGCCTGAAGGCGGAGCTCGAACGCCGCGGCGCATGGTCGCAATACATGGAAGTCGGCATCGGCCCGGATGCGGAGGTGTTCTCCAAGGCGCAGCCAATGTCGGCGGTCGGCTTCGGCGCGGATGTGGGGCTGCTGCCCGTGTCGGTGTGGAACAACCCGGAACCGGAGATCGTGCTGGCGGTCGCCCGTGACGGCAGGCCGGTGGGCGCGACGCTCGGCAACGACGTGAACCTGCGCGACATCGAAGGCCGTTCGGCGCTGCTGCTCGGCAAATGCAAGGACAACAACGGCTCGTGCGCGATCGGCCCGTTCGTGCGGCTGTTCGACGACGGCTTCACGCTCGACAGCGTGCGGGCATGCAGCGTGTCGCTGCGCGTCGAAGGCGCGGACGACGGCTTCGTACTCGACGGCATCAGCCATATGCGCGAGATCAGCCGCGACCCGACCGACCTCGTCGCGCAGACCTGCGGCGCGCATCACCAATATCCGGACGGCTTCATGCTGTTCCTCGGCACGATGTTCTCGCCGATCCAGGATCGCGACGCGCCCGGCGGCGGATTCACGCATCACCTCGGCGACCGCGTCACGATCTCCACGCCCGCACTCGGCGCACTCGTCAACACCGTGCGGCTTTGCACGGAGATCGCGCCGTGGACCTTCGGCGTGCGCGCGCTGTATGCGAATCTGGCGGCACGCGGGCTGCTTGCCTGAGCGGAACGGCAGCAACACCGGCCTCCCCACGGGTGATCGATCGCAGTCAGCCACGGCGTGGGCGACGTACAGCGGACCGGTGCAGGATACGAACGAAATCCCGCCCGTCGTCGGCGGGTGCGCCAGCCGGACTGGCTTCGCCGCGCCGCATGAAACCGGGGCCCGCCGGCCCCGTCACGCGAACCGTCACGCCGCCACCGCGCGCTCCGCGAGCCTGAACTCGCCGACCGTCTGCGCGAGCCGGGCCGCCTGCTCGCGCAGCGACGTCGCGGCAGCCGCCGATTGCTCGACCAGCGCCGCGTTCTGCTGCGTCGTATCGTCGAGCTGCGACACCGCCTGATTCACCTGCTCGAGCCCCGTGCTCTGCTCCTTCGCGGCGACGCTGATTTCGGCGATCACGCTCGTGATGTTGCGCACGCCGTCGACGATTTCGTCCATCGTCGCACCGGCCGTCTGCACGAGCCCGGAGCCGCCCTCGATCTTCTCGACCGATGAGTGGATCAGCTGCTTGATTTCCCCCGCGGCCTGCGCGCTGCGCTGCGCGAGCGCACGCACTTCCCCGGCGACGACCGCGAAGCCGCGGCCGTGCTCGTTCGCGCGGGCCGCCTCGACGGCGGCGTTCAACGCGAGAATGTTGGTCTGGAACGCGATGCCGTCGATCACGCCGACGATGTTGGCGATCTCCGCCGACGCCTGCGTGATGTCGTTCATCGTCGACACGACGTCGCGCACGACCGTGCCGCCCCGCAGCGCGACGTCCGACGCCGATTCCGCCAGACGGTTCACCTGGCTCGCCGCATCGGCCGGGTTGCGGGCCGTGCCGGCGATCTCCTCGAGCGCGGCGGCCGTTTCCTGCAGGCTCGACGCCGCGTGTTCGGTGCGGGCCGACAGATCCTGGTTGCCCTGCGCGATCTCGGCGCTCGCGAGGTTCACGGACGTGCTGAAATCGCGGATCTGCCGCAGGATCGTACTGATCTTCTCGGCGAACGCGTTGAACGCTCTCGCGATCTGCGCGGCTTCGTCCGCGCCGTCGGCCGGCAGGCGCTTCGTCAGATCGCCGCTGCCGCTCGAGACGTCCGTGAGCGCGTCGCGCACTATCAGGATGTGCTTGAAGGCCGCGCTCGTCATCGCGCCGACCAGCGCCGCCGCGATGATGGCGACACACGTCGCAAGTATCCGTGCGCGAATTGATGACAGCATGATGACTTCGGTCTCCGTTACCGCGTGATCGAAATGGGATCGCTGAACAAGGCGAACCTGATCCGTTTAACGGCACGGCGGGCGAAAACAGCGCCGGTCTCCGGCTCAGCGTGACGAATGCGGATCGCGGTCGGATTTATTTTGACGACAGGCAACCCGCAAACGATTGCCCCGCAGCGCCGGTCCTAAACCTTTCTTTCACCATTCCGTTAATCAGGAAATCTATTTGATAACCACAACCGGATTCCTCCCATGAACGATCGACGATTAACCGTTCGCACGAAGCTGATCATGGCTTTCGGACTTCTTACGTGTACGGTCGTGCTCGTCTCCATCGTCGGCATCGTCTCGCTCGGCAACGCGAACGCGGCATTCGACGACTATGTCAACGGCACCAACGCCCGCGCGAACCTGGCCGACAAGATTCGCTTCGCGGTCGACCGGCGCGCGATCGCCGCCCGCAACCAGGTCCTCGCGGCCAGCCCGCGCGACGCGGACATCGAGAAGGAAGCGGCGCTGCAGGCCGACCACGAAGTCGGCGCGCTGATGGGCGAACTGACGAATGCGGTCCGCGAGGGCAGCGGCGTATCCGACAAGGCGCGCGAACTGGTTCGGCAAATCGGGGCGGTCGAGGCGCAGTACGGCCCCGTGGCGCGCGCCATCGTCGACGCGGCGGCGAACAACCGGCGCGATCAGGCGATCACGATGATCAACGAACAGTGCCGACCGCTGCTGGCCCAGCTCGTCGCGGCCACCGACACGTATGCGACGTACTCGCGCGCGCGGGCCGATCAACTGGTGAAGGAATCGGACGACCGTTATACCTCGCGACGCCTGATGCTGATCGCGATCTGCATCGCCGCCGCGGCCGCGCTCTCGGGCCTCGTCATCACCCGCGGCCTGCTGCGCTCGCTGGGCACGGAGCCCGCCGTGCTCAGCGATATCGCCGGCCATATCGCCGCCGGCAATCTCGGCGCCGAAGCCACGACCGGCGCCGCGCCGGCCGGCAGCGTACTGGCTTCGATGCGCGACATGCAGGCGAACCTGATCCGCCTGATCTCGGAAGTCCGTACCGCATCGGGCAACGTCGCGACCGGCGCCGGCGAAATCGCGTCCGGCAACCAGGACCTGTCGTCCCGCACCGAACAGCAGGCCGCGTCGTTGCAGGAAACCGCGTCGAGCATGGAGCAACTGACCTCCACCGTGCGCCTGAACGCCGACAATGCGCAACAGGCGAGCGGCCTGGCCAACAACGCATCGGAGGTCGCGCAGCGCGGCAGCTCGGCGGTCGGCCTGATGGTCGACACGATGACCGACATCAGCGCGAGCTCCGCCAAGATCGCCGAGATCACCGGGATCATCGAAGGGATCGCGTTCCAGACCAACATCCTCGCGCTCAACGCGGCCGTGGAGGCTGCCCGCGCCGGCGAACAGGGCCGCGGCTTCGCGGTGGTGGCAAGCGAAGTCAGAAGTCTTGCGCAGCGTTCGTCGAGCGCCGCGAAGGAAATTCGCGAGCTGATCTCGCAATCGGTCCGGAAAATCGAGGACGGCTCGCATATCGCGAACAACGCGGGCGATACGATGAGCGAGGTCACGCATGCGATCTCGCGCGTGACCGACATCATGGGCGAAATCGCCGCGGCGTCGAGCGAACAGAGTCGCGGCATCGAGCAGGTCAATCTCGCCATTACGCAAATGGACGAGGTCACCCAGCAGAATGCGGCGCTCGTCGAGCAGGCAGCCGCCGCCTCGAAGTCGCTCGAGGAACAGGGAAACCGGCTTGCCGAGGCCGTCTCGTTGTTCCGGCTCGACGCGCGCATGGCCGGCGCGTAGGTCGGCGCCCGCCGCCCTGCCGCCGGCTCACCTCGACACAGAGTTCGAGCGCCCGTGCGCGCGTCTCGGCGAGCAAGCGCAGCGCTTCGCCGAGCAAGCCCTTCTCCAGGTCGGAGAGATGATCGTAGCGGCCGATTTCGCCGATCGCCGGCTCGCTCATGCGGGTTTCCATCGCGGCTTCTCCTTCGCTGTCCGATTGCGCACGCGGTCGCATGTCGCCTTTCGCGTCACATGACCGCACCGCGCAGCCACGGCACGAACTCGCGTTCGCCGATGCCGTTGTCCTCGCTGCGGGATCGTCGTCCGGAGGCAACGTCGAGCATCAGCCGGAACAGCCGCTCGCCCGCTTCGCCTACCGAGAGCGAACCGGCGACGATCCCGCCGCTGTCGAAATCCATGTCCGATTGCATACGCTCGTACAGGCCGGTCGTCGTCGCGATCTTGATCGTCGGCACCGGCTTCGAGCCGAACACCGAACCGCGGCCCGTCGTGAAGCACACGAGATTCGCGCCGCCGGCGATCTGCCCGGTGGCCGACACCGGGTCGTAACCGGGCGTATCCATGAACACGAGCCCCGCTTGCCGCACCGGCTCCGCATAGTCGTAGACCGCGCGCAGCGGCGAGCGGCCGCCCTTCGACACCGCGCCGAGCGATTTCTCGAGAATCGTCGTGATGCCACCGGCGAGGTTGCCGGGCGACGGGTTGTTGTTCATTTCGCCGCCGTTGTCGGCGACGTAACGCTCCCACCACTGCAACCTGCCGAGCAGACGCTCGGCCACGTCGCGCGACGCCGCTCGCGCGATCAGCAGATGCTCGGCGCCGTAGATCTCGGGCGTCTCGGACAGAATCGCGGTGCCGCTGTTGCGGACCAGCAGATCGACGGCCGCGCCGAGCGCCGGATTCGCGGTGATGCCCGAGTAACCGTCGGAGCCGCCGCATTGCAGGCCGACCGTCAGCCGCGAGGCCGGCACGGCGCTGCGACGCGCGCCGTCGGCCGCCTCCAGCAACTCCCGCACGATCGACACGCCTTTGGCCACGGTGTCGCGCACGCCGCCTTCGTCCTGGATCACCAGCGTGCGCACGGTACCAGGTGCCGTCGCGTCGAGCCGCTGCGCGAGCGCGCCGACCTGGTTGACCTCACAACCGAGGCCGACGAGCAGCACGCCGGCGAAATTCGGGTTGCGCGCATAACCGACGAGCGTGCGTCGCAGCAGTTCGATGCCGTCGCCGGTCGCCGACATGCCGCAGCCGCTCTGATGGGTGATCGCGACGACGCCGTCGACATGGCCGAACGCGTCGAGCGCGCCGTGCCGGTATGCATCGGCGATCGCATGACAGACACTCGCCGAACAGTTGACGCTCGCGATCACGCCAACGTAGTTGCGCGTCCCCACGCTGCCGTCGGGACGCACGAATCCGTCGAAGGTATCGCGGCGATCGGCCGGAACGTCGTGCGTGTCGCCCGCCGGCCCGTCGTCGTGCGCATGCCGCTCAGGCATCCCGACGTTATGCACGTGCACGTGCTCGCCCGCGGCGATGTCCCGCAGCGCGACGCCGATCGGCTGCCCGCATTTGACGATCGCGTCGCCACGCGCGATCGGCGTGGTGGCGATCTTGTGGCCGGCCGGTATCGCGGCCGCCGGCCGCAGCGGTGCGCCGTGCACGTCGATCGGCACGTCCGGCGCCAGCGCATCGAGTGCGACGGCGACGTTGTCGTTGCCGTGAAGGATCACGATGGTCGGTTGCTTCACGATGGTCTTCTCCCTGTCGTTGCGGCCACCGGTTCGCAGCGGGCGACGAGTTGCCGCAACCGCGGTTGTTCGGCCGCCAGCGCCAGCGAATCGGCGAGCGCGAGCAGCGGCTCGATCCGCCGCGCGACCTTCTCGCGATGGTTGACCGCGATATCGGCGATGCGATGCGCGAGAAACGGATTGAGAAAGCGCTCGCGCACGCTGTCGACGTAGTGTTCGGCCGTTTCGCGCAAGCCCAGCGCCACGAATACCGGCGCGACTTCATCGCGCCACACGGCTTCGAGACCGTCGCGCAACCGCGCATCGTTCATCGCGTCCAGCACCGTTTCCGATGCGTCGCGCCCCGCCGCGAGCCACTGCTCCGCGAGCCAGCTGTGCCCGAGATTGAGGAAGAACAGCTTCAGGCGCTCGTGGCTGCGCAAATCGTCGGTGACGACGACCCGAGCATGCGTGCACGGCAGCGCCATGCCGGCACGCCGCTCGATCGCCCACAGCGCGTAGGGCTCCGCGATCGCGCCGACCGGATGGAGCGGCTCGGATACGATGCGGTCGACGAGCGAGTTGACCCACACGCAGCGGTTGCCCAGATAGTCGGCGAACGCGTCGGGCAGCCGCCACTGGCGCGCGAGGTCCAGCACGATGTCGCGCAGCGTGTCGCCGTTGTCCGTCACCAGTTCGCAAGGCAGGATGGAGACGCCGTCATCGGGCCGCACCTGCCAGCGCGCATGCAGCAGCGCGAGCAGCTTCGCCGGAAAGCCGTGCGGTGCGTGCTCCTGCTGGGCCAGCAGGTCCACGGTGTCGCGCGGATCGGCGCGATACCCTGCGTCGCCGGTGTTCGACACGATGACGCGTACGGTCTCGATCGCGGCACCGCGTATCTCCGCCCAGTCGTGCTCGGCGTCCCACGCGCGATGCACGGCGCGGCACTCGACGACTTCGTCGACCACGCCGCCGCGGTCACGCCCGCGAATCCGCACCGGATAGCGACCGGTGGCGCGCAGCGCGTCGATGCGGGCGCGGCTGGCCGGATTGCCGGTCGTCTGCACGATGCCGATGCCGCCCATCGCGTTGCCGTCGTCCAGCGCCTGCGAGACGAACAAGTCGACGTGCGCGAGCAGGAAGCGGCTCGTGCCGAACTGGAGGATCGGCGGCGTCATCGCATGCGCTCCGCGTGCCGGATTCGATCGATCAGCATTCGACGAGCGCCTTCACGACGGTCTGCCCCGCATCGAGCAAACGCGGCAGCGCATCCGGCACCTCTTCGAGCCGCATCCGGTGCGTGTTCAGCGCGCGGTCCGGAATACGCCCCCCGCGCATCGCGTCGAGCACCGTCGCGAAATCCTCGGCCGTCGCATTGCGGCTCGCGAGCAGCGTGGCTTCCCGCTTGTGGAATTCGGGATCCGAAAAGGCGACGTGCCCGCGCACGATCGAGATCAACGTGTATTTGCCGCCATGCGCGACGAATTCGAAACCGCGATTCATCGCATCGAGGTTGCCTGTGGCGTCGAACACCGCATCGAAATACTCGCCGTTCGTCAACGCCGCGAGACGCGCCGCGTCATCCTCGCCCACCTCCACGGTCGCATCAACCGTCAGATGTTGCCGGCAAAACGCCAGTCGATCCGCCCGCGTGTCGAGGCATGTGACGTCGGCGCCACGCAGCTTCGCGAAGATCATCGCGGCCATGCCGATCGGCCCGGCGCCGACGACCAGCGCGCGCTGCCCGGCGCGGACGTCCGCGCGCCGCACCGCATGCGCGCCGATCGCGAGGAATTCCAGCATCGCCGCCTGATCGAGCGAAATGCCGTCGGCCTTGTGAACGAACTGCGCAGGCACGCTCAGGTATTCGGCGAGCGCGCCGTCGCGATGCACGCCGAGCACCTTGATGTTCACGCAGCAATTCGTGTTGCCGTGCCGACAGGCGATGCAGTGCCCGCACGACAGATACGGCATCACGTACACCGCGTCGCCGACGCCGAGCCCCGACTCGGGTTCCGCCTCGACGACGACCGCCGAAAGCTCATGGCCCATCACGCGCGGATAGTCGAGGTACGGCTGGTTGCCGGTGAAGATATGCAGGTCGGTGCCGCAAATGCCGACCCGTTGCACGCGCAACAGTACTTCGCCGCTGCCGCGTACGGGCAGTTCGCGCTGCTGCACGCGCAGCACGCCGGGGGATTCGCAAATCACGCTGAGCATGTCGGGTTCCTTTCGTTCTGGTTCATTCGTCGTGGCGTGCGGTGTCGATCCGGTAGAAGCGGTGTGCGTTGCCGCCGAAGAGGCCGTCCAGCGCCGCGGCGCCGAGCAACCGCGCGCAATCGTCCTCGCACGCGGCCAGCCATTCGCCGTAGCCGCCGCACGCCGACGCCAGCCGCAGCACCGGCCAGTCGCTGCCCCACATCAGGCGCGTCGGCCCGAACAGCTCGGCCAGCGCGTGGACATACGGCCGCGTGCGCGCGCGCACGGCATCGGGCCCAGCCGACGGCCCTGCTTCGGTCCAGAGGCCGGACAGCTTGCAATGAAGGTTCGGCAGGCGCGCAAGCCGGCCCATCGCCGACAGCCACGGCTGCCATTCGCCGCGCTCGATGAACGGCTTCGCGCCATGGTCGATCACGATCGGCAGATCCGGATGGCGTCGCGCGAATGCATGCAGCGCATCGAGATGACGCGGCATCACCAGTGCATCAAAACGCAGCCCGTGCTCGAGCATCGCGGCGACCGCGCGATCCAGCCGCGGATCGTCGATCCACGTGTCGTCGGGCAGATCCTGCAGCATCGGTCGCAAGCCGCGCGCCTTTGGCGCGGACGCAAACGCCGCGATCCGCGCCGGTGCGTCGTCGGCCTTCAGGTCGACCCAGCCGACCACCGCGCCGACGCTCGGCGTTTCGTCCGCGAGATCGAGCAGAAAGCGCGTGTCGGCTTCGCTCGGCAGCGATTGCACGAGGACAGTGGTGTCGATGCGCGCAGCGTCGAGCAGCGGCGCCAGATCGGCCGGACCGAAATCCCGGTGAATCGCATCGAGTTCGGCCGGCGGCCAGCAGCCGGCCCGTGCGTCGATGCGCCAGTAGTGCTGATGGGCGTCGATGCGCATGGTCATGCGTGGGCTCCCGGAACCGGCGCGTGCGCCGCGATCAACCCTTCGTCGCGCAGCGCATCCCACAGTTCGGCCGGCGCGGGACGCTCGAACCAGTCGACGTTCTGCTTCAACTGCGCCACGCTGCGCGCGCCGACCACGCACGATACGACGGCTGGATGACCGAACGGAAACTGCAATGCCGCGGCGGGAAGCGGCACGTCGAAGCGGTTGCACAGCGCGCCGAGCCGCGTGGCCTTGTCGATCACGTCGGCGCTCGCATCCGCATAGTTGAACTTGCCGTTGCCGGCGAGCAGGCCGGAATTGAACACGCCGCCGATCACGATCGCCGTCCCGTCACGGGCGCACGCGTCGAGCAGCGGTTCGAGCGCCGTCTGTTCGAGCAGCGTGTAGCGGCCGGCCAGCAGCACCGCATCGAGCGCCGCTTCGTTCAGCGCGTCGGCCGCGACTTCCCATTCGTTCACGCCGAGACCGAACGCGCCGATCTCGCCGCTGGCGCGCAGCGCCTCCAGCGCGCGAAACCCGCCGCCGCGCGTCAACTGTTCCCAGTAGTGCGCGTGACGATCGCCGTGCGTCATCGCGCCGATGTCGTGCACGTACAGCATGTCGATCCGCGCGAGCCCGAGCCGTTGCCGGCTGTCGTCGTGCGAGCGCATGATGCCGTCGTAGCTGTAGTCGTAGACGGGCCGGAACGGCAGCGGCTCGGCCCAGCCGTCGTCGCCCGGCCGCACGCTCGCGTCGGCGCGCATCAGCCGCCCGACCTTCGTGCTGAGCGTGAACGCGCTGCGCTCGCGCGGAGCGAGCCCCGCCCCCACGCGCCGCTCGGACAGCGTGTAGCCGTAATACGGCGCGGTGTCGAAGTAGCGCAGGCCGGCAGCCCACGCGGCGTCGACCAGCGCGGCGGCGTCGGCCGCCGACATCGGCCGATAAAGGCCGCCGAGCTGCGAGCAGCCGAGGCCGAGCGCGGACACCGTCAGCCCACTGCGCGGCAAGGTGCGCGTATCGTTTGCGTTCATGAGTGGTGACTCGATGCGTGCAAGCGGGACGGGCGATCAGTACAGGACATTCTTCGCTGCCTGCGAATCGAGGTTCTGCTTGTCGACCATCACGACGCCGGTATCGATCAGCTTCGGCGCGGGCTTGCGCTCGATCACGTCGAGCGCCGTGCGCACGCCCTGGTTCCCCATCTGCCACGAGCCCTGCACGGCGATCGCCTGCACGGTGCCGTCGCGCACGAAGCCCTGCAGGTCCTCGTTGCCGTCGAACCCGATCGCCACCACCTTGCCCGCCTTGCCCGACTGCTTCAGCGCACGCCCCATGCCGACCGCGGTCGGCTCGTTCGCGCCGAAGATGCCCTTCAGGTCCGGGTTCGCCGACAGCACGTCGGTCGTCTGGTTCAGCGCGGTCGCCATTTGCGATTGCGAGTAGTACGGGCCGACGACCTGCAGCTTCGAATGGCTCTCGATGTACTTGCGGAACCCGCCGACGCGGCTGACCTCGGAGCCCGCGCCCGGTACGTACGACATGATCGCGATCTTGCCCGACTGCCCGACGCGGTCGATCAGCGCCTTCGCGCACAGCGCGCCCGCTTTCTCGTTGTCGGTCGACAGGAATGCCTGGTAGTACGGCTTGCCCGCGTCCGCGATCGCCGAGTCGATCAGCACGACGGGAATGTGCGCTTCCCACGCCTTCTTGATCGCGGGCACGAGCGCATCGGGATCGGACGGCGCGAGCACGATGCCCGCCACATGACGCGTAACCGCGTTGTCGACCATGTTGACCTGCCCGCTGATGTCGGACTCGGCCGCCGGGCCCTGGAACGTCATCGTGTAACCCTTGGCGCCGCCGAGCGCCGCCTTCGCGCCCTTCTGCACGTTCTGCCAGTAGTTCGAATTGACCGTCTTGACGATCACGGCGATCTCGCCGCCCGCCGCATACGCGCCGCTGCTGCACACCGCGAACACGCACGCCGATGCCGCCAGCAGGATGGATTTGTTCATGTCTCGCTCCGCTTCTCGTTGGTAGGGACTGCTTGCTGCCGGTCAGGGTCGGCGATTGCGCAACTGGTCGATCCACACCGTGCCGAGGATCACGACGCCGATGATGATCTGCTGGATGAAGCTCGACACGCCGTTCATGTTCAGGCCGTTGCGCAGCACGCCGATCACGAACGCGCCGATCGCCGTGCCGGAGATCGTGCCGACGCCGCCCATCAGCGACGTGCCGCCGATGACCGAACTGGCGATCGCGTCGAGCTCGTACATCACGCCTTCGTTCGGCTGCCCGGTGACGAGCCGCGACATCAGCACGCAACCGGTCACGCCCGCGAGCGCGCCGGACAGCACGTAGGTGAACAGCTTCACGCCCTGCACGTTCACGCCCGACAGCCGGGCGGCTTCCGCGTTCGACCCGACCGCGTAGATATGGCGGCCGAGCGACGTTCTCGACAGCAGCACGGACACCACGACGAACAGCACGACCATGATCACGACCGGATACGGAATGCCGGGAAAGGTCGTGTCGGGGAACCCGTCCGCGCCGATGCGCGAGATCCGCAGCAGCGCGCCGTTGCCGAGCGCGCCGAACGCATCGCCGAGATCCGATACCGGCCGCGCGCCGGTGATCTGCAGCGCGATGCCGCGCGCGACGAGCATCATGCCGAGCGTCGCGATGAACGGCGGCAGGCCCATCTGCGTCACGCAGATGCCGTTGACGAGCCCGCACAGCGCGCCGACCAGGATGCCGGCCGCCATCGCCGCGGGCACCGGCGCGCCGGCCTTGACCAGCAGCGCCGCGCACACGCCGGACAGCGCGAGCACCGAGCCGACCGACAGGTCGATGCCGCCCGTGATGATCACGCAGGTGGCGGCCACGCCCAGATAGGCGATCGACGTGACCTGCAGGCCGACCGTCATCAGGTTGTCGACCGAGAAGAACGCCGCGCTCGAGATCGAGAACGCGAACACGAGCACGACGAGACTGCCCAGCGCCGCGAACTTCTGGATCAGGTCGCGCCGCCGCTGTCGCGCCGCCCGTTCGTCGGCCTGGCTTCGATCGGATGTCATTTCAAGCATGGGAACGCCCCGACGCGTAGTGCATGATCTCCTCCTGACTGGTGTGTTTCGTATCGAGAAATGCGGTCAATCGACCTTCGTGAAAAACGGCGATCCGGTCGGTCATGCCGAGCAGTTCGGGCAGTTCCGAACTGATCAGCACCACGCCGACGCCGTCGGCGGCGAGCCGGTCCATCAGCCCGTAGATCGCGAATTTCGCGCCGACGTCGATGCCGCGCGTCGGCTCGTCGAAGAACAGGATCTTCGAGCCGCGGTACAGCCATTTGCCGATGACGACCTTCTGCTGGTTGCCGCCGGACAGGTTTCGGACGCGCTGGTGCACGGACGGCGTGCGAATCGCGAGGTCCTGCACGTAGCGGCGCGCGACGTCGAGTTCGTCGTCGAAGCGCAGGAATCCGAAGCGTGACGTGATGCCGCGCACGTTCGCGAGCGTGAGGTTCGCCGCGACGGGCATCGGCAGCGCGAGACCCTCCTTCTTGCGGTCTTCCGACAGATACGCGATGCCGTGCCGGATCGCCTCGCGCGGCGAGCGGATCGTCACGGGCCGGCCGTGCAGCCCGATCGTGCCGCCGTCGGGGCGATCCGCGCCGAAGATCGCGCGGGCGATCTCGGTGCGCCCGGCGCCCATCAAGCCCGCGAAACCGAGGATCTCGCCGCGGTGCAGCGCGAACGACACCGGCCCGAACACGCCGTCGCGGCGCAGGTCCCGCACGTCGAGCAGCACCTCGTCGGTCGGCACCGATTGCCGCGACGGATAGGCGTCGTCGAGCGTGCGTCCGACCATGCGCGCGACGATGTCGTCGATGCTCACGTCGGCGAAAGCGTCCGTCGAGATGTGGCGCCCGTCGCGCAGCACCGTCACGCGATCGACGATCTGCGCCATTTCGTCGAGCCGGTGCGAGATATACAGAATCGCCACGCCGTCGGCGCGCAGTTCCTCGATGATGCGAAACAGCTGCACCGTTTCCGTTTCGGTCAGCGACGACGTGGGTTCGTCCATGATCAGCACACGCGCATCGTGCGACAGCGCCTTCGCGATCTCGACCATCTGCTGCTGCGCGATGGACAGCACGCCGACCTTCGTCGTCGGCGCGACGTTCAGGCCGATGCGCGCGATGCAGCGCGCCGCCTCCGCGTTCATGCGTTTCGTATCGACGAACGGCCCGCGCCGCGGCTCGCGCGCGAGGAACAGGTTCTCCGCCACGCTCAGGTGCGGGACGAGATTGAGCTCCTGATGAATGATCGAGATGCCGGCCGCCTGCGCTTCGGAGGCCGAATGAAACCGCACCGGCGCGCCGCGATAGTGGACGACACCGTCGTCGGGCAGGTACTGGCCGCTGATGATCTTCATCAGCGTCGATTTGCCTGCGCCGTTCTCGCCGCACACCGCATGCACCTCGCCGCGGCGCAGGTCGAGGCGAATCCCGTCGAGCGCGAGGACGCCGGGGAAGCGCTTGCGAATCCCGTCCAGGCGCAGGATCTCCCGGTCCGGTTCGTCCTGCGCGGCCTGACCGGGCAGATTGCGAGGCATTGCCATTGCGTCTCCTGGGGATGGATCGACCTCGACACTAACCGGTCAGTCCAATTTGGATGAATTACAGCAATCAAAGCCATTTTGGTCAAGCCAATTTAATTATTCACATCTGATCTTACCAATAGTGAAAACCCGGACATCCGGATGAACGCGCCGCTACACGGGGCGATGCGTCCGGCGTGATAGACTCCGCGACACGCGCTTGCGCCCGAAGCGCATTGATCCCTATCACTCGGATGAAATCGACAGAACCCAAGCGGCTTTACCAATCGGTCGCGGCCCAGATCGTCGCGTTGATTCGCCAGGGCGAATTCGCGATCGGCGAGCGGCTGCCGCCCGAGCGCGAGCTGGCGCTGACGCTCGGCGTGTCGCGGCCGTCGCTTCGGGAGGCGCTGATCGCGCTGGAAATCGGCGGGCAGATCGAAATCCGCATGGGCTCCGGCGTCTATGTGCGCGATACGGCCGCCGACGCTGTCGGCCCGATGGCCACGCTCGGCGACAGTCCGTCGGAATTGATGCAGGCTCGCGCGGCCGTCGAAGGCAGCGTCGCCGCGCTGGCCGCAGCGCGGATGACGGCCGCCATGCTCGAGCGGCTGCGCCGCACCGTTCAGCGCATGAAGCGGCTCGCGGAGGCCGGCAAATCCCCGGTCGAAGCCGACCGGCAGTTCCACATGCTGATCGCGGAAGCCGCCGGCAACTCGGTGCTCACCCGCTTCGTCGGCGAGCTGTTCGACAGCCGCCACGACCCGATCGCGGCCGCGATGCGCGGCCATGCGGAGAATCCGCAGACGTGGACCGCCGCGGTGCGCGAGCACGAGGACGTGCTGCTCGCGTTGCAGGCCGGCGATCCGATCGCCGCGCAGACGGCCATTCGCGCGCATCTTCGCGCGTCGGAAGCGCGGTGGATCGAGGGTGGGCTGAAAGCCGATCCGGATTGAGCTGAACACGCACGGGCGTCGGCGAGCGCGGTGTCGTGCATCGCGTGGCGCCGTGCCCCCTGCAATTTCACTCATATTTCTCGCGCAGGCGTGACGAAAGCGCTATCCGGCCGTCACCACGCCATGGTTTGTTTTCCCCGCCGTTCGGCATTTCAGGAAATCCACCCATCCCCTCGCTCGCATCCGTGCGCCCCACCGTTTCGCTCCCCGTACCAATCCTCAAAATTACGATTGCAAATGCCTCTCATTTGCATTAAATTGCCGCGCAAATGTACTGTTTGGAACACCGATGTCGGCGCAAGGCCGCCCGCCGTGCCCGAACGCGAACGACATGAAAGGGAGAGGTATGAGCAGGAGGAACTGGGCGGCCGCACCGATGGCCATCGTCGTCGGCGCGGCAGGCGTGGGCACGGCCGACGCGCAGGAGGCGACGCTGCCTGCCATCGAGATCTCGGGGCAGCGCGCGAGCGCGCCGTTTCGCACACGTGACTCGACGAGCGCGACGCGCGGCGACGCGGACGTGATGGAGATCCCGTTCGCGGTCAGCAGCGTCGATGCGAAACTCGTGCGCACGGTCGCGGCGACGCGCGGCGAGGACCTGTACGACTGGGTCGCGGGCGTCGCGCGGCAGAACAACTTCGGCGGTCTTTGGGACAACTACGCGGTGCGCGGCTTCGCCGGCGACGGCAACACGTCCGGCACCGACTACCTCGTCAACGGCTTTTCGTGGAATCGCGGGATCAGCGTGCCGCGCGACACCGCCAACCTCGAGCGCATGGAAGTGCTCAAGGGGCCCGCGTCGGCGCTGTACGGGCGCGGCGATCCGGGCGGGCTCATCAGCTACACGACGAAGCAGCCGCAGTTCGCGCGCGCGAACACCGTCGGCGTGTCGGCCGGCAGCTACGGCGCATTGCGCGAGACGCTCGATTCGACCGGCCCCGTGACGAAGTCGCTCGCGTACCGCTTCGTCGCGATGAACGAGAACAACGGCAGCTTCCGCGATACCGTGTCGAGCAAACGCTACCTGTTCGCGCCGTCGTTCACGTGGGACATCGGTGCGGACACGACGCTTCATTACGAATTCGAGAGTGCGCGCCAGCGCGCGCCGCTCGATCGCGGCGTGGTCGCGGTGGGCGGGCAGCTCGGTGCGATTCCCGCATCGCGCTTCCTCGGCGAGCCGCGCGACGGCGACTACGACGTGCGCAACACGGGCCATCAGTTCACGCTCGAGCATCGCGTCGATGCGAACTGGTCGGTCAACGCCGGGTTCGCGCAGCGCACCACCGACCTGTCCGGCCGCTCGTCCGAGGCATTCGCGCTGCAGCCGGACGGCCGCACGCTGTGGCGCCGCTACCGGCAAGTCGCGTTTCATTCGAACGACCTGCAGGGCCGCATCGAAACGACCGGCAAGTTCCGCACCGGCGGCATCGGCCACACGCTCGTGCTGGGCGTCGATGCGTACCGCTTCAACTACGACCAGTTCGTCGCGCGCTCGACGCCCACGGCCGCCGCGCCGTATGCGATCGACATCTTCGATCCCGTCTACGGCCAGCCGGCGCCCACGCCGCGCACCGCGACCAACCTGCTCGAGCGCGACGACGGCCAGGGGCTCTACGCGCAGGACACGCTCGCGTTCGGCCCGCACTGGAAAATCCTCGCGGGGCTGCGCTGGGATCGCTTCCACCAGTCGGTCGAGAACCGCCTGAAAGGCACGACGAGCAGCCAGGTGCAGACCGCGTTGAGTCCGCGCATCGGCATCGTGTACGAGATGAGCCCCGCCCTGTCGCTCTATGCGAACACCGCGTATTCGTTCCGGCCGAACAACGGCGCCGACGTCGACGGCCGCGCGTTCGATCCGGAGAAGGGGCACGGCTACGAAGCCGGCGCGAAATGGGCCGGCGCGCGCTGGCTCGCGACCGTCGCGGCGTTCTACGTCAACAAGCGCAACGTGCTGACCGCCGATCCGGCAAACGCCGGCTTCTCGCGCGCGGCCGGCGAGGTGCGCAGCCGCGGCGTCGAATTCGAATGGAACGGCGACCTCGGCCACGGCGTGCGCGGCCTCGTCAACCTTGCGTATGTCGACGCCGAAGTCACGCACGACGCGGTGCTGACACCCGGCGCACGCCTCGTCGACATTCCGCGCCTGAGCGGCAGCGCGCTGCTCCTGTACGAAACCGCGGTACCGTTCGCGGACAAGGCCGGTGCCGGCGCCGGCCTGATCTACGTCGGGCGCCGGGCCGGCAACACCGCGAACACGCAGGACGGGTTCGAGCTGCCGGCCTATGCGACCGTGCAGCTGAACGGCTATGTGCAGGTCAACAAGCACCTGCGTGCGTCGGTCGTGCTGAACAACCTGTTCAACCGCACCACCTACGTCAGCTCCTACAACAGCTTGTGGGTCACGCCGGGCGCGCCGCGCAGCCTGTTCGCGTCGCTCGCCTATACGTTCTAGCGGGGGTTGGCAGGCCGGCGCTGCGACTCGTGCGCTTCACGCGCCGAGCGCGAGCCGCGCCGCCAGCGCGAGCAACAAGGCCGGCAACATCACGCACGCGCCGACCGCGAGGAACGCGCCGAACCCGACCCGCAACCCTTCACGCCGGATGGCCGCGAGCCACAGAATCGTCGCGAGCGATCCGGTGACGGACAGGTTCGGCCCCAGGTCGACGCCGATCAGGATCGCGTCGATCACCGCTTGCGGGCTGCGTGCGGCGTCGACCGTCGAGCTCGCGATCAGCCCGGCAGGCAGGTTGTTGACCAGGTTCGACGCCAGTGCGATCGCAATGCCCGCCGCGGCCGCGGCGGTCTGCTCGCCGCTTGCCGTCAGCGCGCGCAGCAGCCCGGCGAGCGCACGCACCGCACCGCTCCGGTCGAGCGCCTCGACGAGTACGAACAGCCCCGCGACGAGCGGCAACACGCTCCATGAAATCGCGCGAACGATCGGCACGCATGCGGTGCGATCCTTGACCAGCACGCATGCGACGGTGACGATCCCCGCCGCCGCGGTCGGCAACCCGAGCGGAAGATCGAGCGCCGACACCGTCATCAGCGCGGCGGCCGTGATCGCGATGCCGGCCAGCGCGATACGCCCGCCGCCGGTGAGCGGCCGGGTCGGCAAACCGGATTCGCAACGGCCGCCGAGCGCGTGCCGCTGGGTCATCCGAAGCATCAGGAACGTGCATGCGATCGATGCGACGGACGGGATCGCGAAGTGGGCCAGCCATACGCCGAGCGACGGCATGCGCGCGCCGTACAGCACGAGATTCGCGGGGTTCGAGATCGGCAGCACGAAACTCGCCGCGTTCGCGACGAACGCGCAGATGTACAGCAGCGGCAGCGGATCGGCCTTCGCCCGGCGCGCGGCCGCGATGACCGCGGGCGTCAGCACGACGGCGGTCGCATCGTTCGACAGGAAGACCGTCGTCACGATGCCCACCAGGTAGACGAGCGCGAACAGGCGCCGGGGCGAACCCTGCGCGAGATTGACGACGCGCGTCGCGACCCAGTCGAACAGCCCTTCGCGCCGCGCGACCTCGGACAGCAGCATCATGCCGGTCAGGAACAGGTACACGTCGCCGCCCTTCGCGACGGCATCGAGCGCCGGATGCACGGGCAACAGGCCGCACACTACCAGCAGCAACGCGCCGCTCACGGCCCAGGTCGCCTCGGGCCAGCCGAACGGGCGGGCGATGACGCCCGCCGTGGCGAGCGCGGAAATCAGCCATGCAAGTGAAACGGAATTCATGGGCAGGTCGGGAATCGCAGGGAGAAGGAAAGCACGTTCAGGACGACGCGGCCGGCAGGTCGGCCGGCTTGCCGCACACGCTGCTCAGCGCTCGCGCATGGCCGAGCCAGAGCGCGAGCGCGCCCGTCGACACGGCGCCCAGCACGACGAATGCGACCGGATAACCGAAGTGCTGCGCGAGCACGCCGCCCAGCGCGGGACTGAGCGCCGCGCCGATCCCCTGCGCGGTCGCGACGGCGCCCTGCCCGGCGTTCACGCGGCCGGAGCCGTGCAGCAGGCGCACGACGAGCGCCGGCACGACGACGCTTTGCAGGCCGGCACCGATCCCGTCGAGCACCTGCACCGGCCAGACGCCCGCCTCGCTCATCAGCGTGGCGGCAAGCACGCCCCGCACCGGCAATACCAGGTAGGAAAGCAGCAGCACGCGCCAATAACCATGCGCGTGAATCAGCCGGGGCGCGACCCACGCGGCCGCGATCATCACGAGCTGCGCGATGACGATGGTTTGCGCGGTGAACATGCTCGCGTTGCTGCGATGCGTGGCGACCACGCCCATTCCGTAGAGCGGCAGCATCGCCGCGTTGCCGAGATGAAACAGCGCGAGCGACGCGCCGAGCAGGACCAGCGGCCGGTTCGAGGCGAGCGTGCGCAAGCCGCCTACGTGCGGCGCCGACACGCCCATGGGCGGATCATCGCGCACGGCATGCGTTCGCGGCTCGACATGGTCCATGTCGAGGCCGCGTGCGCACGCGTGGTCGATGGCCCGTGCGGGAATCGCCAACGTACTCGCGATCGCGAGGAGCGTGAACACGGCGACGAGCGCGAACACCGCGTCGAATCCCGCATGCCAGCCGAGCCATCCGGCGAGCGCCGCGCCGACCACGTTGCCCGCATGGTTCGCCATCTGGTTGCGGCCGAACTGCCGGTCGAAACCCTGCCGGCGCGCGATGCCGAGCGTCACGCCCGCGACGGCCGGCGCCAGCGCCGCGCCGCCGACGGCGGCCAGGATCTGCGACGCCGCCACCGCCGGATAACCGTCGGCGAACATCAGCGCCAGCGAGGCCAGCGCCGTCAAGGCGGTGGCCGTGA
The DNA here is from genome assembly GCF_040545135.1 of Burkholderia sp. 572. Lineage (NCBI taxonomy): Bacteria > Pseudomonadati > Pseudomonadota > Betaproteobacteria > Burkholderiales > Burkholderiaceae > Burkholderia > Burkholderia sp. 572. The sequence continues at coordinate 116,617 of NZ_JBEPLH010000006.1, read as the reverse complement.
CGATCAGCGCGCGCTTCGCGCGCAGCGCATCGACGAGCGCACCGGCCGGCGGCGTCGCGGCCATCGCGGCGAGCCCGGCCAGTGTCATGACCGAGCCGATCGCGTCGGCACTCCAGCCGCGCGACAACAGGATCACGCCGATGAACGGGCCGATGCCGGCCTGCACGTCGGCCAGGAAGAAATTGAGCGCCTCGAGCGCGCGCGCCGCTCTCATCGTCGACGGGCAGTCATTCGTCGTCCGCGTCGACGAGCTCGGCGATCTCGCTCACTTCGAGCACCGCGCCGTACCGCGTGACGACGCCTTGCCCCCACGCCATGACATGGATACCGGCGCGCAGATAGTCGCTCAGCTCGGCTGCCGCATGCGGCGGCATCCGCAGCACGACGCCGTTCGTCAGCAACGCGCCGTTCAGCTCGCCTTTCGGGCCGTGCAGCGCGAACGCGACTTCGCCGCTCATCTCCATCAGCTTGCGGCCGCCATGCGGCGGCTTCGGCGCACCGGGCACGGGCCCGTTGTCGACGATGTCGACGCCGTGGCGCCCGGTCAGCTGCACCGCCACGATCATCGCGGCGCCGCGCGACTTGACGCCGCGCACGCGGATGCGGTCGCCCACCTCGACATGGCGAACCAGTTCGCGGCCCAGGTGCGGCGGCACGTGAACCTGCAGGTCGCCGTTCAGGATCAGGCCGTCGATGTCCCCGTGCGGGTTGAGCAGGAACTGTGTGACGCGGCCGCGCGTTTCGGGCAGGCAGGCGGGATCGATCCAGTGCATGGCAGGACTCCTTGTGGGATGGCAGGAAGACGACGTGCGATCAGCGCACGACGTCGTCATAAAGATTCACGACACGGCCCGGCGAGCCGAATGCGGTGGCCTGCAGCGCTTCGCCGTAGGCATTGCGCGTGCCGTATCCGACCGCGGCAACGCGCGCGCCGGGTACGAGCAGCGCGCCGAACTGCTGCGCGGCCGGCACCGTCAGCTTGACGATCGCGCCGCTGTCGAGCATCACGCCGTCCGGCTCGCCGCGTGGTGCGCGCATGACGCGCCGCACGACACCCGACACGCTGAGCCGGGCCAGATTGACGCCGCGCAGCGCGGGCGGCATCGGCGCGGCGGATGGCGGCGGCTGGTCGGACAACGATGCGCCGCTGCGGTCGTTGCGCACGACGCGCGCGTGGATGTCGTCGCCGACGCGACGTTCACCGGCCACCGTTACCCGGTCACCCGGCCGCGCGAGCGCGATCAGCTGCGTGCCGAGATGCGGCGGCACCTCGACGAGCGTACCGTCGGTCAGCACGAAACCGTCGACCGCGCCTTCCGGGTTGATCGTCAGGCGCGAAAGCGTGCCGGACACGAGCGTGTCGGAGGCGACGGGCGACAGCGGCGGAGGCGAAAGAGGAGCCGGTTCGAAACCGGCGCGCGGCGGCGCACCGGGCGGTTCGTCCGCAGGCGGCGGGGGTGGAACCTGCGCGGCGCAGGCGGTCGCCGCGGCGATCAGCGCGGCGGCGCACAGTCCGGCACAGCTGCGGCGAACGACGACGCGGCGCGGCGGCCGCGAACGCGCGACGCGTGGGGTCGACTTCATGGCGGGCTCCGGCAACGGGTTGCGATGCCGTGATATCTGCAACATGCGTGCCAGCACGCATGTGCCCGCCGGGCGGCGTATCGAACCATGAACCGTGCACAACGTGTCGGGATTCCCGACACGTTTTACCCGCCGTTGTCGGGAATGCCGACAGGCGTCATGGCACCGCTACTCGTCGCGCTCGATACCCAGATGGGCCATGCGCGCATAGAGCGACTGACGGCCGATGCCGAGCTGCCGTGCCGCCTCCGCGCGATTGCCGTTCGCGCGCTCGAGCGCGCGCAGGATCGCGGCGCGCTCGACCGCCGCCAGTGCGTCGGGCAACGGCATGTCGAACAGCGGCGCGGGCAGCGCAAGCGCGTCGCCGCCGGGCGCCGGCGCCGCCACGACGCCGAACCCGAGATCGGCCGCGCCGATGGCCGGCCCGGGCGCCAGCGCGGCCGCCCGCTCCATCACGTTGCGCAGCTCACGCACGTTGCCGGGCCAGCGATGATCGAGCAGCGCCCGCTGTGCGTCGTTCGTCAGGTGCAACGGGCGCGCGCCTGCCGCGCACGCCAGGAAATGCGCGGCCAGCGGCAGGATGTCGGCCACGCGATCCGCGAGCGGCGGCAGGTGCAGCGGAATCACGTTCAGCCGGTAGAACAGGTCTTCGCGAAACGTACCGTTCGCGACGGCCTCGGCGAGATCGCGGTGCGTCGCGGCCACCACCCGGATGTCGATCGCCGTCGGACGATCCGCACCGAGCGGCGTCACCTCGCGCTCCTGCAGCGCGCGCAACAGCTTGGCCTGCATGGCCGTGGGCATGTCGCCGATCTCGTCGAGAAACAGCGTGCCGCCGTCGGCCTCGACGAGCCGCCCGGCGCGATCGACGTGCGCCCCCGTAAACGCGCCGCGTCGATGCCCGAACAGTTCGCTTTCGAGCAGGTCGGCCGGAATCGCCGCGCAGTTGACCGCGACGAACGGCCCGGCATGCCGCATCGACGCGGCATGCAACACGCGCGCCGCCACTTCCTTGCCGGTGCCCGTCTCGCCGGTGACGAGCACGGTCGCGTCGCTCGTCGCGGCCCGGCCGATCTGCTTCTGCACGTCGCGCATCGCGGCGCTCACGCCCAGCAGCCGGGGGCGGGCCGATGCGGGTTCGCGCGCAAACCCGCCGCCGTGCGGCTCGACGGCCGCCGGCGGCGCGTTCGCGGAAACGACGCGCGCGAGCAGTTGTGCGATGTCGCGACGCCCGATCGGCTTGGTCAGGTGATCGAACGCGCCGAGCCGCATCGCGTCGATCGTGTTGTCGCTGGTCGCATGGGCGGTCAGCATCACGACCGGGATCGCGGCCAGCGCGGGATCGTCGCGCAGCTGTGCGAGCACCGCGAGCCCGTCCAGGTCGGGCAAGCGGAAATCCAGAAAGATGCAGTCGACGCGGCCGCCGTCGCGCAGCGCGCTCAACGCCGCGCGCCCGGCTCCGGCTTCGACGACCCGATGACCGAGATCGGCGAGCGTCTCGGCCAGGCCGTCGCGAAATGCCGCGTCGTCGTCGACTATGAGGATGGTTGCCATGGGATTTCAATGACGAAGGATGCGCCGTGCGGAACGTCGTCGAGCCAGGCCTGGCCGCCATGCGCCGCGGCCACTTCGCGGACGACGGCAAGACCGAGGCCGGTGCCGTCCGCCCGCCCCGTCACGAACGGCTCGAAAATCCGCTCGCGCTGCTCGGCGGGAACCCCGGGGCCGGTATCCGACACGGTGATCCTCAGCCAGTCGCGTCCGGCGAACGTGCGACGCGCGGCGGCGAGCGTCACCGCGCCGCCGTCGCCGGCATGGCGCAGTGCATTGAGCAACAGGTTGTCGAGCGCGCGACGCATCTGGTCGGGATCGAACACGGGGAACGCGGCGGGCTGCGCAAGGCGTTCGCCCTGCTCGCCGGGCAGCCATGCGAGATCGATCGCCTGCCGCTGCGCCAGCTCGCGGTGCGCGTCGACGACCTGCGCGAGCCACGCGTCGACATCGACGCGCGTCGCATGCGGGCTGACCGGCTGCGTCAGCGCGAGCAGGCCCGACAGCTGCGCATCGATGCGTTCGATCTGCGCCAGGATCACGCGCAGCGCGTCCTGCTGCCGTCGGCTGTCGCCGGCCAGCGCGTTTTCGGCTTTCAGGCGCATCGCGCCCATCGGGTTGCGAATCTCGTGCGCGACCTGCGCGGCCAGTTTGCCGAGCATCCCGAAGCGTTCCGCCTGCGCGAGCCGCGTGCGGAGTTCGGCGGCCTGCTGTTGCAGTTGCTCGGCGCGCCGCGCATGCGCGTTGAACGCATCGATGATCCGGTCGAGATCGGGCTCGCCGACATACGGCAGGTGCGGTGCGCGGCCGTCGGGCGCCAACCCGGCTTCGATCCGCGCGAGATTGCCTTTCCAGCGCCGCAGCGCGATGGCGAGCGCCGCCGCGATCGCGAGAATCACCGCGAGCACGCCGGCAAGGCCCGTCGCCAGCAGCTCGCCGTGCCGGCCGAGCGGCGGGCGGGCGCGCGTCAGCATCCAGACGAACAGGCCCGATCCGGCGCGGACCGGACACGCCGCCGCGATCACGGCATCCTGCGCGCCCTCGACCGCATTCGACGTCGTGGCACGCGTCGCGGCGGCCGCGCGCAGCGTGCGGAGAATCAGCGGCGTTTCCGCGTCCGGCACGTCGCGCTTGATGCCGCTGCCTTGATAAGTCGGAAAGGAATACGCAAGAAAACCGCTCGCCGCGGGTGCGCCGCCGGCCGTCCAGAAACCGCCTTCCATGTCCGGTGCGCGCGCCAAAACGATATCGAGGATCGCATGCATCAGCGCCGAATCGGGCTGCGCGCCGGCCGGCGCGGACGCATCGTAGCGCGACGCGACCGCTTCGCAGGCCGCTTCGCCCGCGGCCCGCGCGCCGGCGATCTGCTGCCCTTCGGCGGAACTGGCCATCACCCAGACGACCGCGACGAGCGTCGCGCAGAGCGTCGCGACGAGCGCCCAGAGCATGACGAGTTGAGTGGAAAACGGCGGACGCTTCATCGGATCGGGCAGGCGGTCGAGGGCGACAGGATAACGTAAAGCATACGACGCCGGGACCCGCACCGCCGGCCTGCCGGATCGGGCAGGCCATCGCGCCGGACGGCAGCCGCCGCCATCGGGAAAGGCCGCTGAAAGATCGAACCGCTAGACTGCCTCCGGCCCGACGCGGTGGAGAATCCCGACAGTTTCAGGACAATCACGCCGGTCAGGCAGGACCTGTTCCCGTGGACGTTCCGCGACGAGCTGAGCTGGGTCGAGCCGTACTATGCGCGCTTCGGCGATCGCCGCCTGCCGGCGATCATCGCGCCGCGCCGCCCGTTCAGCGAATGGCGGCTCGGCGGCGACGTGACCGCGGTGTGGGGTGCGCCGCTGCCGTAACGGTCGCCCGCGCGCGTTCAGGAAGTTTCGCTGTCGCGAACCGCCGCGACGGCAAAACGAGCCGGGCCATGATCACGGATCGTGTCGACGCCCGCTTCAGCCGCTTTCCAGTGCGAAATTGTTCGGTCGACGCACAACCTCGCGCAATCTCGCGCGAACGGCGCCGGCCAGGCCATTCATGTATCAGCGCGCAGCGCCCGGAACGGACTCGTTCATCGCGTCGCCGTATCGCTCCGCGCGCTCGACGATGCGCGCGAGCCGGATGATGTCGGTCAGCGCGAAATCGTTCGCGTCCGGCCTCGGACGATCGTGCTCGTCCGCCACGCGCATCGCGAACGCGAGCGCTTCCGAGCGCTCGCGCAACAGCGTGCGCAGCGCATCCGCGATGATCCGGCGGTCGCGCGGATCGCCCAGGCCGAGCGCGGCCCCGTGATCGTATTCGACGGCCGGCGTCGCGAGCGGCGACGCCGTCAGCATGGAGATCCCGCGCATCGGTACCGTGTTCCGTTTCATGTCCACCTCCCGTTGACGGGCGGCCAGGGCGCGACGCCTCACCGCCGGTTCGACCGCGACACCACGTCGATCCACACCGCCAGCACCAGCACCGCGCCCTTGACGATCATCTGCCAGTACGCGTCGACGTCGAGCATCGACATGCCGTTGTCGAGGCTCGCCATCACGAGCGCGCCGATCAGCGCGCCGTACACGGTGCCCGAGCCGCCGCGCATCGACGTGCCGCCGATGAAGCACGCGGCGATCGCGTCGAGTTCGCCCATCGTGCCCGCCGACGGCGAACCGGCCGCGAGCCGCGCGGTGTTCACGATGCCGGCGAACGCGCACATCAGCCCCATCAGCGCGAAGATCGCGAGCTTCACGCGGTCGGTATCGACGCCGGACAGCCGCGTCGCCTCGAGATTCGAGCCCACCGCATAAATGCGCCGGCCGAACACGGTCTGCGTCGCGATCCACGAGAAGATGCCGAGCAGCGCGAGCAGCAACAGCACCGGCACCGGGATGCCGCCGTAGCGGTCGAGCGTCGCGACGAACGCGAACAGCACGGCCCCCGCGCCCACGATCTTGACGGCGTCCTGCCACAGCGGCGCGACCGCAAGCCGGTAGCGGCGCCGCGTGCCGCGCTGGCGCACGACCAGCAGCGCGACGAGCGCGAACAGCAGCAGCGCGAGGCCGTCGCCGGCCACGCGCGGCAGGTAACCCTGCCCGAGGAACACGAAGCCGTCGGACACCGGGGCGATCGTCGAGCCGCCCGTCACGCCGAGCAGGATCCCGCGAAACGCGAGCATCCCGCCGAGCCCGACGATAAACGACGGCACGCGCCGGTAGGTCGACCACCAGCCGTTGAAAAGCCCGATCAGCACACCGAGCGCGAGCACCGCCGGGACCGTCACGGCGACGGGCCAGTGGCGGTTCACGTCGAGGATCGCCGCGACGCCGCCGAGCAGCCCGAGCAGCGAGCCGACCGACAGGTCGATCTCGCCCGCGATGATCACGAACACCATCCCGCACGCGAGCATGCCGGTGATCGACATCTGCCGCAGCAGGTTCGACACGTTGCGCGGCGTGACGAACGCGCCGTCGGTCAGCACCGAGAAGAATGCCCAGATCGCCGCGACCGCGAGCAGCAGCGCGAGGATCTTGTAGCGCACGAATATCTGGCGAAGCTGGCTGCCGGTCGAGCGCCCGGCCGGTTGCCCTGCTTCGTGGCCGCTTGAACGGCGCGCATCCGCGTCCTGCGTCGCCGGGGTGGAGGAAGAAAGTTCGGAATTCATGTCGCACTCGTTGCGGTGGGTTCGGTCGGCCGCCGGCCGGATTTCAGCGCGGCGCCGAGGATCTGTTCCTGTGTCAGGCCGTCGTTGACGAAGTCGCCGCGCAGCTCGCCTTCGCCGATCACCAGCACGCGATCGGCGAGCCCGAGCACCTCGGGCATTTCCGACGACACGACGATCAGCGCGACGCCGCGCTTCGCGAGCGCGAACACGAGGCGGTAGATCTCCGCTTTCGCGCCCACGTCGACGCCGCGTGTCGGCTCGTCGAGAATCAGCACCTGCGGCTCGGCCAGCAGCATCTTCGCGAGCACGGCCTTCTGCTGGTTGCCGCCGGACAGGCTCGCGATCGGCAGGAACGGATGCGCGGCACGCACCGACAGCCGCTGCATCTCGGTGCGGATCGCATCCAGCTCGGCGGCCGCGTCGATCCGGCCGCGCGCCGCGAAGCGCCGCAGCACCGTCAGCGTGATGTTGTGGCCCACACCGAGCTGCGGCACGATGCCGTGGCGCTTGCGGTCCTCGGGCACCATCGCGATGCCGGCGCGGATCGCATCGGCGGGCGTGCGGATCGACAGCGGCTGGCCGTTCATCAGCACGGTCGCCGTGCACGCGCCCGGATACGCGCCGAAGATCGCCTGCATCAGCTCGGTACGACCCGCGCCGACGAGCCCCGCGACGCCGAGGATCTCGCCGCGCCGCACGCTGAACGACACGTCGTCCACCCGCTTGCGGCGCGGGTTCGTCACGTCGCGGCAGGTCACGTGGCGCGCTTCCAGCACGACGTCGCCGATCTCGTGCGGCTCGCGCGGGTACAAATCGCGAATCTCGCGGCCGACCATCATCGCGATGATCCGGTCGGTCGTCAGCGCGCGCATCGGCTCGGTCGCGACATGGCGGCCGTCGCGGATCACCGTCACCGTGTCGCACACCGCCTCGACCTCGTCGAGCTTGTGCGAGATGTACACGCACGCGACGCCGCGGCGCTTCAGGTCGCGCACGATGTCGAGCAGGATGCGCGTTTCGGACGCGCTCAGCGACGACGAAGGTTCGTCGAGGATCAACAGCTTCGCGCGCTTGTTCAGCGCCTTCGCGATCTCGATCAGCTGCTGGTGGCCGCCGCCGTAGTTCATCACCGGCTGCGCGACGTTGATCGAGTCGATCCGCAGTTCATGCAGCAGCGCCTCGGCACGCTGCACCATCGCCGCGTAGTTCATGCGCCCGCCCGGCAGCGTGATCTCGTTGCCGAGAAAGATGTTCTCGGCGACCGACAGCTCGGGCACGAGCATCAGTTCCTGATGGATGATCACGATGCCCGCGCGCTCGGTGTCGCGTACGCCGGACGCGACGAGCGGCGCGCCCTCCCAGCGGATCTCGCCCTCCCACGTGCCGTGCGGATACACGCCGGACAACACCTTCATCAGCGTCGATTTGCCCGCGCCGTTCTCGCCGCACAGCCCCACGCACTCGCCCGGCCGCACCACCAGGTCGATGCCGTCGAGCGCCTTCACGCCGTCGAATTCCTTGACGATGCCGCGCATCGTCAGCAAGGGTTCGGTCATTCGCTCATGCCTCGCAGTGTGCGCGCGGACGCACCGGTGGGACGCCCGCGCGCCGCGTCGTTACTGGCTCGCCAGCTGCGCCTGGGTATAGAAGCCGTCCTTCACGACGACGTCGACGTTGCGCTTGGTCAACAGCGTCGGCTGCAGCAGCACCGTGTCGACCTTCTTCTTGCCGTTGTCGTATTGCGCGTTGAACGCGGGTTTCGTGCCCTTCGCGAGATCCACCGCGAGTTTCGCTGCTTCGCTCGCGATCAGCTTGAGCGGCTTGTAGACGGTCATCGTCTGCGTGCCGGCGATCACGCGCTTGACCGCGGCGAGATCCGCGTCCTGCCCGGACACCGGCACCTTGCCGGCCAGGTGCTGCGCGGCGAGCGCCTGGATCGCGCCGCCCGCGGTGCCGTCGTTCGACGCGACGATCGCGTCGATCCGGTTGTTGTTCGCGGTCAGCGCATCCTCGACGATCCGCAGCGCGGTCGACGCGCTCCACTCCGGCACCCACTGCTGGCCGACGACCTTGATGTCGCCGCGATCGATCGCCGGCTTCAGCACCTTCAGCTGCCCTTCGCGCAGCATCTTCGCGTTGTTGTCGGTCGGCGCGCCGCCGAGCAGGAAATAGTTGCCCTTCGGCTTCGCGTCGACGACGCCCTGCGCCTGCAGTTCGCCGACCTTCTCGTTGTCGAACGAGATGTACGCGTCGACGTCGGCGTCGAGGATCAGCCGGTCGTACGACACCACCTTGATGCCGGCCTTGCGCGCTTCGGCGACCACGTTGCCGAGCGTCTTCGAGTTGAACGGGACGATCACGATCACGTCCACGCCGCGCGAGATCAGGTTCTCGATCTGCGAGATCTGCCGCGCCTCGCTCGCGTCCGCGGACTGCACGGACACCTTCGCGCCGAGCTTCGTCGCGGCGGCCACGAAATAGTCGCGGTCGCGCGACCAGCGCTCGACGCGCAGGTCGTCGATGCAGAAGCCGATTTCAGGCTTGTCCTTGCTCGCCTGCGCGAGCGGGGCGCCCAGTGTCAGGATCGCCAGCGCAGCGGCGCCGGCAAGCGAGCTCAATACCGTACGACGTTTCACGGATTTCATGTCTCCATTCCTCTCTTTATAGGACTACTCCACGAACGCCGGGCAGCCGCCGAAGCCGGTCGCCCATCGTCTTGCCACCGCGCGGCACGGCTTCGTGCGGCCTGTCACACGCCCGTCACGCGCCTGTCGCAAACACCGGCTCGAGCGCCCGATACAGCGCGCGAAACGTCGGCCGCCGCGCGTCGCGATACCACGCGTGGCGCGCCATGTCGGGCTCCCGTACCGCGACGACGGGCGGCTGCGGGCACACCGCGTCGAGCGGCGCATCCGGTTCGAGCGCGAGATGCGCGAGCCGCGCGGCGCCGAGCGCCGGGCCGACTTCGCCGCCCGCGCGCAGGGTCAGCGCGCGGCCGCTCAGGTCGGCCAGCATCTGCGTCCAGTACGCGCTGCGCGAGCCGCCGCCGATCACCGTGATGCCGTCGGGCGCGAGGCCGGCCGCATGCAGCGCGTCGATCCCGTCGAGCAGCGCGAAGCCGACGCCTTCGAGCGCCGCGTTCGCGAGATCCGCGCGCCGCGTATCGGGCGTCATCCCGTAGAACACGCCCTTCGCATTCACGTCGTTGTGCGGCGTGCGCTCGCCGCTCAGGTAAGGCAGGAACCACGGGCGCTCCGCGCGCGCGTTCGCTTCCGCGTCGGCGAGCAGCGCGGCAACGCCGTCGTAGCCGGCCAGCTGCGCGGTGAAATCGACGCAACCGGCCGCGTTCAGCATCACCGACATCAGGTGCCAGGTGCGCGGCAACGCGTGACAGAAACTGTGAACCGCCGATTCGGGATTCGCGCGAAAACCGTCCGACACCGCGAAGTAGACGCCCGACGTGCCGAGCGACAGCAGCGCGTCGCCGGGCCGCACGATGCCGACGCCCACCGCGCCGGCCGCGTTGTCGCCGCCACCCGCGACGACCGGGATCTCGCGCAACCCGAGCGCGCGTGCGACGGCCGGCAGCAGCGTGCCGGTGATGCGGTTGCCTTCGAACACGGCGGGCATCTGCGCGCGCGAGAGCCCGCATGCGGCGAGCAGCGTGTCGTCGTAATCGCGCTTCGCGACATCGAGCCACAGCGTGCCGGCCGCATCCGACGGATCGGTCGCGAACGCGCCGGTCAACCGGTAGCGCAGATAATCCTTCGGCAACAGCACATGGGCGATCCGCGCGAATACGTCCGGCTCGTGCCGGCGCACCCACAGCAGCTTCGGCGCGGTAAAGCCCGGCATCGCGAGATTGCCGGCGACGGCGCGCAGCGTGGGCGCGAGCCGCTCGAGTTCCGCGCACTCCGCATCCGCGCGGCCGTCGTTCCACAGGATCGCGGGGCGCAGCACGTCGCCCTGCGCGTCGAGCAGCGTCGCGCCGTGCATCTGCCCGGTCAGACCGAGTGCATCGATGGCACGCGGATCAATGCCGGCCGCGCGCGCATCGGCGACGAGCGCCGCGAGCGCACCGCCCGCCGCGTCCCACCAGTCGCGCGGCGCCTGTTCGGACCAGCGCGGCCGCGGCCGGCTCACCGCCAGCGGCCGGCTCGCGCTGGCCCGCACAACGCCGTCACGGTCGAGCAGCACGGCCTTCACGCCCGACGTACCGAGGTCGACTCCGATGTACATGGCGTCAGCGCAACCCGTAGATGGCCTGGTTCACGATGTTCTCGAGCCGCTCCTGCCCGCCGCTCGCATGCTGCGGGTTCACGCCGCGCGCGAGCGCGTCGGCGGCGAGCGACTCCAGCGTATAGCCGCCCGACAGGATCTCGCGGCCGAACGCGCTGTCCCACTGCGCGTAGCGCTGCCGGCGCAGCGCGTCGAGCCGGTCGTTCGCGACCAGCACGGCGGCGCGCTCGAGCCCGAGCGCGAGCACGTCGATCGCGCCCACATGGCCGTGGAACAGGTCTTCCGGATCGACGCTCTGGCGCCGCACCTTCGCGTCGAAGTTCATGCCGCCGGTAGTGAAGCCGCCGTGGCGCAGGATCTCGTAGAACGCGAGGGTCAGCTCCTCGACGCTGTTCGGGAACTGGTCGGTGTCCCAGCCGTTCTGCGGATCGCCGCGATTCGCATCGACGCTGCCGAACACGCCGAGCGCGAACGCGTTCGCGATCTCGTGATGGAACGAATGGCCGGCGAGCGTCGCGTGGTTCGCCTCGATGTTCACGCGGATCTCGTTCTGCAATCCGTATTGCGTGAGGAAACCGTGCACGGTCGCGACGTCGTAGTCGTACTGATGCTTGGTCGGCTCCTGCGGCTTCGGCTCGATCAGCAGCGCGCCCTTGAAACCGATCCGGTGCTTGTGCTCGACGACCATCGACAAGAAGCGCGCGAACTGCTCGCGCTCGCGCACGAGATCGGTATTGAGCAGCGTCTCGTAGCCTTCGCGGCCGCCCCACAGCACGTAGTTCTCGCCGCCGAGCCGGTGCGTCGCGTCGAGCGCGTGGCGCACCTGGGTCGCCGCCCACGCGAACACGTCGGGATTCGGGTTGGTCGCCGCACCCGCCGCGAAGCGCGGGTGCGAGAACAGGTTCGCGGTGCCCCACAGCAGCCGCACGCCCGTGGCCTGCTGACGCTCGCCCAGGTAGTCCGTCATTCGCGCGAAGTTCTCGACGTACTCGCGCAGGCTGTCGCCTTCCGGCGCGACATCGGTGTCGTGGAACGTATAGAACGGCGTGCCGAGCTTCGTGAAGAACTCGAACGCCGCGTCCGCCTTCTGCCGCGCCCGCTCGAGCGGGTCGCCCGGCTGCTGCCACGGCCGCCGGAACGCGCCCTGGCCGAAGATGTCGTGCCCCGGCCACACGAACGTATGCCAGTAGCACACCGCGATGCGTAGATGCTCCTCGAGCGTCTTGCCGAGCACCTGCTTCGTGCGGTCGTAATGGCGGTAGGCAAGCGGGTTGTCCGATTGCGGACCTTCGTAGCGAATCGCGGGAATCTGTTCGAAATACGACATGGCGTCTCCGTCCGGTTTCTTGTTGCAGTGCGGCGCGCGGCGCGTTGGCGTGCGGGCCGAATTCGGTCTGGCTGGATCGTGCCCGCGCGCCCCCGCCCCCGCAATTGCGAAATTGCGCAGCACGCTTAACGTTTCTTGCCAGCGCGCTGCGCACCGCACGCGTTCCGTCCTACAATCGCCGGACACCAGACAAGCGCGCGGCACCGTCCGCGCCCCCGGAGACAACGGCGCGACGCCCCGCACGGCACGCGCCTCGAGACCGAGATGACCCGCGCCCCTTCCAGCCAGACACCGCACCGCATCGCGCTGCTGTTCAACGCCAACAAGGTCTACGACCGCGAGATCATCAGCGGCATCGGCCAGTACCTGCGCTCGACGCGCGTGGTGTGGGACCTGTTCCTCGAGGACGACTTCCGCTGCCGGCTCGCCGGCATCGAGCATTTCGACGGCGACGGCATCATTGCCGACTTCGACGATCCGGCCGTCGCCGACGCGCTCGCCGGCTCGCCGCTGCCGATCGTCGCGCTCGGCTCGTCCTACGAAGATCCCGCGCAGTATCCGGACGGCGTGCCGTATATCGCGACCGACAACGCGAAACTCGTGTCGCTCGCGTACACGCACCTGATCGGCGCCGGGCTCGCACACTTCGCGATGTACAGCCTGCCCGACGCGCAGCAGAACCGCTGGGCGCAGCAGCGCGAGCTGGCGTTCGACCGGCTCGCGCGCGCGGACGGGCTCGACGCGCCGATCTACCGCGGGCTGTCGACGAGCGCATCGGCATGGAATCACGCGATCGAGCAGCTGATCAGCTGGCTGCATGCGCTGCCGAAACCCGTCGGCATCATCGCGGTGACCGACGCGCGCGCGCGGCACCTGCTGCAGGCCTGCCTGATCGCCGGCCTCGCGGTGCCGGAACAGGTCGCGATCATCGGCATCGACAACGATCCGCTCACGCGCACGCTGACGCGCATCCCGCTGTCGTCCGTGATCCAGGGCACCGAGGAAATGGGCCGGACCGCCGCGCACCTGCTGCACCAGATGCTGCGCGGCGTGCGTTTTCCCGACCGGCGCATTCTCGTGCCGCCCGTCGGGATCAACGTGCTCGAATCGACGCGCCACCAGCCGCTCACGAGCCCCTACGTGATGCGCGCGCGCCACTTCATTCGCCAGTACGCGTGCCAGGGCATCAAGACGGAACAGGTCGCCGACTACGTCGGCGTGTCGCGTTCGCTGCTGGAGGAGCACTTCCGGCGCGAACTGCAGCGCACCGTGCACCAGGAAATCCTGCGCCACAAGCTCGAAGCGGCGCAGGCGCTGCTTGCCGGCCGGCAGGCGTCGAGCGCCGAAGTCGCGATCCGCTGCGGGTTCACATCGCTTCAGTACATGTACGCGGTATTCCGCCGCGAGCTGGGATGCACGCCGCGCGAATACCAGGAACGCACGATCGCCGCGCACTGAAGCCGGCCTTACCCATCGAATCCATCCATGCATATCGATACCGACTCTCCCCGCCCGGCGCCCGGCGTCGCACGCGTCCCTTCCGAACCGTGGGGCACGCTGCCCGACGGCGACGCGGTGCGGCGCTACACGCTGCGTAACGCGCACGGGATGCGCGTCGTCGTCAGCGACCTCGGCGCGACCGTCGTGTCGTGGCTCGCGCCCGACCGCGCCGGACGCTTCGCCGACATCGTGCTCGCGCACGACACGCCCGCCGAATACGTCGAATCGGGCGCCTACCTCGGCGCGACGGTCGGCCGCTGGGCGAACCGGATCGCCGGCGCGCGCTTCACGCTCGACGGCGTCGACTACCGGCTCGATCGCAACGAGCGCGGCAATCTGCTGCACGGCGGCGCGAACGGCTTTCACCGGCAGCGCTGGGCCGTCGTCGACGATTGCGGCGGGTTGACGCTGCAGCTCGATTCGCCCGAAGGCGACGCGGGTTTTCCGGGCAACGTGAGCGTGCAGGTTCGTTATGCGCTCGACGACGACGGCACGCTGACGATCGACTACACCGGCGTCACCGACGCGCCCACGCCGCTCAACCTGACGAATCACAGCTATTTCAACCTCAGCGGCCGCGCGGGCGGCGACGTGCGCGGCCACGTACTGAGCATCGACGCCGACGCGTTCCTCGAAGTCGACGACGCGCTGATCCCGACCGGCACCGCCGACGTGACCGGCACCGCGTTCGACTTCCGGCACAGCGCACCGCTCGGCGCGCGCCTCGACTGGCCGCACGCGCAGCTCGCGCGGGCGCGCGGGTTCGACCACTGTTTCGTGCTGCGCGACGGCGCGCACGCGCTCAGGCCCGTCGCGGCGATCTACGACCCGGAAAGCGGCCGCGAGCTGCTCGTGTCGACGGATCAGCGCGGCCTGCAACTCTATACGGGCAACTACCTGGACGGCGTGCGCGTGAGCGGCGGCACGCGCTGCGCGCGACACGCCGCGCTGTGCGTCGAAGCCGGCGGTTTTCCGGATCAGGTCAACATGGACGACCTGCGCGACGCCGTCATCGTTCAGCCGGGCGCCGTCTATCGACAGACCACGCAATACCGCGTCGGCGTTCGCGCCTGACGCGGTGCGCGCCGGCGGCGCGGCTACGTCGCGCGCCGTTGCCCGGTCGATCCCGCCCCGCTGCGCCGCACGCGCGGTGCGATCCCCGGTGCGATCCCCGGTGTGATCCCGGTGTGATCCCCTACGCGCGCCGCATCGTCGACACGAGCGCCGCATCCTCGCCCGTCCCGGCCGGCCGTGCCGATGCGGCGTCGGCCGGCCTCGGCCGTTCGCCCAGCCCCGTGCCGCCGGTGCGCCGCCGCGCGGAATGCCGCTCGATCACCCGCTGCAGCACGCAGAACACGCACAGCAGCGCGCCGATCACGATCCGCGTCCACCACGAGCTCAACGTGCCGTCGAACGTGATCAGCACCTGGATCGTGCCGAGGATGCCGACCCCGAACACCGAGCCGATCACGTAGCCCACGCCGCCCGTGAGCAGCGTGCCGCCGATCACGGTCGCGGCGATCGCGTCGAGCTCCATTCCCTGCGCCTGCAGCCCGTAGCCCGACAGCACGTACAGCGTGAACACCACGCCGCCGAGCGCCGAGCAGAAGCCGCTCAGCGCGTAGACGCCGATCTTCGTGCGCGCGACCGGCAAGCCCATCAGCAGCGCCGAACGTTCGTTGCCGCCGATCGCATACACGTTGCGGCCGAACCGCGTGAAATGCGCGACGTAGATCGCGGCGGCCAGCGTCGCGAGCGCGATCAGCGCGCCGGCGCTCAGCGTGCCGCCGCCGACCGGCACGCTGATGCCCGCGATCGCATGAAACGTCGGCTCGTTGATCGTGATCGACTGCGTCGTGATCAGGAAGCACGCGCCGCGCGCGAGAAACATCCCGGCAAGCGTGACGATGAACGGCTGCAAGCGAAAGCAATGGATCAGCGCACCCATCGCCGCGCCGTACAGCGCACCGAACGCCAGCACGAGCGGCACGATGACCCACACCGGCCAGTGCAGCCGCTCGGCGCCGACCGCGCAGAGGATCGTTGTCAGCGCAACGACCGAGCCGACCGACAGGTCGATCCCGCCCGACACGATCACGAACGTCATCCCGATCGCGACGATCAGCAGGAACGCGTTGTCGACGAGCAGCCCGGTGAGCACCTGCATCGAGAAAAATCCGGTGTACATCACGGACCCGAAACCGAACAGCGCGACGAACAGCAGGATCGTCACGACGATCGGCAGCGTGCGCGGGTCGGCGAGCCGGCCAAGGAATCGGGTCATCGGGGCGTCGCTCCGGTGGTGGCGCGCGAACGCGCGGATGGCAGCAGCCGTGACGCATGCCGGACGACGAGCGCGCGCGCCGCCTCCGACTGGATCAGCGTCACGACGATCACGACGACCGCCTTGACGACGAGCGTCGCCTCCGGCGGCACGCCGATCGAATAGGTCGTGTAGGTGAGCGTCTGGATAATCAGCGCGCCGAGCACCGAGCCGGCGAGGCTGAAGCGGCCGCCGAGCAGCGACGTGCCGCCGAGCGTCACCGCGAGGATCGCGTCGAGTTCGAGCAGCAACCCGGCGTTGTTGCCGTCGGCGCTGCGCACGTTCGAACTCGCGAGGATGCCGGCGAGCGCCGCCATCACGCCCGAACACAGATACACGCCGAACACGACCGCACCCGCGCGCAGCCCGACGAGCCGCGTCGCGACCGGATTCACGCCGATCGCGCGTATGAACAGCCCGAGCGCCGTGCGGTTCACCAGCAGCGCGGTCGCCGCGATCGTCGCGATGGCGATCCACACCGCGCACGGCACGGTCGCGAGATAACCGCCGCCGAGCGCGAGATAGCCGGGCGCGCCGATCGGGATGATCTGGCCGCCCGTCAGCAGCTGCGCGACACCGCGGCCGGCCACCATCAGGATCAGCGTCGCGATGATCGGCTGCATCCCGACGAACGCGACGAGCAGCCCGTTCCAGGCGCCCGCGAGCAAGCCGACGCCGAGCGCGGCGGCCAGCGCGGCACCGACCCGCGACGGATCGCCGTCGAGCACGATCGCCGCGGCCGCGCCGGCGATCGCGACGATCGCGCCGACCGAGATGTCGATCCCGCGCGTCGCGATCACGAGCGTCATCCCGAGCGACACGATCACGAGCGGCGCCGCGCGGTTCAGGATGTCGATCGGCGCGCCGAACAGGTGGCCGTCGAGCAGCGCGATCGACAGAAAACCCGGACGATGCGCGACATCGAGCGCGAACAGCAGCGCGAGCGTCAGCACCGGCCACGCGAGCGAATGACGAAACAGCATGCGCAGCGGCGTCATGACTGGCCTCCCGCGATCAGACGGTACACCTGCTCCTCGGACGCATCGGCGCCGGTCAGCTCGGCGACCTTGCGACGGTCGCGCAGCACCGCGATCCGGTGGCTCACGCGCACGACCTCGCCGATCTCCGACGAGATGAACAGGATCGCGAGCCCGGTCTTGCACAGCGCGAGCACGCGCTCCATGATGTCGAACTTCGCGGCGACGTCGATCCCGCGCGTCGGTTCGTCGAGAATCAGCAGCTTCGGGTCCGTCGCGAGCCAGCGCGCGAGCAGCACCTTCTGCTGGTTGCCGCCCGACAGCAGGCCGATCGGCTGCTCCGCGTCGCGCGCCTTGATGCCGAGCCTGGCGATATACGACTCGGCGATCTCGCGCTGGCGCGCGCGCCCGATCAGCCGCCACCAGCCGCGCCGCGCCTGCAGCGCGAGGATGATGTTCTCGCGGATCGACAGCGCGGCGACGATACCCTCCTTCTTGCGGTCTTCCGGGCAGTACGCGATGCCGTGCCGCACCGCGTCGTGCGGCGACGCGAGCCGCGTGCGCGTGCCGTCGATCTCGATCGCGCCGGTGTCCGGGCGCTCCGCGGCGAACGCGAGCTGCGCGGTTTCGGTACGCCCCGAGCCGAGCAGCCCGGCCAGCCCGACGATCTCGCCGGGCCGCACGTCGAGATCGAGCGCGCTCATCATCCCGCGCCGGCCGACCTGCTGCATCGACAGGAACGGCGCGGCGTCGCCCGCGGTGCGCACGGCGGCCGCGGCACCCGCCTGCAGCGTATCGGACATCCGCTCACGGCCGGTCATCTTCGCGACCAGCGCGTCGACCGGCAGGTCGCGCGCCAGGTACTCGCCTTCGCGCTCGCCGTTGCGCATCACGGTGATCCGGTCGGACACCGCATAGGTCTGCTCGAGAAAGTGCGTGACGAACAGGATCGCGATGCCCGACGCCTTCAGCCGGCGCAGCACGTCGAACAGCCGCGCGACCTCGCCGTCGTCGAGGCTCGACGTCGGTTCGTCGAGGATCAGCACGCGCGCGTCGACGGAAACGGCGCGCGCGATCGCGACCATCTGCTGCACGGCGATCGGGTACGCGTCGAGCGAGCGCGTGACGTCGAGCGACAGGTCGAGTTCCGCGAGCGCCGCGCGCGCACGCGCATGGATCGCGTTCCAGTCGATCGCGCCGCGCCGCATCGGCTGCCGGCCCGCGAAGATGTTCTCGGCGACCGACAGGTTCGCGCACAGGTTCACTTCCTGGTAAAGCGTCTGGATCCCGGCCGCCTCGGCTTCGCGCGGCGCGGCGAAGCGCACGGGCCGGCCGCCGACGCGAATCTCGCCCGCGTCGTGCGCATGCACGCCGGTGAGCACGTTGATCAGCGTCGACTTGCCCGCGCCGTTCTGCCCCATCAGCGCATGGATCTCGCCGGGAAACAGCCGGAAGTCCACGCGCTGCAGCGCGCTGACACCCGGAAATGACTTGTCGATGCCGGTCATCTCGACCACCGGCGATTGCGTCATGACCCCTCCGTCGAAACGGTTGCGAAACGGTTGCGACTCGGGCGGCAGCCGCGCCGCCGCCCGCGCGGGACATCAGTACTTGCGGGTCGGCAGCACCTGCGCCGCGACGTTCATCGGGAACACCGTCTCGTTCGTGACGATCCGCTTGGGCAACTGCTTGCCGGCGACCACGTCCTTCACCGCGCTCATCAGCTGCGGGCCGAGCAGCGGGCTGCATTCGACGTCGACGTTGATCTTGCCGGCGATCATCGCCTGGAAACCGCCCTTCGTCGCATCGAACGATACGACGCTCACGTCCTTGCCGGGCTTGATCCCGGCTTCTTCCATCGCCTGGATCGCGCCGAGCGCCATGTCGTCGTTGTGCGCGTAGACGACGTTGATCTGCTTGCCGTAGGTCTTCGCGAACGCTTCCATCACCTGCTTGCCGCCGGCGAGCGTGAAGTCGCCGCTCTGCGACGCGATCACCTTGAATTTCGGATTGTTCTTGATCACTTCGAGCAGGCCCGCGCGGCGATCGTTGGCCGGCGCGGAGCCGACGGTGCCCTGCAGTTCGACGATATTGATCGGGCCCGCGTCGTTCTTGTAGCGCTCTTCCATCCAGTGGCCGGCGCGCCGCCCTTCCTCGAGGAAGTCCGAACCGATCATCGTCACGTACAGCGACGGGTCCTTCACGTCGACCGCGCGATCGGTCAGGATCACCGGGATATGCGCGGCCTTCGCTTCGGTCAGCACCGGTTCCCAGCCCGATTCGACGACCGGCGAGAACGCGATCACGTCGACCTTCTGCGCGATGAACGAACGGATCGCGCGAATCTGGTTCTCCTGCTTCTGCTGCGCGTCCGAGAATTTCAGGTTGATGCCGGCGTCCTTCGCCGCGCCCTTCACCGACACGGTGTTCGCGGTGCGCCACGCGCTTTCCGCGCCGACCTGCGAGAACCCGAGCGTGATCGGCTTTTGCTGCGCGAACGCGCCGTGCGCGAACACCGTCGCCGCGGCGACGAGCGCGCCGGCCGTCAGCTTCCTGAAGAATGTCATGGTCCGTCTCCGATGATGTCGTTGTATGCCGCTGCGCTGTTGTGGTTCTGCGTGGCGCGGGGATGCGGGTCGGGCTGCAGACCGGGCCGGCGCGTGCGGCCGGCCCGGTCTGCATGCCCCGCATCAGTCTATGAACAAGTCCGATAACCTTCCAATGAAATATTGGATTCGGGCGATATCGGAATTGGCATACGTATAAACACCTAAACGGGCCGGGGGACGGGCGCGGCGGAGATGGGGAAAGAGGCCGGCTATACGAGCGCGCAAGGCGCGATCATGGGCGGCTTCGTGAACCGGGGCGGCAGACCGGGCTCGGTCGCGAGCGGCTGGCTGATGGATCGCTTCGACCGCTACCGGGTGATCGCCGCGAGTTTTTGCCTGGCGGCACGGTCGCTCCGGGCCGTGCACGGGATGCAGTCGACGTTCCGGGCCCGCAGGTGCTCGCCTTTGCTTGGGGATCGTTCATTCCCGGCACGAATACCGGCATGAACGTGTTGACCGCGCTTTTATCCGACCGTCGCTCACGACGGCCAGGATTACCGCGCATCGCCATCGCCGGCCAAGCCGAGCCGCCGGCCGATGCCGCTGTCGCGACCGCGCGACGTCTCGCCGCCCCGATTCGGCACGACGCCGGCCGCATGCGGCCGACCGTCGTCGGCCGCGCGCGCCGGGTTCAGCGCTTGCAGCACGCTCGCTCGCCCGCCGTCGTCATCGGGCAATTGCGGCATCCCGCGTGCAAAGGCCGGCGCGACCGCCGCCGCGAGCAGCGCGGCGATCGCCAGCCGGGAAAGGCGCTTCATCGCCTGTCTCCCGGTCACTGCGCGCTGACGGCCGGCACCGGCGTCGACGCGGTCGCGGTGGCCTGCTCGCCGTGCGCGATCGCATAAAGCTCGCGATTGCGCGCGACCGTCTGCGGGCTCGGCGGATAGTCCCAGTTCGACATGGGCACGGTGCCGTCGCGCTGCGCCTGAACGAGCTCGGCGATCACGTCGGCACGGGTCGGGCCCGACGACGACGCTTGCGCGAAAGCGGCTACCGGCGTGCCGATGGCGAGGGCGAGCAGCGCGGTCGCTGCGATCAGTCTGCGATTCATGATGAAACTCCCCAGAACGGTTAGATGAGGACGCATCGTCGATGCGCCGCCGGCGGTGCCGCGGAAGCGGTTCTCCGCCCGACGTCTTCATTCTGGTGACTGCGGCCGGCACGACGCTGACCGTGACATGACAATCCTGAAATCTGCGGCGCAACGCGCAGATAACAGTTTCGTAATCTTCGAGTCAGGGCCGGGTCAACGCGGCACCGGCAGACTGCACGCTCGTCGCATCCATCGCGGCGCCCTTGCCCTGCTTCGAGGAAAACATCATGTGGATCGTCCGGCTGGCGTTACGCAGGCCCTATACGTTCGTCGTGCTCGCACTGCTGATCTTCATCGCGGGCACGCTCGCGATCCTGCGCACGCCGACCGACATCTTTCCGAACATCGACATCCCGGTCGTCAGCATCGTCTGGTCGTACAACGGCTTTTCCGCCGAGGACATGGCCAAGCGCATCACGACCAACTACGAGCGCGCGCTCACGTCCGACGTCGACGACATCGAGCACATCGAATCGCAATCGCTGAACGGCGTGTCGGTCGTGAAGATCTTCTTCCACCCCGGCGCGGACATCAATCGCGCGATTGCCGAAGCCTCCAGCAACTCCGCGTCGATCCTGCGGATCCTGCCGCCGGGCACGCTGCCGCCGAACATCATCACGTACAACGCGTCGACGGTGCCGATCCTGCAGCTCGGGCTGTCGAGCAGCACGCTCGCCGAGCAGCAGCTGTACGACCTCGGCAACAGCTTCATCCGCACGCAGCTCGCGACCGTCCAGGGCGCGGCCGTGCCGCTGCCGTTCGGCGGCAAGGTGCCCGAGATCGTCGTCGACCTGAACATGCGCGCGCTGCAGGCCAAGGGGCTCGCGCCGATCGACGTGGTCAACACGATCAACGCGCAGAACCTGATCCTGCCCGGCGGCACCGCGAAGATCGGCGCGCGCGAATACAACGTGCAGATGAACGGCAGTACGCAGACCGTCGCCGCGCTGAACGACCTGCCGGTGAAGACCGTCGGCGGCAACGTCGTCTATGTGCGCGACGTGGCCCACGTGCGCAACGGCTACGCGCCGCAGACCAACATCGTGCGCAGCGACGGCAAGCGCGCGGCGCTGCTGACGGTCGAGAAGACCGGCAGCGCATCGACGCTGACGATCATCGGCCAGGTGA
Source organism: Burkholderia sp. 572 (assembly GCF_040545135.1). Classification (NCBI taxonomy): domain Bacteria; kingdom Pseudomonadati; phylum Pseudomonadota; class Betaproteobacteria; order Burkholderiales; family Burkholderiaceae; genus Burkholderia; species Burkholderia sp. 572. Next base: position 94,640 of record NZ_JBEPLH010000006.1, on the reverse strand, counting down.
AGGCGATGCTGCCGAAGATCGCGGCCGGCCTGCCGAAGGCGCTGCACATCACGCCGCTCGGCGACCAGTCGGTGTTCGTGAAAGCGGCGATCCAGGGCGTCGCGCGCGAAGCGCTGATCGCCGCGTGCCTGACGGCGCTGATGATCCTGCTGTTCCTCGGCAGCTGGCGCGCGACGCTGATCATCGCGGTGACGATCCCGCTCGCGGTGCTGACGTCGCTGTGCGCGCTGGCCGCGCTCGGCGAGACGATCAACATCATGACGCTCGGCGGGCTCGCGCTCGCGGTCGGGATTCTCGTCGACGATGCGACCGTCGCGATCGAGAACATCACGCACCACCTCGAACGCGGCGCGCCGCTCGAGGAGGCGATCCTGACCGGCGCGGGCGAGATCGCCGTGCCGACCTTCGTGTCGACGCTGTCGATCTGCATCGTGTTCGCGCCGATGTTCCTGCTGACGGGCGTCGCGCGCTACCTGTTCGTGCCGATGGCCGAAGCGGTGATCTTCGCGATGATCGCGTCGTACTTCTTCTCGCGCACGCTGATCCCAACGCTCGCGATGGTGCTGATGCGCGCCAAGGGGCACGGCAAGCAGCCGCGCGGCATCTTCGCTCGCTTCGCGCGCTTCCAGGCCGCCTTCGAGCACCGTTTCGAAGCGGTCCGCGCGCGCTATCGCGCGCTGCTGTCGGCCGCGATCGCGAACCGGCGCCGCTTCGCGGCCGCGTTCCTGCTCGCCTGCGTGGCTTCCACGAGTCTGTTCGCCGTCGCCGGGCAGGATTTCTTCCCGTCGGTCGATACCGGCGAGATCCGGCTGCACCTGCGCGCGCCGACCGGCACGCGGATCGAGGAGACCGCGCGCCTGACCGACGAGGTCGAGACGCGGATCCGCTCGGTGATCCCCGCGAACGAACTGGCCGGCGTGCTCGACAACATCGGCGTGCCGGTCAGCGGGATCAACCTGACCTACGACTCGTCCGATCCGGTCGGCGCCGGCGACGCCGACATCATGATCACGCTGAAGCCGAACCACCGGCCGACCGCGCAGTACGTGACGAAGCTGCGCAACCTGCTGAACCAGGCGTTCCCGGGCGTGACCTTCGCGTTCCTGCCGGCCGACATCGTCAGCCAGATCCTCAACTTCGGATTGCCCGCGCCGATCGACATCCAGATCGTCGGCAACCGGCTCGATGCGAACCGCGCGGTCGCGAACCGGCTGCTCGCGCAACTGCGCGGCGTGCGCGGCCTCGTGGACGCGCGCATCCAGCAGCCCGGCGACGCACCCGCGATCAACGTCGACGTCGATCGCACCAAGGCGATCCAGGCCGGGCTCCAGCAGCGCGACGTGGCGCAGAACCTGCTGATCGCGCTGTCCGGCAGCTCGCAGACCACGCCGAACTTCTGGCTGAACCCCGCCAACGGCGTCAGTTACCCGGTGCTGGTGCAAACGCCGCAGTACGACGTCAATTCGCTGCAGTCGCTCGCGAACATCGCGATGCCGACCGCCGCGCAATCGCCGCAGACGCCCGCGGGCGGTCCCGCAGCCGGCGCGGGCGCGCAGAACCTGCTCGGCACGCTGGGCACCTTCTCGCGCGCCGAGCAGCAGGCCGTCGTGTCGCACTACAACGTGCAGCCTGTGCTCGACATCTTCGCGTCGGTGCAGGACCGCGATCTCGGCGGCGTGACGGCCGACGTGACGAAACTCGTCGACGCCGCACGCGCGCAACTGCCGCCCGGCTCGTCGATCGTGCTGCGCGGCCAGGTGCAGGCGATGCACCAGTCGTTCGCGGGGCTGCTGAGCGGCCTCGTGCTCGCGATCGCGCTGGTCTACCTGCTGATGGTCGTGAACTTCCAGTCGTGGCTCGACCCGCTCGTGATCGTCAGCGGCCTGCCCGCGTCGCTCGCGGGCATCGCGTGGATGCTGTTCGTCACGAACACGACGCTGTCGGTGCCCGCGCTGACCGGCACGATCCTGTGCATCGGCATCGCGACCGCGAACAGCATTCTCGTCGTCAACGCGGCGCGCGAGCTGAGCGCCGGCGGCACGCCGCCGTGGCAGGCCGCGCTCGACGCGGGGTTCAGCCGGTTCCGCCCGGTCGTGATGACCGCGCTCGCGATGCTGATCGGCATGCTGCCGATGGCGCTCGGCCTCGGCGACGGCGGCGAGCAGAACGCGCCGCTCGGCCGCGCGGTGATCGGCGGCCTCGCGTTTGGCACGGTGTCGACGCTGCTGTTCGTGCCCGTCGTGTTCGGCTTCGTCCATGCGTGGCTCGAACGACGACGCGATGCGGCCGCCGCACGCCGCGTGCCGGACACGCCGGCACTGCCTTGAGCACGGATACCCGGATAGCTGGACTGGATACCCGCCGATTTCCTCCGACTCGCCCGACTTCGAACCCATCATGAACGACTCGACCGAACCTCTCGCCCCGATTTCCGCCGAAACGGCGGCGGTGCCGCCTGTCGCGCGCGACGCCGCACCCGACGCGCCGCCGCCCCGTCGCGGCCGCCGGCTCGCCGTCCCGCTGGCCGCGCTCGCATTCGCCGCCGCGCTGCTGGCCGCCGGCATCGTGCCGCGTATCGATGCGCGCGCCGCGCAGCGCGTGCAGGTGGCCGCGCAGCAGGCGCTGCCGGTGTCCGTGATCCGGCCCGGCGCCGCGCCGGCCGACCAGACGCTCACGCTGCCGGGTGCGGTGATGCCGTACGCGGAAGCGTCGATCTATGCGCGCACGAGTGGTTATATCGCGCACTGGAGTGCGGATATCGGCACGCACGTGAAAGCCGGGCAGACGCTCGCGCAGATCACGGCGCCCGACCTCGACGCGCAGTTGCGCCAGGCGCACGCCGACACGTCGACCGCGCAGGCGAACTACGACTACGCGAAATCGACCGCGCAGCGCTGGCAGGAGATGCTGAAGACGCAGTCGGTATCGCAGCAGGACACCGACACGAAGGTCGCCGACATGAACGCGAAGCGCGCGATGCTCGCCTCCGCGCAGGCGAATGCCGCCCATCTGAACGAACTCGTGTCGTACGAATCGGTGACGGCGCCGTTCGACGGCGTGATCACCGCGCGCAACGTCGACGTCGGCACGCTCGTCACGGCGGGCGGCACGCCGGGCAGCCCGGGGCTGTCGGGCGAGCTGTTCCACCTCGAGCAGACCGACACGCTGCGCGTGTTCGTCGACGTTCCGCAGGACAGCGCGGCCGGCGTGTCGGCCGGCACGCCCGTGTACCTGACCACGCAGCAGTATCCGGGCCGGCGCTTCGCCGCGCGCGTGGCGCGCAGCGCGGGCGCGATCGATCCCGTGACGCGCACGCTGCGGGTCGAGATCGACGTCGACAACCACGACGGCGCGCTGATGCCGGGCGCGTATGCGCAGGCGCACCTGCTCGTCGCGAGTGCGGCGCCCGCGTTCGAGCTGCCGGTCAGCGCGCTGCTGTTCCGGCCGAACGGCGTGACGGTCGCGACCCTCGCCGCGAACGGCACCACCGCGCTGAAGACCGTGCAAATCGGCCGCGATTTCGGCACGCACGTCGAGATCGTCGCGGGGCTGGCCGCGACCGATCGGGTGATCGACAACCCGGGCGATTCGATCGCCGACGGCGAGACCGTGAAGATCGTGGCGGTCGAGCCCGGCGCGGCGCAGGCGGCTGCGCGGGCCGGCTCGGCTACCGGCGTGCCGGCGGCGCCGCGCGCGGTAGCGGCCGCGGCAGCGCCGGCCGCCGTCGCGGCGCCCGCGTCGACGCCGGTTGCGACGTCGACGAAGGCCCGCAGCTGACCGTTCATGACAACCCGCGAGATCTCCACCATGTGCCTCTTTCATCCGCTCCCGTTCGCGCGCCGCGTCGTCGCGCTCGGCATCGCCGCCGCGTTGACCGCATGCTCGACGCTACCCGCCTACTCGCCCCCCACCGTCGCGGTGCCTGCGCACTATGCGGGCGTACCGGCTACGGGCATACCGGCTACGGGCATACCGGCTTCGGGCGTACCGGCTACGGCCGCCCCCGTCTCCCAACCCGGCTGGAACGTCGCCACGCCCGCCGATGCCGCGTCGCGCGGCCCGTGGTGGACCGTCTTCGACGACGCCGCACTGAACGCGCTCGAAGCGCGCGTCGACATCTCGAACCAGACCGTGAAGAAAGCCGTCGCCGATCTCCAGCAGGCGCGCGCGATGGTCGGCTACCAGCGTGCGGGGTTCCTGCCGACCGTCACGGCCGGCGTCGCGCAGAGCCGCTCGCGCTTGTCGCAGAACAAGCTCGGCTCGTCGCTCGCCGGCAAGACGACGCCCGACTACCAGGCCGGCGTCGCCGCGAGCTGGGAACCCGACCTGTTCGGCCGCGTGCGCGACGCCGTGACGGGCGCGCAGGCGAATGCCGACGCGAGCGCGGCCGACCTGCAGGCCGTGAGGCTGTCCGTCACGGCCGAGCTCGCGACCGACTATTTCGCGCTGCGCTCGCTCGACACGCAGAAGCAACTGCTCGACGAAACGGTGCGCGCGTATGCCGATGCACTGAAGCTGCTGAAGCAGCAACTCGCGGACGGCGCGATCGACGCGTCGGCCGTCGCGCAAGCCGAGACGCAGCTCGAATCGACGCAGACGCAGGACACCGACATCGACGCGTCGCGCGCGCAACTTCAGCATGCGCTCGCGACGCTGGTCGGCGAAAGCGCGTCGACCTTCACGCTGCCGCCGCGCGTGCAGGCATTCGACGTGCCGGCGATCCCGGCCGGCGTGCCGTCGCAACTGCTCGAGCGGCGGCCCGACATCGCGGCGGCCGAGCGGCGCGTCGCGGCCGCGAACGCGCAGATCGGCGAGGCGCGCGCCGCGTTCTTTCCCGACCTGGTGCTGTCGGCGAGCGCGGGGCTCGAAAGTTCGTTCTTCGCGCCGTGGCTCACCGCGCCGAGCCTGTTCTGGTCGCTCGGCTCGCAGCTCGCCGGCACGCTGTTCGACGGCGGGCGCCGCAGCGCGTCGCTGCACGCCGCGCATGCGCAGTACGACGGCGTGGTCGCCGATTACCGGCAGACCGTGCTGGCCGCGTTCCAGCAGGTCGAGGATCAGCTTTCCGCGCTCGATGCGCTCGCATCGGAAGCGAACAGCCAGCAGCGCGCGACCGACGCGGCCGACCTGTCGCTGAAGCTGACGACCAACCGCTTCAACGCCGGTGCGGTCAGCTATCTCGACGTCGTGACCGCGCAGACGATCGCGCTGTCGAACCGGCGCCTGGCCGACCAGATCGCCGCGCGCCGGATGGAGGCGGCGGTCGCGCTGCTGACGGCGCTCGGCGGCGGCTGGAACAAGGATACGGATATGGATGCGCACGCAACGGCCGCCGCGCACGCGGCCGCTACGCCGTCGGCGTCCTGACGAACGTGAGGATGAAGCGCGTGCCGGCCGCGTCGCTTTCGACGCGTGCGGTGCCGCCGTGCAATTCCATCACCGAGCGCACGATCGCGAGGCCGAGCCCGGCCGTGCCGCCCGGCACGCCGCCGCTGCGCGCGGGGTCGCCGCGCACGAAACGCTCGAAGATGCGCGGCAGCAGCGCGGGATCGATCGGCTCGCCCGGGTTCGCGACGACGACGCGCACCGCATCCGCCGTTTCGTCGACGCTCATCGCGATCACGCCGCCCGCCGGCGTATAACGCAGCGCGTTGGCCAGCAGGTTGCTGACCGCGCGGCGGAACAGTTCGAGATCGGCGGTCAGTTGCCCGTGCCCGTCGACGCGCAGCGTCGATCCCGCTTCGTCGGCCAGCCCTTCGAAATAACCGGCGATACGCTCCAGTTCGTCATGCACGTCGAACGCACGCTGCCGTGTGACGAAACCCGGATGCTCGGCGCGCGCGAGAAACAGCACGTTCTCGATCATCCGCGCGAGACGGTCGTATTCCTCGAGATTCGATTCGAGCAGCGCCTGGTACTCGTCGGGCGAACGCGGTCGCGCGAGCGCCACCTCGGTCGCGCCGCGCATGTTGTTCAGCGGCGTGCGCAGGTCGTGCGCGAGATCCGCGCTGAATTGCGACAGGTGTCCGAACGCCTGCTGCAGGCGGCCGAGCATCGCGTTCTGCGCGTCGACGAGCGCCGTCAGCTCGCGCGGCGCACGCGACGCGTCGAGCCGCGTATCGAGCTTGTCGACGGTGATCCGGCCCGTGTTCGCGACGATCTCGCGCAGCGGCGCGAGCGATGTGCGGATCAGCCAGTAGCTGAGCAGCATCGCGAACAGCGCACCCAGGCCGCCGGCGATCTTCAGCCGGTCACGGTAGCCGTCGAGCATCGCGGCGCGATCGCTCATGTTGCGCGCGATCGCGATCCGAATCGTCGAGTGGTCGCGCAACTGCGCGTCGCTGACGACGCCGCGCACGGACACGCCGCCGCCGGCCGTCCACGTTGCGATCCGGTCGGTGGTGATCCGTTCGTTCGCGGGCACCGGCGTCGCGTGCGGCGGGAACTGCGCAGCGTCGGGCAATGCCGGCGGCGCGGGCGAGGTGGGCGAGGTGGGCGTCGATGCGGCTGCCGCCGGCTCGGGCGAGTCCTCGAACCCGGTGCGCTCGACGTTGTGGCGCGCGAGCACGTTGCCCTGCCCGTCGACGACGGCGATCGACAGCGCCGCGTTGCCGAGCACCTGGCTCGTCAGCCGGTCCGCATGCGTGCGCACCGCGTCGAGCGAATCGAGCTCGCCCGCCAGCCGGCGCGTGTGCCGCGCGGCGAGCACGATGTCGAGGTCGTCCTGCGTGCTCACCTGCCGCTCGAGGGCCGTATACACATAGGTGCCGACAAGCGCGAAGACGGCGAGCATGGTCGCGCCGAACGCGAGCGCGAGCGTCGCGCCGATCGAGCGGCCGATCAAGCGGCCGAGCGTCATGCGGCGTCCTTCGGTTCGAGCACGTAGCCGACGCCGCGCACCGTATGGATCAGCTTGACCGCGAAATCGTCGTCGATCTTCGCGCGCAGCCGCCGGATCGCGACTTCGACGACGTTGGTGTCGCTGTCGAAATTCATGTCCCACACGTACGACGCAATCTGCGTGCGACTCAGCACCTCGCCCTGCCGGCGCGCGAGCAGTTGCAGCAGCGAGAATTCGCGCGGCGTCAGGTCGATCCGCACGGTGCCGCGCTTCACGCGGCGGCGCACGACATCGATCTCCAGGTCGCCCACCGCGATGCGCTCCGTCTCGCGCGGCGGCCCGCGCCGTGCGAGCGTGCGGATCCGCGCAAGCAGCTCGACGAATGCGAACGGCTTCACGAGGTAGTCGTCGGCGCCGAGTTCGAGGCCGTGCACACGATCCTGCACGTCGTCGCGCGCGGTCAGGAACAGCACGGGCGTCGCGTGCGTGTCGCGCAGCCGCTTGAGCACACTCCAGCCGTCGAGCACGGGCAGCATCACGTCGAGCACGATCACGTCGTAGCTTTCCTCCTGCGCGAGTGTCAGGCCCTCGCCGCCATCCTTCGCGAGATCGACGCTGAAGCCGGATTCCTCGAGCCCTTTCTTCAGGTACGCGCCGGTCTTCGGTTCGTCTTCGACTATCAGGATGCGCATGGTCGGCTCCGTCGCATGGGGTGGTGACATGCGCCGATGTTACCGGGAAACGCGGCGCGCGAGCCGCATCGTGCAAGCGCGAAACGGGCGGATTACAAAACTGTAATCGGCGGGTCAGCGTCGTGACTGCCGCGGCAACCAGAATGGGATACGTGGGGCCGCCCCACTCGCCCGTTCGTTCAACCACCAGGGAATCGCCATGAAACTCTTCACTGCCTTTGTCGTTGCCGCGCTGAGCCTGCCGTTCGGTACACAGGCCTTCGCCCAGTCCACGCAGGCGCCGCTCACGCGCGCCGAAATCTACCAGCAGCTGATCAATGCCGAAGCCGGCGGCCTGCTGCCGACGGACCGGAACGACTATCCGCCGTCGCAGGCGCAGATCGCGCGCAATCGCCAGCTTTACGCGCGTGCGCATCCCGATGCGGCGCCGGTTGCGACGGCATCGGCCGGCTCTTGATCTCCGCATCTGTTCGGCAGCCGGCTGACGGCCGGATCGCGCGCCGACCCGGCGCCTGTCGGCGGATTTCGCGGCGCCCGCAGCCGGGCCCGCGAAATCCTTGTCGCTCAAGCGCTCGAGCGCACCAGCCCGACGGCCGCCCGCTCGTCCGACGACGTGAAACGATGATCGCGAAAAAACGGGCCGTGCTCGGCCCGGGCATGCCGGCCGCATGCCTTTCCGGCGCGATCCTGCTCATTGGCCGGCTCCCGGCCGCCGCCTCACGCCTCGCCGCTCACTCGCGGCGGTGCGGTCGAGCGCCCGTCTCGGCGACGCGGTCGACCCAGCCCCGGTAGAACGCGCGGTACTTGAGCACGAGCTTGTCGTACCTGCTGTACGCACCGCCGCCGTCCGGCTTCATCCCGTTCCAGATCCTGACGTCGTACCCCGCGGCCTGTCGGGTCTGCAACCCGAACAGCACGTAGTCGGTCGCGCGGCGCAAGACGCCGCCCACCTTCTTGATCGAGATGAGCATGTGCATGACGTTTTTGCCGTCGCTCACCGGCGTGACGCACTGGAGCAGCTTGTATTTGAAGTGTCCGTCCAGCGCGACGGTCATCACGCACCCGCCGGGGTAGCCGTCGAAGTGCAGGTTCATCTGCGACATGTTCAGGCCGAGCGCGCGCGACAGCATGCCGAGGGGCCCGAAGTACCGGTTCACGGTGAAGTCGATCCCGGCACCGAACCACGCGCCCGCCCGGGCCAGCGGCTCGACCTCCGGCCACGGGCGCCAGTCGTCGAACAGCTTGAGTTCGAAGGCCGAGATCGGGAGCGCGTGCACGGGGGTCGCGTGCTGCGCGTCGTAGAAGTTCTCGACGATCCGCAAGACCGCCGTCGTCGTCTCGAACGCGAAGTGCAGGTGCATGAAGTCGCCGTTGTCGACGTCGGCCGCGGCGATTTCGGGCAGCGGGTGCAGCGGCTGCGGAGAGCCGTACCAGACCCACACGTAGCCGTACCGCTCCGCGGTGACCCACGTCGGCTGACGCGCGCCGCGCGGAACGGGCTCCAGCTGCCGCACCACCTGGCTGTGTCCGGGGATGTGAACGCACCGGCCCTGCTCGTCGTACCGCCAGTGGTGAAACGGGCACTGGATGCACCCGTCCGTGACCCGCCCGTCGGCCAGGTTCGCGCCGAGGTGCGAGCAGTGGCGGTCCATCACCACCGCCCGCCCGGTCGCGCCGCGCCACGCCACGCACGGACGGCCGAACAGCGTCAACTCCGTCGGCTTGTCCTTGAGGTCGTCCGAGCGCATCGCGACGTACCAGCTCGCGGCCACGCGCGTGGTCGCGTCGTACACCCCCGGGGCTTGCTCCGTGGCGACCGCTTGATCGAATTGAACGTCGTTCATCGTTTTCCTGGCGGTGTCGGCCGGCTACTTCAGCGCCAGGCCGATGCGGGTCGTGATGTACGCCTTGAGCAGCGCGAACATCGGGTTGTAGTCGAAGTACCGTTTCACCTCTGCCGGCGCGCTGGTTTGCGTCCAGTGCATCAGCTTCATCGCCGGCACCAGGCTGTACTTCGAGTTGTTGAGTTGCGGCCTGGCCCCGGTGATGCAGTACCCGAAGCCGAACATCGGCCTGGCGAACTCGCGTTCGTCGATGAGGGCGTGAATCCGCGCCGCGGCCTCCCCGGCCTCCTTGCGCCCGGCGCTCACGGCCTCGACCTCGGCTTTGGCGTCGTTGAACAACTGGTAGTACCCCTCCATGTCCGCGCACAGGTACCCGAGGTACGGAGGGTCGTTGTCCAGGTGATCGAGGTCGCCCTCGTCACGCGACGCGCGGAACCTCGCATGGGCCTGCACGAGCCGGAACTGCCCGAGGATCGTGCCGACCGCCCACAGCCGATGGAACGCGTCCCACAGGCGGAAGTCCGAGAACGCCGTGTAGCAGCAACTGACGAAGTCGTCGTTGTGGTCCAGGAGCTTCTGCTGCAGGCGCTCGATGTACTCGAAGCGCTCGGGGGAGAAGTCGTCGTCGCGCAGCGCCTTGATGAGGCGCGCCGCGAGCGCATGGATGGTCACCGCGGTGTTCTCGAGCCCCCGGGAAAACAGCGGGTCGATGAACCCGTTCGCATGCAGCATCAGGCAGTAGCGGTCGCCGACGCAGGCGCTCGACGAGAATTGCAGGCGGTCGGTCTTGACCCAGTCGCGCACCGGCACGGCGTCCCGGAACTGCGCCGCGATGCTCGGGAACCGCGCGAGGAACTCGTCGAATTCCTGCTGCGCGGAGATGTCCGTTTTCGGGTAGACACGCGGGTCGAGCTGCAGGCCGACGCTCACCAGGTTGTTGGTCGATCGCGGGTGGTTGTTGAACGGAATCACCCAGAGCCAGCCGCCCGCGAACATGTGATGCAGGGTTCCCTCGTGCCAGCGCCAGCGCTGCCCCTTGACCTTGAAGATGTCGTCGAACGGCTTGACCCCGAGCATGTGCGTGTAAATGCTGCGCGAGTGCGTCTTGAAGCGGCACGGCTCTTCGCGGAGCTTGAACTTGGTCGCGAGCGGCGCGCGCGGCCCGCCGCAATCGATCATGTACCGGCCGGTGAACCGTTCGCCCTGGGCGGTGGTCACCGCGACGCCGTCCTTGTCCGCGTGGTATTCGGTCACGTTCGTCTTCTGGCGCACCGTGCAGCCGTATTTGATCGCGGCCTGCAACAGGTAGGCGTCGACGTCTTGCCGGTAATAGTGGCTCTCCGGGCCCCACGGCAGCTCGGGAATCACGCACTGCGTGAACTCCTTCGGGTCGTGTTCCTGGCCGGGCTTGTGGAACACGAAGCCGAAGTTGCGCTTGATGCCCGTGCTCGACGCGACGTAACGCTGCGTCGCGTAGAACGACGTGATGCGGTCGAGCTCCGGAATGCCGTAGCGATCGGCGATGATGCGATTCATCAGGGACGTCTCGGGGATCGACGATTCGCCGATCGTGAAGCGCGGGTGCGACGACTCCTCGATGATCAGCACGCGAAACTGCTGGTTGGCCAGGATCGCCCCCATCTGGGTGCCGGACATGCCCGACCCGAGGATGATCACGTCGAAGTGGTTGCTGTCGCGCCCGTTCGCGGGGCTCTTTTGAGTCATGAGGGCACACTCTCCTTGTGAGATGGAACACATGGCCGCACGCGTCGGGCGTCGGGTGTCAGGGCTCGTCGAGCGCGGCGCGAAGGCGGGACCGCACGGCACGCGTGAGCGTGAGCAGATCGCCGAGCATGCTGGGCGCGTACCCCCCGCTACCGATCGTCGGGCCGCTTCGCCCGACTTCGTACGCCCGCTCCGCCAATTTGACGTGCGGCGCGCGGAAGCGCAGCAGGATCTCGAAGACCCGGTCGAGGGCGGCCAGCCCGGCCACGACGGGCTCACTCCGCGCGCCGGTCGCCTGCACCTCGTCGAGCACGCGGTCGACGAGCGAAGGCGACCCGGCGAACCGCGCGTAGATCGCCCCGAACGCGGGAAGCACGTAGGGCAGGTACGTCTCCTTGAATTCCCGATAACCCGGGTGGTCCGATTGCGACCCCCACAGCACGTGCTCCAGCACGAAAAGCGGCATTTCCACCGCACCGGGGCCGAGGTAGCTCCGGCCCCCGACCCGAATCGGTTCGTAGTACGGGCGAAGCTCGTCGTAGAAGACCTGCACCGAGATATAGCGGTAGGCGTAAACGATCGATTCGACCATCTTGTGGAGATAGTCCGCCAGCTCGTCGCACCCTTCGGCGAACGACGGCGACCGCAGGGGAACGTCGTACAGCTCGACGGTCATCCCGATGGCCGCCTCGAGCGCCGCCATCGAGATACGCACGCTCTCGAGCAGGTGCGCTTCGTCGCGCAGCCCGGTGTAGCTCCGCTGCGCGTCGGCCGCCGCGGGGTTCCAGACCGTCACGTGCAGGAGCGTCTCGCGCGGCGGCAGGCCGGTCACGCGCGCCAGGTCGAGCAGCACCGGCTCGAGCCCGGGCACCGCGTCCACAGGCTCGTGGCCGTGCCGCTTGAGCGAGCCCAGGAAGAACCCGATGTCCCGCATCGCGGCGGCGGCTTCGACGAAGCCCCAGTCGGCGGGCACGCCGCGCACCGGGAGGAACTCGCGCAACAGGCGGACGATGCCGGGCACGTCCTTCTGACGGTTCAGGCCCGGCAGTTGCAGAACGAGTGCCCGCGCCCGCAGCGGATCGCAAGCCGCCACCGCGGCGTGCGTCGCCGCGAATGCGCATGCGCGGTCCAGGGTGCGCTCCACTACAGGGTTTCCGGCGCCGCGAGCGTCGACCCGGGCTGGCTGCGAGACAGCCCCGCGCCGCCGTCGCGCAACGACCGCAGGTAGTCGTAGTTCGTCGGCAGGCTCGTCCGCAGACGCTCGGCCTCGCGCCGGATGCGGGCGAACATCGCCTCGGCCTTGTCGATCGACTCCGGCCGGTGCTGCAAGAGCGGCAGCGACCGGTCGGGCAGCAAGCCCAGGCCCGCAAAGATGCAGTAGTAGTTTCCGTTCAACCAGAAGTTCCTGAATTCGTAGTCGAACGTTTCGTAGTACGTCGAATCGTCGAACGACGTGGTGGTCAGCGGCAATCCTGCCTTGTAGCGCTGAACCTTTTCCTTGATGGCGTCCGAGAGGCGCAGGTCGTGCCGGTTCGCGAGCCAGAACGGCGTGTCGTCGCGCGACGAGGTGAAATAGTGCGCCTGGACGAAATCCCGGCAGTCGTCGAACATGTGGACGATCTCGGCGTTGAATGCGTCCGCCAGCCGCGGGTCGAACGAGGTATCGGGGAAGTGCTTCACGAGTTGGTAAAGCGCCGCATAGATGAAGTAGATTCCCGTCGACTCCAGCGGCTCCAGGAAGCACGACGAGAGCCCGATCGCGACGCAGTTGTTGACCCACGCCCGCCCGTTGCGCCCGACCCGGAACTTGATCTGGTTGAGCGGCTGCTTGTCCGACAGGCCCCAGAGGTTGAGGAAGTCGGCGGTGGCCTGGTCGCGCGACGTGAACTTGCTCGAGAAGACGTAGCCGCTGCCGAACCGGCCCAGCATCGGAATCTTCCAGGTCCACCCCGCATTCATGGCGATCGCCGAGGTGTACGGCTCGACTCCCACGCGCGCATCGGCATTCGGCACTGCACTGGCGACCGCGCTGTCGCACAGCAGGTAGTCGGACATGTCGATGAAGGGCTCTTTCAGCGCCTGGTTGATCAGCAGCCCCCGCATGCCGGAGCAGTCGATGAACAGGTCCGCCTCCAGCGTGCGCCCTTCCTTGGTGGACAGGCTGGCGATGTAGCCGCGTTCGTTCAGGTGAACCTGCTCGACCTCGTCGATCACCTGTTTCACCCCGCGCTCGATGGCCCAGCGCTTCAGGAAGTCGGCTACCAGGTGCGCATCGAAGTGCCACGCGTGGGACATCTGGCGGGTACCGTCGGACAGGCACGGTGCGAGCTTGGCGTCGAGCGCCCCGGGCTGCGGGTAGCACGCGTACTCCATCGGCTGCTGGAAGCCCTGTTCGCGCTTGCGCATCCAGTAGTGGGTAAGCGGTACGCCGTCGCAGTTCGGCACGGTGCCGAACAAGTGGTAGAAGTGATCGTCGCGCGAGCGCTCCGGGGACTTCCTCCAGTTCACGAACTTGATGGCGGCCTTGAACGCGCCGTTCACCTGGGGCATCCACTCCCGCTCCGGTATCCCGAGGAAGTCGAAGAACACCTTCTGCAAACTCGGGATGGTCGCCTCACCCACGCCGATCCGGGGGATCGCCGCGGACTCGACGAGCGTAATGCTCGTGTGCTGCTGGAGTGCCCGGACGAGGTACGAAGCGGCCATCCAGCCCGCGGTGCCGCCGCCCACGATGACGATATTCTTGATCGGGTTGCTCATGACACGGTTCTCATAGGATTTAAAACCTGAAGGGATGGTGCCGCCTGATCGAGCTGAACTCGTAAATCGTCCGGTAACACGTCATGAATGGATTGGCTTGCCGATGCGGAAATTGCCATTAACGCATCGAATGCACATGAAACTTCAGCCTTCCGAAATTTTCCATACCGTTCGCGCAACCTGTCCGATACACCTTAACAGCGTTCACGACGGCACACCTCGTAAAATTTCATATCAATTTTCATTGCTCCAAAGAAATATTCAATCCATAAAATATCGGCAAGATATTTTATGGATGAGCATTTACATTTCTAAAAATCAACATTTCATTTTTAGCCAACACACCCGTTTATTGTATAAAAACGATAAATTAACTACCCAATTAACGGGAAACGAATAAGGTCGCCACCATTTGCGAAACAATGATGTCGACCCTTGCGCATTTCGGCGAACTTGACCTGCTCCCGGCGATGAGAGGGGTGCTGCCCGACAGGCCTTAGCGATTGAGTACGGAAAACGCCAGCGTGCCCGCGAACATCGCCAGCACGACCGACGCGCCGCGAAGCAGCGTTCCGGTATGGGTGGCCAGCGACCGGCGCGCCGTCAGGACACCGCCGACGACAAGCCACATCGAACCGATCGTCACGGCAAGCGCCGTAAAGACCGCGATCGAGCAGAGATAGAAGGGAACCGATACGAAAGCCTGCGGGGGAAAGATCGCCGTGGCGAACAACAACGCCTTCGGGTTCATGGTCGTCGCGACGAACATGTCGCGAAAGCCGATGGTGCCCGACCGGATGTCTTCAAGATGCGGGCTTTTCCATAGCTGCAGGGCGAGATAGAAGATGTAGGCCGAACTCCCCAGCTTCAACACATCGTAAAGCCAGGGCCGCGTGGCCGCGAAGGTCGCCAGGAAGAAACCCCACAGTGATATCGCGAAGCCGTAGCCCGATGCCTCCGCCACCAGGAGCCGCGACGATTGCCGGAAGCCGACCTTGATTCCCGAGGACAGCAACAAGGTATTTGTCGGGCCTGGCGTGGCCAGGACCAGCGAAACGTAGAGTGCCATCTTCAACATCACCTGGAATGTCGGCATCTTGCTTCCTTGGTGTCGATGACGGTCGCCATGCGTCGGGGCGAGCTGTCGTATCGGTTGTGGGTCATTCTGCATTCGGGCCGCTGTCGGCGTCCGCAACAGGCGCCAGCGGTGCCCGGCAACCATGCCAATGGCGATCAAGAGAAAACCAGCCGGGTTCGAGGGGCTTTGGGAAAATTGCGCGCTTTTCACGGCATTACCGTTTCGCAGCGAATTGTACGTCGCCGATCCGAATTATGCTGCGCCTGAAAATGCCCGCCTGAGATTAAAAATAGATGCAACCAATGTTACTCAATCACACATTTTTTAATTCTGAAAATTAAAGCGTAACTTTCCGCGCGATTGATTCAATTACGTGTTCTTAATCGTTTAATCGGGTCACGATGATCAAAATGGCTCCAATAGCCCCGACAAGAACCGCGCGGTGAAACAAACGTCACCTGCGCGTCACCCTGAATATGTCACGGGTCAAATCCGCCAATGGCCGGATTCGTATTGGTTCATAACAGGCACCGACCCTGCCGTTCGGCACGCAGACTTTCGCGCCATCCACGCCGGCGTCGCTCACGCGCGCCGAAGTCCGCCAGCAACCGATCGATGCCGAAGCCGACACACTGCTGCCGACCAACCGTAACGACTGTCTGCCGTCGCACGCGCTCGCGCATCCCGATGCGGCACCGGTCGGTTGTCGATCAACGGTGGACAGCCGCGTCGCAGACACCGTCCCTTTTCATTCGCTCCACCGCTTTATTATCAGGAATCCTTTCATGTCATCCAGTAGAGCGACGCATCATCCGTGCATGAGGCGGACGTGAGTGAACCCGAGGCCTTCCCGCCAGCACGGCGCCCTGCCCGCCACCGGATCATCGGCGTCGTGCCGGTCGCGCTGATCGCCGCTCACCTGCTGCGCCAGACGAAACCGGTCTCGGTGCAAAAAGAGGCGGCTACGACCAATGGCCGTCAGTCAGTCGTTGGCGCGAACGACTTCAGGTACTTCATGCCGGTGTCGCACATGATCGTCACGATCGTGGCGTCCGGGCCAAGCCGTTCGGCGAGTCGCAATGCGCCAGTTACGTTGGCTCCGGTCGACGTACCGCAGAACAACCCCTCTTCGGCGGCCAGTCGGAACGCCATGGCTCTCGCCTCCTCCGTGGAGACACGCTCGAGTTCGTCAGCAATCCCGTCGCGCCAAAGCGGCACGACATAACCCGCGCCGATCCCGTCGATCTTGTGCGCGCCGGTAGGGCCGCCCGACAGTACCGCGGATTCGGCCGGCTCCACACCGGCGATCCGAATGCGTGCATCGTGTTCGCGCAAGCGCCGCGAGATCCCGCGCAGCGACGCAGCCGTGCCGACACTTTGGACGAAGCCGTCGAGGCGGCCGCCGGTCTGCTCCCAGATCTCGTCGGCCATCTTCGTATAGGCGTTGAGCTGATCGGTGTTTTCCATCTGCGCCGTGATGTATGCGCCCGTCTCGCCGGCAATTCGATGCGCTTCGCGAATCATGTCCTTCGTCAGCTTCTCGGTTTGCTTGCCGTTGTCGCTGGCGACGAGCGTCAGCTTCGCGCCCAGCAGGCGCATGTGATCCAGCTTTTCCTTCGAGAACGCATCCGATGAAACCAGATGCAGCGGATGCCGCTTGACGGCACACACCAGCGCCAGCGACACACCTGTGCTGCCGCCGGTGTATTCGACCACTGCGCCGCCGGGCTTCAGACGCCCATCCCGCTCGGGAGCTTCGATCATCTCGAGCGCGATCCGATCTTTCATGCTGCCGGTTGGATTCTGGCTTTCGAGCTTGACGAAAAGGCGTGCGCCGTTCTTCGGGACAACGTTTCGCAACGGGACGAGCGACGTGTTGCCGATCGTGTCGAGGATGTTGCCGGGAGTCGATTTCATGGTGACCTCTGAAGTAAGCAGGCAAGTGAAACGCAAGTGCGTGGGGGTCAGCTCGCTTGTCCGAGCAACGCAACAGCGAACGTGAGCGTCGCCGCGAAGCCGGCCAGGAAAGCGATCGTGCGAACAACGGGAATGCCGGCGGCGTAGACCACGTAGTGAACCAACCGGGCACCGAGATAGAGCTTGGCCGCGAACACCGTCGCCGGGCCGCTCGCCCCCGTCATTGCGCACATCAGCACGAGCGGGGCGAACACGGCGAGATTCTCGATCGCGTTCGCATGCGCGCTCCGTGCGCGTTCCGCCCACGGCGGATCGGGCGGACGGGACGGATCGGGATTGTTCAGGGCCGCCATCAGGCCACGCGTCATGATCCTGGCCAGCATGTACGGAATCCACATCAGCAGCGTTGCGAGCGCGGTGAGCGTCAGCAGGTGAAGTTCTGGCGAAAATGTCATCGGATTGGCCTTGTCGTACAGAAGGTGCAGCAGAGATCTGCGGATGCCGGAAACGCTTCGCAGTCTAGACTTGCGACGAGGTCTGATCCATAGTCACAAATGACATTAATAGCGACAATCGCGACATCCAATCGACACGGAATCCGGCAGTCGTTCGACCGCGACGATGCATCGTTGGCGCGTAGCACAAACGCGCCATACGTCGCCCACCGAATTCATTCACACCGCACGCGACACAAGCTCGCCAAGAACCGTATCCAGTGCGATGTGACCGCGCACGATTTCTTCCGGATTACTTTCGAAATCGATCCAGCCTTCGTTGAAGCCGTCCAGCATGCGCATGCGGGGTAATGGATGTTTCATGCCCTGCGCGCGGAACAATGCTTCCCACGTTCGCCTGTCGACGCCTTCCGCGCGCACCTGCCGGCCCAGAACGCGAGCGAAGGCGAGTGCAAGATCGTCGGGGCTCACGCGGCGCGGGCCCTCGAGCTCGACGACACGCACACCGCGCCAGGTCTGCTGGAGCAGTTCTGCCGCAACGCGACCTACGTCCGCGGTGGCGACCATCGGCACGGGCTTGTCGAGCGGCTGCAGGTAGCTGGCGACGACGCCCTCGTCGCGCGCGGACGCGACGTCCCACGCGGCGTTCTCCATGAACCAGCCGGGCCGCAGGAAGGTCACGGGCATCGGCATCTCGCGCAGCGCCTGTTCCATCAGCGTGCGTTGCGTGAGCAGATTGGGCTCGTCAGCCTGTGCACCGATCGTCGACAGGCAAACGACCTTTTCGGGGCGCGCCTTCAGAAGCGCCGCGGACACGGCCTCGATCACCTTCCGCGCCTCGGGAAACCCGGGCTCCGGATCGAACTCCGAAGGCGGCAGGATGAAAACGCCCGCAGCGCCCGTGAACGCGGCGGCGAGCGACGATGGGTCTTCCATGAAGGCAGTCGCAATCTCGCACCCGCGCGCCGCCCACGCCCCTGCCCGCGTCGTGTCGCGCGCGACCGCGCGCACCGGCCGCCCCGCCGCCAGCAGCTCGCTGGCCAATGCGCCGCCGACCTTGCCGGTGATTCCTGTTATCGCATACATGTTCGTTCTCCGTGTGTGAATACGTCGGTCGCATTCTGGCCAAACATCGAGCGAAACAAAACGACATGGATGGAAGCAGATAAGTGACAACGCGTCACTAATTCGGCATGATCGACGCAGACGACCGGCATTGCTGCGCTGTCCGGCGTCGGCGTGGCGGCCTTCAGCGGGTCGCCCGCGATCCGCCACCGTATGCACTCGAACAACCATGAGATCCAGTAGCGAGAAACTGTCCGGCAGCATTAGCGTGTTCGCCGCCGTGGTCGATGCCGGAACGTTTGCGGCTGCGGCCGACGTAATAGGCATGACGCCGCCGGGCGTCAGTCGAGCGATTGCACGACTGGAAAGAAAGCTGAACATCCGGCTTTTCAATCGAACGACGCGGTCGGTGTCGCTGACCGAAGAGGGCCGCAGGTTTTACGAGCAGGTCATGCCGCATCTTGCCGGGCTGGAGGAAGCAGCTGCGGCGGCCGCAGGCGGCGCCTCCGTCGTGCGCGGAAAGCTGCGAATCAATCTGGATCCCGTCGTTTACCGGGCCATTCTCGGGCAACAACTCGATGCGTTCATGGACGCACATCCCGACCTCGAAATCGAGCTCATCGCGCGAGACAGCCTGGGCGACCTCGTCATGGACGGCTTCGACCTCGCCGTGCGATTCGGCGAACCGCGATCGTCCAGCCTGATTGCGAGAAAGCTGCTCGATACCGGCGTCGTGACGGTCGCGGCGCCCTCGTACATCGCTCGCCGGGGACGGCCGGCCAAACCCGAGGACCTCGAAAGCCGGAGCCACCGATGCCTTGAATTTCGCAACCCGGAGACAGGCAAGCCGTTCGCCTGGGAATTCCATCGTCGGCGCAAACGCATCGTGGTCGACACCCGGGGACGCCTCACGGTCAACGATCCGGGCGCCCTGCTCAGCGCGTGCCTCGCCGGTTCCGGCATTGCGCAGATGCTGCTGCTCGGTGCCGAGCCGCTGATCGCCGACGGCCGGTTGATCAATCTCTTTCCCGAATGGGCCGACGAGCGGTATCCGTTATATGCGTACTACCCATCCCGGCATCACGTGCCGGCCAAGACCCGGGCGTTCCTGGATTTCATGGTCGAACTGACGGGTGTTCACGGGCGCGCCGGCAGGCGCTAGTGCCGTTCCGGCGGCGCCCACGGCCCCTTGGTTCGGCATTCGCCGCGTACGGCACGCCGCTTTTCGGGGCCGGACGCTACCGATTGCTGGCACGCAATTCCCGCACCCCACGGCCGAGCCTGCGACGCAACAAGGCCCGCAACGTCGCCGCATCCGCGTAGCCGACCTCGCTTGCAATCGTCTCCAGGTCGTAACCCATCGACACGAGATTCTGCGCCCGTTCGATGCGCAGATCCTGGACGAACGCCAATGGCGACTTCCCAAGTACCGCCTCGGTACGGCGCTGCAGCGTGCGCGGTCCGACGGCCAATGCGGCGGCCGCCGCCTGAAGCGAAAAACCCGTGGAAAGATGCTCGCGGGCCCATCGCTCGAATCGAGCGACCAGCGGATCCGCATGGGCGAGGTAATCCGGAATGATGTATTCGGCCTGTGACGAACGCTTGTCGATCAGCATGAAACGGGCAACGAGCGTGGCCAGTTCGGGACTCGCCTGACGCATCAACCACAGCGCAAGGTCGAGATGGCCCATGGCCGATCCCGCCGTCACCAGGCGATCCGCGGCGACGACCATGCGTGAATCGTTCAGATCGACCGCAGGATAACGTTGACGAAAGAAGGGCGAGAGCGACCAGGTGGTCGTCGCCTCGCGATGATCCAGAAGCCCGGCTTCCGCCAGCACGAACGTACCGATGCAAGCGGCGGCGACGCCGACGCCATCGGCATGCCACGCCCGAAGGTGCGCCATTGCATCGCGCACGTCCGGACGCTCCAGCGCCTCGATCAGGCGCTCCGGCTGCCTGATGCCAGGCGCGGGCACGACCACCCAGTCGGCATGGCGTGCGCTGCTTGCGGGCTCCGCCAGCATGGACAGTCCGTGCGCGGTACGGACGCGTCTGCGTACGCCGACCACTCCGACGTCGAAGGGCGGCGCGGCAAAGCCCTGAGCGGCAGCCAGTTCGTTGGCCATCGCGAAGGTATCCAAAAGCACCGTCAGGCCGGTGTCGAACAGCCCTTCGAGCGCCAGAATGGACAATCTCATGTCGTAAACGCATCCATTAATGTCATTTGCGACTATAGCCCGCTTTCCGTGAAAAACCTAGACTGCACTGCAATGCGGCGAAGAGTTCTCCAATGACGTCGTCCATTTCATCTCGACCGCGCCGGACATGCTCGCGCTGATTCGGTTGCGGCTCTCCAACCTTGTTTTGCTGGAACACACTCGACATGACCAAAACTATTCTGATAACCGGCGCCAGCAGCGGCTTCGGCCGCCACACTGCAGAGGGGCTCTCGGCGGCCGGGCACCGGGTATTCGCGTCGATGCGCGACATCGCCGGCCGAAACCGGCTGCATGCCGAAGCCCTTCAAGCGAAAGGCATGCACGTCATCGAACTGGATGTGGCGGACGATGCGTCCGTCGAGCGAGGCGTAGCTTCCGTGCTGGAAAATGCCGGACATCTCGACGTCCTCGTCAACAACGCAGGTATCGGATCAGCGGGTATTTCCGAGGCGTTCACGACACAGCAGGTACAGGCGCTCTTCGACGTGAATGTATTCGGCATCCAGCGAACGTCGAGGGCGGTGCTGCCGACCTTCAGGAAACAGGGCGAGGGCCTGATCGTGAACATCGGCTCGATACTCGGCCGCGTGACGTTTCCGTTCTTCGGTCTCTATGGCGCATCGAAGTTCGCGCTCGAAGCGTTGACCGACAGCTACCGCTACGAGTTGTCGACGTCGGGCATCGACGTCGTTCTCGTTCAACCCAGCAACTATCCGACGAATATTTTCGCCAGCGCGCAGCGGCCCGCCGACGCCGCACGCATACCCGGCTACGGCGAGGCCGGTGCGATTCCGGACAAGATGGTGGAGACGCTCATGGCGCTGTTCGCGAGCGACCACGCGCCGAACCCGCACGACGTCGCCGACGCGATCGTGCAGCTTGTCGCACAAGCCAACGGTACTCGCCCACCGCGTTTGATCGTGGGCGAGTCATTCGGCGCTGACGCCCTCAACGCCCAAGCGGCATCGATTCAGGCGCAGGTGCTCGAGGGCCTCGGGCTGGCACACCTCGCCGAGCCGAAAGGGCGATCCGCCGCGGCCTGAAGGTACGGTCGACGCGGAAGCCGACACCGATCCGGCGCGCTGCCCCCGCTTCGTTCAATTGCCGGGCGCGAGGTCGTTGGCAAACCGGTTCGTATAACCGAGCGTACCGACGCCGCCGATGGAGTTGCACGTCGACGATGCGGCGCCGGGCGGACAATCGACGTCACGGTCGAACGACCAGAAGTGGACACCCACGAGGCCATTCTGTTTCACGAACTGCGCAACGGTGTCCGCATCGGCCGGCGTAAAGGTTTCGCCGCTCACATCGTTGCCGCCGATCATCGGCGTCAGCTCGATCTGGCTGTACGGTACGCCCCAGTGATCGTGCAGGTTCATCGCCGCCTGGATCGCCGACTGTCCCATCTGGCAGGTGCCGTTCGCGACCACGCAGTTCCCCGCCCCAGCCGACCCGTAGTCCATCGTCATCAGGTCGATGGTGTAGTTCTTCAGGCCGTACGCCTGGATCGCCTGCATGACCCAGTCTCCATACACGTTGAAGCTGTCGGGGGCGCTGGCGCCCCAGGAGCCGGCCGTGGTCGCGCCCTGCTGGGAAGGGGCCAGTGTCGCGAGCGTAAAGCTGAAGCGCAGGCCGGGATAATTCTGCTGGGCGACTGCCACGCGCCGGACGAGATCGTTGATCACCTGTTGTGTCTGCCCGCCCTCGATATCGAAGTCGATCCCGATGAGGTTGTTCGACGCATAACGATTGATGAAGGCCGCCATGCCCGCATCCGACCCGCACGTGAACATGCCGGCCGCGCCGCCGGTGGAAATCACGTAATTCACATTGGCCGCGGTGAAAAGCGGCACATTGGCGGCCGCCATCGCACCGCCGTCGACGCCCGCCCAGTTCTCGCTGCCGCATTCGCCGGTCGCAAACGCAAGCGTCAGCGTACGGACACCGGCTGGCAGCACCGACAGCACCGGGCGCATCTGACCGGTGACGTTCGACGAGATGACGTTCGTGTTCCAGTTCATCGAAATCGTCGCGTCCTTGTACGGGCTATAAACGAATGCCGGCGCCGTGCCGGTACCCGTCCCGGCTGCCGCGGCGGTGCCGGTGCCGAAGGACGACCATGCCAGCAGAAGCGCCAGCGCGCCCTTCAAGGTCGATCGCTGCATGATTCCGGATCGGTTGCTCTTCATTTTCACGCCCTCATTGCGTTTTACGCATTGCCGGCATCGGTCTTTCACGCGATACATGCCGGGGAAGATTTCAGGAAGACGCGCTCCGTCCACACGGGCGTAACGAAAACCCGCCACGTCATGCGGACGGCAAGCGTCTGCACCATTGATACGGACTACCGAATCAACATCGTGATCAGATCAGCCTTGCGGCTCCTCCACCCGGTGGCTTCCCCTTTCGATTGACAATGCTCCGCCCGGGTCGAATTCAAGAGAAATCAACCTTACAAATTGCCGTCCGAAGACAAATTTCGATATTGATTTTGTTTTTATATCTACGACGAAAAAACTACGACTTCGGTCTATGCTGGTGAAGCATGTGCACGCCACTTTCGCGCAAGACCGGATATCCGTCACAAGCGCGATGCAGGCGGTACGTGAAGCCGTCACGCAGGCTTGGGATAGCGTGCCTGCCTCGCGGCGGCGGATACCGGTCTTTCGACGGCCGATGTAGTGATGCTTCAATCAAACGCCCGCGTTTCGATTGGTTATACTACATAATCGTCAGGCATCAACCCTTGAATCGAGTATTTTCACCCATATCGAAACCAGAAATATTCACGCGATCGCATTGCCATATTGCAATTATCGCCATTCGATAATTTAACCGGATATCCCGCAGCCATTTGGCTGATTGTTCAAATCGACGAAATTCAGGCGACGCGATCTGGCTTCATCGTATTGGCTGCCGACCCGCGATGACGTCACGTAGCCGTCCTTGATGCATCCACCGAATCCGGAGGCCGAACATGACTGTCGATCTCGCCCCCCAAGCGTCGACCCGCACCGCCCAACTGGTCACCCGGGTGTACGCGAGGCTCCTGCTGGTCGGCTTCGCGCTGCTGCCCGCCTATCTGATCGCCTACCTGTACTTCTTCCAGGACCCGTCGCTGAAATTCGAGAATCACGCCTTTCACGAGCTGGCGATCGCGGCCGCCACGCTCGAAGGCGCGTTCGTCACGTATGTCTGCTGGCGCTGCTATCGCCTGTCGGGTGAGCCGTTGCTTCGCTGGCTTACGCTGGGCTTTCTGGGCTTTTCCGTCATCTATGCGTTGCACGGCCTGTTCACCGGCATGGCGCATCACAACATCTGGCTGTTCCTGCTGTACGGGCCGGCATCGCGCCTGACCATGTCGATCCTGATCCTTGTCGGGCAGCTCACCTATAGTCACAAGGCCGACAGCGCAACGACCCGCGCCGATCCCCGCATCTGGTTGCCCTGGCTCGCGCTGTTCGGACTCGTCGACGTCGCGGTCGCCGTGATCGCCTTCTCGCCGGTAGCCGGCCACCTGTGGGTGCGCCTGTCGATGGAAGGCGGCGCACTGCTGCTCTCGGCCGTGAACGTCGTTGCGCTGGTCGTACGCCGCATCCGCTCGCCGCTGATGACGATCTACGGCATTTCGGTCACGTCGTTCGCACTCTCGTCGCTCGCCTTCATCCTCGGGCGGCCGTGGAATCACATGTGGTGGCTCGCGCATGCGATTTTCGCGGCCGGCTTCTTCCTGCTCAGTTTCGGCGTGGTGCAGGCCTTTCAAACGACCCGTTCGTTTTCGAAGATCTACAGCCAGGCAGAACTGTTTGCCCGGTTGAGGGACGCGATGGCCAGGACGGAGCGCGCGTTGCAGGCGCTGCAACGGACCAACGAAAAGCTCGAGCACCTGGCGGCCACGGACCCGCTCACGGGCGCGACCAACCGGCGGCAATTCATCGAAAGCGTGGAAGCGGAAATCAACCGGGCCAAGCGCAACGGTGCGCCGTTCTCGCTGCTCGCGCTCGATCTCGACCACTTCAAGGCGATCAACGACAGTTACGGGCATCAGGCGGGCGATCAGGTGTTGCAACGCTTCGTCGACAAATGCACCGATGCGATCCGGCCGTACGATGGCGTCGCGCGGGTAGGCGGCGAGGAATTCATGGTGCTGCTGCCGCAAGCCGCGCTGGACACGGCCCGGTCGATCGGCGAGCGCATCCGCGCGGCGATCGCCGGCGCGCCGTTCGAAGCAGGCATCGGCGAACCGATCAAGGTCACCGTGAGTGTCGGCGCCTCCGAATTCGGCCGGGACGGCGAGACGATCGACGCGATCCTGCGCAAGGCCGACGAACGCCTGTACCGCGCGAAGCATCAAGGCCGCAACCAGGTAGTCGCCGGGTAAGCCGGTTGCCGTGTCAGTGCCGCCCACCGCGCTCCTCACACGGGTTCTTCAACTCATGACGCGCCGGGCATCGCCGGGCGCGTCATGTCGCGGCCGGATCAGAACGGGCTGCGTGTCGTATCGCCATTGGTGAAGATCGCGTCGACGACCTGATAGAACGCCATCGCCGTATCCGCGACTTCCCAGACTGCAAGGATGACGTGGTAGCCGCTACGCATCGGCAGCCGACACGCGTGAATGGTCGGCTGCTGAGGCACCAGGTTCGCGTTCGGGTTCCAGTATGGCTGGCCGGGATTCTGGATCGTGCAGAACGGCGTGGGCTCGAACTGCGCACGCGTGAGCTTTTCCGACGGGTTCCAGTCGGCGCGTGTAATGAAGTAGTTCCAGCGACGCGTCTTGTGCACGGCGCTGAATTCCCATTTTAAATTCTGCACCGCGCCCGGCCGTAGCGGGATCTTCTGCCAGCGGCCCGGCGACTGCTCGTTCAGCACGGGCAGCGGGCCATTCGTGCTGGCGCCGGCGATTTCGCCGTCCTTCGGTGGTGCGGCATTCTTCGCGTCGTCCGGCGCGAACGAATCCGACAGGCCGCTTTGCGTCGCGGGGAAGAACTTGCCGTTCTCCATCGCGTTAGCGTGCCACGCGTCGACAGGGCAGTTCGGATTCTGGCCTTGCGTGCACAGCACGATGCGCGAAGGCGGTTCGGTCAAACGGCCGTGCGAGTGCGCACCGGCCGCCGCGACCAGCAGTGCCGCACCGGCCAGCGCGCGTGGCATGACGGAAGCAACGTAGCTGCGGATGTTCTTGTTCATGAGCCCTCTCATGGCATGAATGTCGAAACGGATATGCGCACATCGAGCCTGTCGCAGGATTCCGCGAAGAGATTCCTGTCGACGCATCGTCGCGCATGCTGATCGGCGAAAGCGGCGGTCGAATGAAACCGCGGCAAGCAATGATCAATCGTCGCGCTTCCTGACAAATCACTTTCACCGAGTCGAACCTTATCCGCAAAAACCGGAAAAATAAACGTCCGTCATTGATAATCATTTGATTCGCGGCATCGAATCATCCATTCCTGGTTTCTTCGCCCTTCAACCCTGACGTAACGCGGATTCTGGCGTTTGACGATCGTGAATGATCGATCCCGGAATTTCGCGTTCTGAGGCCACCGGAATGGCCGCCTCCATTGCTCAATAATTTGATTCGTCGATTGATATTTGAATTGGATCAAGCACGCCAATCATTCAAAATACGGATCGGGATGAATTATTATTTTGCTGAAAATTGCGCCTGACCTGAAAATAACTCGCAGGTCATCGTCGATCGGAAACCTCAAGATCCAGGCATATTCAAACGCTGGCGCGCTGCGCATCGATGTCGTCAATGTCGGTCGCGTTGCGAAGCACGGAGTCATCCCCCCAGCCCCCACCCCGAAGCGAACAACCCACAGCGCCCAACACCCGCGTTGTCGACCGCCCACAGGCACGAAACCAACGCAAAAACTGAAAGACTGAATTGCCGATCCACACGCTTTTGACGCGGCTATATTCTCGACGACCAGCCCTTTAAACAAGGACTGCGAATAATATCCGTCAACCTACGTTCGAGACCTTCATCCATGAATAAAACGACACGGCTGCTGCGCATGACGTGCGCACTCGCCTGCTGCGGCCTGTTCTCCCACGCGCATGCGCAAAGCAGCGTCACGCTGTACGGCGTCATCGACACCGGGATCGACTTCGCGTCGAACGTCGACGGCCAGCACCTGTGGCAGATGGCGAGCGGCGTCAGCGCCGGCAGCCGCTGGGGGCTGCGCGGCAAGGAAGATCTCGGTGGCGGGCTCGCCGCGATCTTCGAT
Organism: Burkholderia sp. 572; assembly: GCF_040545135.1. Lineage (NCBI taxonomy): Bacteria > Pseudomonadati > Pseudomonadota > Betaproteobacteria > Burkholderiales > Burkholderiaceae > Burkholderia > Burkholderia sp. 572. Next base: position 67,808 of record NZ_JBEPLH010000006.1, on the reverse strand, counting down.
CTCGAAAGCGGCTTCAATTCCACGAACGGCGGGCTCGGCAGCGGCCTCGCGTTCTCGCGCAACGCTTACGTCGGGCTGTCCGACCAACGCATGGGCACGCTGACGCTCGGCCGGCAGTGGGATCCGATCGTCGACCTGATCGAGCCGTATTCGCTGAACGACTATTACGGGGGCTGGTATTTCTCGCACCCGAACGACATGGACAACCTCGACAACGGCTTCGCGATCAGCAACGCCGTGAAATACACGAGCCCGACGATCGCCGGCTTCACCGCCGAGGCGCTCTACTCGTTCGGCGGGCAGCCCGGCCGCTTCTCCGACAACGCCGCGTACAGCGCGGCGCTCGCCTACACGAACGGGCCGTTCTCGGCCGGCGTCGGCTACTTGCGCGTCAACGATCCGGAGCAGGCTGTGCAGAGCTACCAGAACGGCAGCGGATACACGAACGCGGTGTACGGCGACGCGCTCATGAACGCGCGCAGCCAGAACATCTTCGCGGCCGGCGCGTCGTACCAGATCGGCAACGTCAAGCTGATGGGCAACTTCACCAACGTCGATTTCCAGCAAGGCGACGACGCGCAGGACGTGAAGTTCCAGAACTACGAGATCGCCGGCACGCTCGCCGCCACGAGCCAGCTCAATTTCGGCCTCGGCTACACCTACACGACCGGCCGCGACCACGCGACCGGCCAGGAACCCGACTACCGGCAACTGAACGCGAGCGCCGAGTACGAGCTGTCGAAGCGCACGGCGATCTATGCACTCGCGGCACTGCAGATGGCGTCGGGCGGCGCCGTCGCGCAGGTGGCGGGCTTCGATCCGTCGTCGAGCGGCCGGCAGGCGGTCGGCCGGATCGGGCTGCGCCACACGTTCTAGGCGATCGCGCGAAGGGGCCGGCTTCCCGTGCACCGGAAGCCGGCCCCGGCCGGTGCGATCGACCCACGCGCCGAATCAGTTCGGCAGGCTGACCACCATCTGCTCGTCCTCGAGCAGTTGCGTGAGCGACCCGTGCAGACGCTCGAGGCTCCGCGGCGGCAGCGCGAAACTCGCCCAGCCGAGCCCCGTGTGCCGGAGCAACAGCACCGCGCCGCCGTACAGCGGATGGCGCTCCGCATACCAGCACGGGTCCATCTCCGTCACGAACTGCTGCGCGCGCGGCGGCATCTCGGGCACGGCCGGCTGCATCGACGCGCGCAACAGGCTCAGATACTGGATGACCGCGTCGACGTCCTCCGGATCGAGCACCGCGGCGCCCCGTTCGACCGACACCAGCACCACCGGCTTGCCGTGTTCCTGGATCATCTTGATACTCAGCGGCTGCGTCATTATTGCGTTCCTCGTGGCTACTCGTATCGGCCCATTATCGGCAGCCGCGTCGCGCGCGCACCTGAAGATTTGATGCAGCTTCATGAATTTATTTTTAGGTTGACTGCCGTTGCGTCAATCGCGTATTCGCCGTCACGACGCACGACGATCTCGATGGCAGGGTCGATACCTTCGACGACACGCATGTTCAGTGAATCGCGGCGTCAGGCGAGAACGCCGCCCCGCTCGCGCACGCCTCGCCCCCCGCCTCGTCCGCCGCTTCCTTAAACGAAATTTCATCCATTCCGCGTCGTTTTTTAAGCGTCCGGCGCCGGCCCGCATCCCATAATCGGCTCGCTACCTTGCCGGTCACGCGCGGCGGCACGCATCGAGCGATGCGTCGGCGGCGCATGCGAACGGTCAATTCTTTCCTTCGGCGGACCATGAACCAACTGCAAGCGATGCGCGTGTTCACGCGTGTAGTCGAGTTGTCGAGTTTCAATCTCGCCGCGCGCCAGCTCGGGATGTCGGCGGCCGCGGTCACGCGCAGCGTCGGCATGCTCGAAGCGCACCTGAACATGCGACTGCTGAACCGGACGACCCGCAGCCTGTCCCTCACCGAGACCGGCCGCGAATATCTCGACGGTTGCCGCTCGATCATCGAGAAGCTCGACGAGATGGAATCGAACCTCGTGCAGGTCACGCGCGACCCGCGCGGCACGCTGCGGATCGCCGCGTCGGCGACCTCCGTCGCGGCCGGCCTCGGCATGCTGCTGTCGGCGTATCGCGACGGGCATCCGCGCGTCCGGTTCGACGTGACCACGTTCGACACGCACGTCGACATGGTCGAGGGCGGCTACGACGTCTGCTTCTGCGACGATCGCCGCCTCGTCAACGCGACCTTCGTGTCGCGGATGCTGACGAGCGTGCGCGACGTCGTCGTCGCGTCACCCGAGTACCTCGCGCGCCACGGCACGCCGAACGATCCCGTCGAACTGAACGAACACAGCCTGCTGACCGTGTCGAACGGCACCGCGCGCAGCTGGGAATTCTCGGACGTCGACGGCTCCTACCGCGTCTACACCGGCAACGCACTGGCCTCGACCGGCAGCATGATGGTGCGGATCGCGGCGCTCAATCACATGGGCATCACGCAATTGCCGCACCCGCTCGTCGCCGACGATCTCGCACGCGGCGCGCTGGTGCCGCTGCTCGAACGCTACGAAGTGAACGGCGGCGCGCGCTGCATCTCGATGCTTTACCCGAGCCGCAACCATCTGTCGACCAAGGTCCGCAGCTTCATCGACTACGTGGTCGAACACTATCGCGCGCCCGAGCGCGCCGCCGCCTGATTCCGCCCGGGCCGCCCCGTCCATGCCCCACATCCTGACGATCGAAGACGATCCGCTGATCGCGGATCACATCACCCAGACGTTGCGCGCCGCCGGCCACCAGGTGGACGTCGCGCGCACCGGCCGCGACGGCATGGCCAGGGCGATGAGTGCCGACTACGACGTCGTGACGCTCGACCGCATGCTGCCGGATCTCGACGGGCTCACGATTCTCGCGACGATGCGCGGCGTCGGCCTCGACACGCCGGTGCTCGTGATGAGCGCGATGTCCGACGTCGACCAGCGCATCCAGGGGCTGCGCGCGGGCGGCGACGACTATCTCGTCAAGCCGTTCTCGCTCGACGAGATGTGCGCGCGCATCGACGTGCTGATCCGCCGCCGGCCGCGCGGCGCGCAGGTCGAGACGGTCCTGCGCGCGGGCGAGCTCGCGTTCGACCTGGTGCGACGCCGCGTCACGCTCGGCGCGAGCGAGCTCGCGCTGCTGCCGACCGAATTGCGCGTGCTCGAATTCATGATGCGCCACGCCGGGCGCGTGCTCACGCGCACGATGATCTTCGAGGCGGTGTGGGGCTGCCGCTTCGATCCGGGCACCAACCTGATCGACGTCCACGTCGGCCGCCTGCGCAAGAAGGTGAACCGTCCGGATGCGGCACCGTTGATCCGCACGATCCGCGGCGCGGGCTACATGCTCGGCTGAATCCGGCCGCCGCCACCTAAAACTTCTTTCATCTTTTTAGCGACCGGCTGTTAGGGGCCGCTCCGCAGAATGCGGTCATCGGCTGCGTATCGGTGTTTTCCCGAAGCCGCGCGCATCCGGCTCTTCTTCACGACGCTTTTGAACGGAGCAGCACCCCATGCTGAAAATTGTCCGGCTCGCGCTCACCCGGCCCTACACGTTCGTCGTGCTGGCGCTGCTGATCCTGATCGCGGGTCCGCTCGCGGCACTCCGCACGCCCATCGACATCTTCCCGGATATCCGCATTCCGGTGATCAGCGTCGTCTGGAACTACGCCGGCCTGCAGCCGGACGACATGTCCGGACGCGTGATCACGTACTACGAGCGCACGCTCGGCACGACGGTCAACGATGTCCAGCATATCGAGTCACAATCGTTCCGCGGCTACGGCATCGTGAAGATCTTCTTCCAGCCGACCGTCGATATCCGCACGGCGACCGCGCAGGTCACGTCGATCTCGCAGACCGTGCTCAAACAGATGCCGCCCGGCACCACGCCGCCGCAAATCCTCAACTACAACGCGTCGACCGTCCCCGTGCTGCAGATCGCGCTGACCAGCAACACGCTCGACGAACAGAAGCTGGCGGATTACGCGGTCAACTTCATTCGACCGCAGCTGCTGTCGGTGCCCGGTGTCGCGATTCCGACGCCGTACGGCGGCAAGTCACGTGAAGTGCAGATCGACCTCGACCCGCAGGCGCTGCAGTCGAAAGGGCTGTCGGCGCAGGACGTCGCGCACGCGCTCGCGCAGCAGAACCAGATCATCCCGGCCGGCACGCAGAAGATCGGCCGCTTCGAATACAACATCAAGCTCAACAACAGCCCGCTCTCGCTCGACGCGTTGAACGACCTGCCGATCAAGTCGGTCGACGGCACGACGATTTATATCCGTGACGTCGCGCATGTGCGTGACGGCTACCCGCCGCAGGGCAACATCGTGCGCGTGGACGGCCATCGCGCGGTGCTGATGAGTATCCTGAAGAACGGCTCGGCATCGACGCTCGACATCATCGCGGGCGTGAAGGCGAAGCTGCCGCTGGTCGAACAGACGCTGCCGCCGGGCCTGAAGCTCGTCACGATGGGCGACCAGTCGACCTTCGTGAACGGCGCCGTCAGCGGCGTGGCGCGCGAAGGCATCATCGCCGCCGCGCTGACCTCGCTGATGATCCTGCTGTTCCTCGGCTCGTGGCGCTCGACGCTGATCATCGCCGCGTCGATCCCGCTGGCCGTGCTCTCGGCGATCGCGCTGCTCGCGGCGACCGGCGAAACACTCAACGTGATGACGCTCGGCGGCCTCGCGCTCGCGGTCGGGATTCTGGTCGACGATGCGACGGTGACGATCGAGAACGTGAACTGGCACCTCGAACAGGGCAAGGACACGCGCACCGCGATCGTCGACGGCGCGAAACAGATCGTGATGCCGGCGCTCGTCTCGCTGCTGTGCATCTGCATCGTGTTCGTGCCGATGCTGATGCTCGACGGCATCTCGCGTTTCCTGTTCGTGCCGATGGCGAAGGCGGTGATCTTCTCGATGATGTCGTCGTTCGTGCTGTCGCGCACCTTCGTGCCGATGCTCGCGCAATACCTGCTCAAGCCGCACGCGTCGGCCGGCCATGCGTCGGGCGAGCTCGCGGCGATCATGGATTCGCATGCGGGCCATGCCGGCGCGCACGACGCGCCGCCGTCGCGCAATCCGCTGGTGCGCTTCCAGCGTGCATTCGAGCGCCGCTTCGAGTCCGTGCGCGCGTCGTACCGGATCCTGCTAGGGCTCGCACTCACGCGCCGCAAGCCGTTCGTCGTCGCGTTCCTGTGTGTGGTGGCCGCATCGTTCCTGCTCGTCCCGTGGCTCGGCCGCAACTTCTTCCCGACGATCGACTCGGGCGAGATCTCGCTGCACGTGCGTGCGCCGGTCGGCACGCGCGTCGAGGAAACCGCCGCCGAGTTCGACCGTATCGAAAACACGATTCGCGGCGTGATCCCGCCCGCGCAGTTGCGCGAAGTGGTCGACAACATCGGCCTGCCGAACAGCGGGATCAACCTGACCTACAACAACAGCGGCACGCTCGGACCGCAGGACGGCGACATCCTGATCTCGCTGTCGCACGACCACGCGCCGACCGCCGACTACGTGCGCGAGCTGCGCGAACGCCTGCCGCGCGCCTATCCGGGCACGACGTTCTCGTTCCTGCCTGCCGACATCGTCAGCCAGATCCTCAACTTCGGCGCACCGGCCCCGGTCGACCTGCAGGTGGCCGGCCCCAACCAGCAGGCCAACCTCGCTTATGCGCGCGAGCTGTACCGCAAGCTGCGCCTGATCGCCGGCGTGGCCGACCCGCGCATCCAGCAGGCCAGCACCTATCCGCAGTTCACGGTGGCGGTCGACCGGACGCGTGCCGACCAGCTCGGCATCACCGAGCAGGACGTGACGAACTCGGTGGTCGCGACGCTCGCGGGCACCAGCCAGGTCGACCCGACCTACTGGCTCAATCCGCGTAACGGCGTGTCCTATCCGATCGTCGCGCAGACGCCGCAGTACCGGATGACCACGCTGTCGGCGCTGCAGAACCTGCCTGTCACCGGCGCGAACGGCCAGTCGCAGCTGCTCGGCGGTCTCGCGACGATCACGCGCGGCGTCGGCAACGCGGTGGTGTCGCACTACAACATCGAACCGCTGTTCGACATCTACGCGACCACCCAGGGCCGGGACCTCGGCGCCGTCGCCGCCGACATCGGCAGCATCGTCAAGGCCGCCGCGAAGGATCTGCCCAAGGGCTCGACCGTCACGCTGCGCGGCCAGGTGCAGACCATGAACAGCGCGTTCACCGGCCTGCTGCTCGGGCTCGCGGGCGCCATCGTGCTGATCTACCTGCTGATCGTCGTGAACTTCCACTCGTGGGCCGATGCGTTCGTGATCGTCTCCGCGCTGCCGGCGGCGCTGGCCGGCATCGTCTGGATGCTGTTCACCACGCACACGCAGATGTCGGTGCCCGCGCTCACCGGCGCGATCCTGTGCATGGGCGTGGCCACCGCGAACGCGATCCTCGTCGTCAGCTTCGCGCGCGAGCGTCTCGCCGAAACCGGCAACGCGCTCGCCTCGGCGCTCGAAGCCGGCTTCACGCGCTTTCGGCCCGTGCTGATGACCGCGCTCGCGATGATCATCGGCATGGCGCCGATGGCGCTCGGCCTCGGCGACGGCGGCGAGCAGAACGCGCCGCTCGGCCGCGCCGTGATCGGCGGCCTCGCGTGCGCGACGATCGCGACACTGTTCTTCGTTCCCGTCGTGTTCAGCCTCGTGCATCGGCGCGATGCGCTGAAGCACGACGCACCCCGCGCTTCCTCCCCTTCCGCGTCCGGAGCTTCCCATGTCCACTGAGATCGAAATCAAGTCGCCGAAACGGCTGCCCAACCTCAAGCTCGTCGCCACGATCGCCGCGCTGGCCGCGGTCGGCATCGTGACGGCCGGCATCGCAGGCCGCGCGCACGCGAAACAGGAAATGACCCGATGGTCCGCCGAACAGGCGGTGCCGACCGTGGTCGCCTACACGCCGACGACCGGCGGCGACGGCGCCGCGCTCGTGCTGCCCGGCCACCTGTCCGCGTTCGAAAGCGCGCCGATCCATGCGCAGGTGTCGGGCTACCTGCACGCGTGGTACACCGATATCGGCGCGCACGTGAAGTCGGGCCAGCTGCTCGGCCTGATCGACACGCCCGAGCTCGACCAGCAGCTTCAGCAGGCGCGCGCCGACCTGCAGAGCTCGCTCGCCAACGAGAAGCTGGCCGCGTCCACGGCCGCGCGCTGGACCAGGATGCTCGCGCAGGATTCCGTGTCGCAGCAGGAAACCGACGAGAAGACCAGCGACCTCGCCGCCAAGCAGGCAATCGTCGCGGCCAACGAGGCCAACGTGCGGCGTCTCGACGCGCTGGAGGCGTTCAAGCGCATCGTCGCGCCGTTCGACGGCGTCGTCACCGCGCGCAAGACCGACATCGGCCAGCTGATCTCGGCCGGCGGCGGCGCCGGCCCCGAACTGTTCGCCGTGTCCGACGTGCACCGGATGCGCGTCTACGTGAGCGTGCCGCAGAACGAGGCCGCCGCGATCCGCCCCGGCATGAGCGCGACGCTGACCGTGCCCGAGCATCCGGACGAGACCTTCCATGCGACGCTCGCCGACACCGACGATTCGATCGCCGATTCGACCGGCACGCTGCTCGTGCAGCTGATGGTCGACAACCGCGACGGCAAGCTGATTCCGGGCGAATACACCGAGGTGCATTTCGCGCTGCCGGCCGGCAGCAGCCACGCGTTGACGATTCCGGCCAGCTCGCTGATCTTCCGCCAGGCAGGCCTTCAGGTCGCCGTGGTCGGCAAGGACGATCGCGCGGTGCTCAAGCCCGTCACGATCGCGACCGACCTCGGCACGCACGTGCAGATCGCGACCGGCCTCGCGCCCGACGATCGCGTGATCGACAACCCGCCCGACTCGCTGTCCGCGGGCGACCGCGTCCGGCTCGCGACGCCGGCCGGCACCGTCGCGGCGGCCGTGCGCGACACGGAGCGTGCGAATGGCTAACCCGCGTCGGCTCTGCGCGATGCTCGCCAGTATCGCGTTCCTCTCCGCCTGCTCGTTCGCGCCCGTCTATCACGCGCCCACCACCGCGCTGCCTGCCCAATTCAAGGAAGCGGGCGGCTGGCAGCCGGCACAGCCGGCCGACCGCATCGCACGCGACGGCTGGTGGAAGGCGTTCCGCGATCCGGTGCTCGACCGGCTCGAAGCGCGGGTGGCGGCCGCCAACCCCGACGTGGCCGCCGCGGTGGCCCGCCATGACGAAGCCGGCGCGCTGTTCGATCAGGCGCGCGCGGGGCTGTTCCCGACCATCGGCCTCGGCGCGCAGGTCTCGAGCAACCGGCAATCGGCCACGCGCCCGCTGCGCGGCGCGAACCAGCCGAACGTGTACGGCTCGAACACGCTCGACGCCGGCTTCGACTACGACCTCGACCTGTGGGGCAAGGTGCGCAACGAGGTCGCGGCCGGGCGCGCGAACGCGCAGGCCAGCGCCGACGATCTCGCATCGGTGCAGCTGAGCCTGCAGGCCAGCCTCGCGAACGCGTACTTCAACCTGCGCGGGCTCGACCAGCAGCAGCAGTTGCTGTCCGACACGATCGACACGTACCAGCGTGCGCTGAAACTCACGATGAGCCGGCACGCGGGCGGCATCGCATCCGATCTCGACGTCTCGCGCGCGCAGACGCAGCTCGACTCGGCCCGCGCGTCGGCCGAGGACGTGCGGGCACGGCGCGCGCTGTACGAGCACGCGATCGCGACGCTCACCGGCGTACCGGCCTCGTCGTTCGCGCTCGCGCCGGACCTGAGCGTGGCGTATCTGCCCGCGATCCCGACCGGCATTCCCGCCACGCTGCTGCAACGGCGGCCCGACGTCGCGGCCGCCGAACGCCGCATGGCGGCCGCCAACGCGCGGATCGGCGTGGTGCGCGCGGCGTTCTTCCCCGACATCACGCTCGGGCTGATCGGCGGATACCAGAGTTCGGGGCTCGGCCATTGGCTCAGGGCGCCGAACGAGATCTGGTCGATCGGGCCCAGCCTCGCGCTCACGCTGTTCGACGGCGGCCGCCGCCAGGCGCTCACGGCCCAGGCGCACGCGCAGCTGGCCGAGAACGGCGCGAAATACCGTGCGGTGGTACTCGACGCGTGCCAGCAGGTGGAAGACAACCTCGCACTCACGCACCATCTCGGCGACGAAGCCGATCGTCAACAGGAAGCGCTCGACGCGGCCGAACGCACGTTGCAGCTGTCGATGTCGCGCTATCGGGACGGCGTCGTCAGCTATCTCGACGTGGTGACCGCACAGACTACCGAGCTCGAGACGAAGGTGGCGATGCTGGAACTGAATACGCGCCGGCAGTTGGCGGCGGTCGGGTTGATCGCGGCACTGGGCGGAGGGTGGTCGGCCGACGACGCAGCGTCCGGCGCGAAAGCGCCGGTCGCGACGCCGGCTCGTTCGACGACCTGAGCCCGTTGCGGCACGTGGGGAGCGTGTCGCGTTTGGATGCACCCGTCATCGCGACGGGTGCTTTTTTTCGCGGGCCCGGCCGGTCAGAACTTGTGACGGATGCCGGCCGCGACCACCGCCTGGCGATCGTTGCCCGACGCGGCCAGATTGAAGATCCCCGCGTTGCCGAGCACCGCGACACCGTCCGCGCCCGTCACGCGCTGATACACGCCTTCGAGATAGAGATCGGTGCGGCGCGACAGCGCATAGTCGGCCTGCAGCATGAACTGGTTCCACTTCGGCGCGATACTGCGGCCCGCATCGTCGAAACGGCCCTGCGTGAACGTATACGAGCCGCCCAGCGAGAAGGCCGGCGTCAGGAAGTAGCGTCCGTTCAGTTCGTAGTTGCTGAAGGTCAGCAACTGGCCGTTCACGGTGCCGTACGCGCCGCCCTGCGACAGTTCGCGCGGGTCGTTCAGGATCGTTCTCGTATAGACGAAGCCGATCGTCGCATGATCGAACGCATAGTGCGCGCCGGCGCCGAACGTGCGCCAGCGTCCGCCCGCGAGCATCGCATCGCCGTCCGAGCTGCTCAGCGATCCGCCAGTGTTCTTCGGCGCATTCACGCCGCCCGGCTGGTTCGACTGTAGGTACGCCACGCCCACGTCGAGCGGACCGTTCGCATACCGCGCGCCGACGCTGTACGCGTTGTTGTTGCTGAACCCGCCGCCCTGGTTGCTGAAGCCGTACGCGCCGCCGAACGTGAAGCCGCCGTAGTCTGCGCTGCGGAACTTCACCGCGTTGTTCATCCGCGTGTCGTTGGCGAGGTTGTCGTTGTCGTACGGGTGATCGGCGAGGTTGCCGCCGAATCCCGAGCCCGTCGCCGACAGCGGCGCGACGAAGTCGACCAGGAAATCGTATTGCCGGCCGAGCGTCACTGTGCCCCATTGGCGGCTCGCGAGGCCGACCCAGGCCTGACGGCCGAACTCGTCGCCGCCGTTGCCGAACTTGCCGTTCGCGACGCTGAAGCCGTTCTCGAGGGTGAACACGGCGGCCAGGCCGCCGCCGAGATCCTCGTTGCCGCGCAGCCCCCAGCGCGACGTGCTGACGTTGCCGCTCTGCACGCCGTAAGCGGGCCCCGCGCCGGCCGCCGATTTCTGGTTGCTGATGTAGTCCAGGCCCGCGTCGATCGTGCCGTACAGCGTGACGCTGCTCTGCGCATGCGCCGCGCCTGCAAGCAGGCACGCGACCGCTGCCGGGATTGCCAGAAGTTTCTTCATGATGGTTTCGCTAGAGTGGATCGGTCTTCTCGCATCGCCGGCCGGTGTGGAACGGCCGCTCCGTCCGCGATGCGATGGCGCACAATTTAGGCAGCGGGCGTGACAGCGCCGTTATCGAAACGGCCCGAAAAATGAAACCTTCTTCATCCTCGCGATACGCCGCATTCATGTCCGTGCGGAACGCGCCGGCGCATGAATTTCTTTTCACGTTGCGTATGCCGATCCGATAGCCCCCCTCCCCTATGCTTGTCCTCAACCCAACGCGCGGCATCGACTGGCCGTGCCGGGGATGATCCAGTCAATCATCATGAGGATTCCGAACATGAAAACCGCCAAGATCGTCGCTTCCACGCTGCTCGCCGCGTGTGCCGCGCTGTCCGTTCCCGCGTTCGCGCAAACGAGTACCCACGCGATGCAGATGACGCCGGCCGCCACCAAGGACGGCGTGCCCGGCGCGCAGGCCGCCGGCCAGTGGGTGCCGCCGTACGGACAGCCGATCCACGAGAAAACGCGTGCCCAGGTCTACGCGGAACTCGTGCACGCCGAACAGGACGGGCAGATCAAGTACCTCGACTCCACGCTCTATTCGCATTGATGCGCACCGCCGCGCGGCCGGGCGTGCTGCCCGGCGCGCGCCGCCCACCCCTCGCATCACCCGTCATTCATGAAGCTGCGTCCCTTGCTCGTTCGTTCCGCCCGTGTTGCGCTCGTCGCGATCGCGGCCGGCGTGATGCTGTCCGGCTGCGCCGGCGCGCAACCCGACGGCCCCGGCGATTGCGTCGGCCCGCCCGATTTCTGTGTGCCGTTCTTCGGCTCGTAAACGCACGACGGGCGCGCTGCCATCGGCAACGCGCCCGTTCGTACAGGGGGGCCGCGCGGTTATGCGTCCGGCAGCGTCACCTGGTAGCCGTAGCGGCTCACCGTATCGATCCGGACATCGGGCAGATGCCGCGCGAGCTTGCGGCGCAGCCGCGACACCACGAGATTGACGCTCGATGGATCGACATCGTCCTTGTCCTGCCACACATACCGGATCAACTGGTCGCGCGGCACCGGCGCGTTCGGATGGCGCATCAGGCATTCGAGCAGCAGGCATTCGCGCCGCGTCACGGCGAGGCGCAGCTTGCCGTCCTTGAGTTCGCGCGCGAGCGTCTCCAGCATGGACACCGCCGCGACCGGGCCTTCCGTATCGCGCGGCCCGGCCAGCCGCTGCAACGCCTGCAGGCGCTCGTGCAGTTCGATGAACGAATACGGCGCGCCGAAACACGCATCGGCACCTGCGTGCAGCACGCGGATGCGCTCGCGTGCCGATGCCTGGCCGATCAGCACCACCAGTGCCGCACCGCCGCCGTCGGCGACGAAACGCGGCAGCATCGCGATCAGCGCGGCATCGCTGCCCGGCTCGAACGCGGTCGCGACGATCGCGTCGAACGTCTCCTGCGACGCGAGGAACAACCCGTCGCGCAGATCGTCCGCACGCTGCAGGCTGTGCCCGCTCTCCTGCAGCGCCTTGTACAGCCACGATGCTTCCGGGTGCGGCGAAGTCACGAGCAGCACGCGCATCGTCAGCCAACCTCGCGGCGGCAATGCGCGCGCACGTATAGGCGGATGCGAACGCCCGTCATGCGAGCGACCTCGGCCAGCATTCGATCGTCACGCGCGTACCCGGCTCGGCATTGCCGATGCGCAGCGTGAAGTCGTGCACGTTGACGACCGTCGACACGATGCTCAGGCCGAGCCCGGCCCCGGCGAGGTGCCCGGTGCGGCGGCTGCGGTAACGATGCTGCAGCACGGCCTCGCGCTCGTTCGCCGCGATGCCCGGGCCGTTGTCGACCACGTCGATGCGCGGACCGGACGGCGTATCGTGAAGTTCGAGGCGCACGGTGTCGCCCGAGGTCGTGTACTTGAGCGCGTTGTCGAGCAGGTTCGTGAGCGCCTCGAACAGCAGCGCGCGATCGCCGTGAATCCGCGCGACCGGTTCGACGAGCACGACGAAATGGATGGCACGGCTGTCGGCGAGCGGCTCGAACAGTTGCCCGACGTCCGTGACGAGATCTTCCAGCGCGAGTTCGGCGAACCCGCCGCGCCGCTGCAGCGACCCGATTTCGGCGATGCGCAGCATCGCGCGAAACCGGCTGAGCAGCACGTCGGTCTCGTTGCGTGCGCGGGCGACGAGCGTCGCCAGCGCGGCATCGTCGAGCCCGTCCGCGCGCTCCGCCGCATGCGCAAGCAGCGTATGCACGTGCGCGAGCGGCGTACGCAGGTCGTGCGCGATACCGTCGCAGACGCCCTTCACCTCGTTCATCAGGCGCTCGACTTCCTCGAGCATGTGATTGACCAGATGCGACAGCAGGTCGATCTCGTCGTGCCCGCCGATCGGCAGCCGCTGCCCGAGGTCGCCCTGCGCGATGCGCTGCGTGATGCGCCGGACTTCCTTCAGGCGCCGCATCTGCCGCACGCTGAGAATCAGGCCGCCGACGACGCCCGCGCCCAGGCAGAACAGGCCGCCGCCGACCAGCGCCTGGATGATCGCCGCGCGAATCCGCAGGATGTGCGTCAGGTCGCGCCCGAGCACCAGCACGTCGCCGTTGGCGCGCCGCTCCGCCATCGTGCGGACGACCGGCGGCACCTGGTCACCCGCGATCGTCATCGTGTGGTCGAGCGTCACGCCGGTGCGATCCGGCCGGATGCCGTCGGGCATGGCCAGCACGTCGCCGGCGACATGCCTGCCGTCGGCCGTGAAGAGCCCGTAGTAGTTGGTGTGCATCCGCTCGTGCTCGATCCGGTGCTGGATGGCCGCGGCAAGCTGGTTGTCCTGGAGCGAATCGAAGTAGATCATCTGCCAGTCGATCACCACGTCGGTTTCGCGCTCCATGTCGTGCGTGATGATCGATGCGATGAAGCCGAGCAGCAGCATCACCGACACGGAAAACGTCACCGCGTAGACCGACACGAGCCGGAACGTGCTGGAATACCAGTGACGCTTCGGCGCCGGCTGGACGTGATCCGTCGAGGACATCAAGGTTGCGGACTCAGCCAAGGATGTAGCCCGCGCCGCGTACCGTCTGGATCATCTGCTTCGCATCGGGCGGATCGATCTTCTTGCGCAGCCGGCCCATGTGCACTTCGATCAGGTTGGTGCCGGGATCGAAGTGATAGCCCCATACGGCCTCGAACAGCATCGTGCGCGTGATGGTCTGGCCGGCATTGCGCATCATGTATTCGAGCACGCGGTATTCGGTCGGCAGCAGCGCGATTTCGTCGCCGTCGCGAAACACCTTGCGCGAAATCAGGTCGAGCCTGAGCGGGCCGACGGTCAGCGTCGTGGCGAACGGCGCCGGCGCGGTCTGGCTCCGGCGCAACAGCACCTCCAGGCGTGCCGCCATTTCCTCGGGATCGAACGGTTTGGTCAGGTAATCGTCGCCGCCCGCACGCAGGCCGCGCACGCGTTCGTCGACATCGCCGAGCGCGCTCAGCATCAGCACCGGGGTGCGCACGCCGACGCTGCGCATCGTGGTCAGGATCGTGAGGCCGTCGACGACCGGCAGCATGCGGTCGAGCGTGATCACGTCGAACTCGTTGCCGAGCGCGCGGGCCATGCCGTCGCGGCCGTTCGCCACCCATTCGACCGTGAAGCCGCGCCCTTGCAGTTCCCTGACTATTTCGTTCGCGGTGATTTCGTCGTCTTCGATCGTCAGTACATGCGCGATGGCCGTACCGCTCTTGGCCAGCCGGTCGGGCAGGGCCGGCGTGTTACCGGGGGAAACTGATGATGCCATTTACGATTCTCGTCTTCAGCGAAGGGACGCACGCGCTTCGACACCCGAAGGGCGAGCGCGTTCGGATGGAGACTACACGCGCGCGCGTAAATCGTGCGCGTCGACTTCATGAAGAAAGTTTCATATACGGCGGCAACGCCCGCCGGGGCTACCGGCGCGCGTTGTTGCGACAGGATGCCGCACGACCCTTCGCCTTCGCGCACGGGCGGTTGCAACCGATCGCGTCGAAAGGTATCGGTAAAGAATCGCGCATCAGCTTCGGTGCGGCTCCGCGCCGGGCTGGTCGACGCGATGCGAAGCGACGCGATGTGCCGCGTTCTCCACACGCTGCGTGCGCTCGACCTTCTCGTGCGCGAGCGTCACGTCGGCAATCGCGAGCCCCGTTCCCTGCACCTTTGCGAACGCCAGCACCGGTGAGCACACCAGCGCGATGAGCGCGGCCATCCTGACGGTCTCTTTCATTGCATTACCCCGATGCAGGCCGCGCCGTGCGCAGCGTCGATTGATCACGGGTTCGACGATACGCCCGCACGGCTAACCGTTCGGTCGCGCATGCATGAAGGTTTCTTTAAGGTTCGATGCGTACGACGACGATCGCTTCCGCGCGCGGTCGATCCGGATAAAACTAGTTTCATCTTCGCGCGGCCGTTTCGATAGTCCACGGTGCCTAACCTGTGTCGTGAGGTCGACGTTGGCAATCCACCGTACGGCCGGTTCCCAACGCTTCCCAGGAGTCGAAGATGAAACATCCCGCCCGTTACCTCGCCTGTTCCGCGCTGCTCGTGATGAGCTTCGCCGCGCATGCCGCACCGACGCTCACGCCGGCGCAATGCCACGACTATCCGTTCGTGCATACGCACGGCCCGGTCTCCCACCGGCAACTGATCAACGAGCTGAACGAGCTGGAATCCGTCGGCTACAACCCGTCGTCGGGCGACGAGAGCAGCTATCCGGACGATATCGATTCGGCGCAGGCGCGCCTGATGACCGAGTATCAGAAGGATTGTGCGGGCGCAGCCAACACCGTCGCGTCGAACGGCAACTGACTCGCCACCGGCGAACGATCTCCGAGTTTGCGCGCGTGCCTCGCGGCCGCGCGTTTTTTTCGTCGATGCCGTGCACGCTACGCGACGGCTTTTTTCAACGACGGGCGGATCGCGACGGAAGGCAACGTCGTGATCGTGAACGTCGCCGGACGCGCGGTGATCGGCACGATCGATTTCACCGGGTACCACGGGACGCCGCGATCGTGTGTTGTCCCCGTATGGCAAGCACGCACGCGCTCGTGATCGGCTTCAACGTGTCGGTGTCGCTGTTCGGCGGCACGCCGCCGCTCGTCGCCGCATGGCGCGTCGATCGCACCGGCGTCGCGCGCGGCGGCACGCCGCGTACCCGTCCTATCCGACGCGATACATCGGCAGCACGTTGCTGCCGGCCGCTTCCTGGCCCGACGCGAGCGGATGGTGCGCCTGTGCGAGCAGCCAGTTGGTCAGCACCGCGATGTCGAACTCGTTGCACGCATCCGGGTTCTGCACCAGCACGTAACTGCCCGATGCGACCGTGCAGTGCGCGAACAGCTCGACGAGCCGGCCCTGCTTCAGCAGCCCGTCGACCAGCGGCCGCCGCCCGATCGCGATGCCGTGCCCGTCGACCGCCGCCTGCACCAGCTGGTCGTACTGGCTGAAATGCAGCGCGCCGGCGGGCCGCAGGCGCGGCACGCCGAGTTCCTTCAGCAGATGGCTCCACCCGTGCCACGGCCATTCGCAGCGCGGATCGTCGAGATGCAGCAGCACGTGCTTTTCAAGATCCTCCGGCTTCATCGACGCCGCGTCGCCCGCCGTCGCCATCAGGCTCGGGCTGCAGACGGCCACGACGCGCTCGCGAAACAGCACGTCCGTATCGTCCGTCGACGTATACGGCCCCGCATATCGCACGGCCAAATGCAAACGTTTGCGCTTGAGATCCTCAATTTCGCTCGTTGCCGATACGCGCACGTCGATGTCGGGGTAGCTTGCGCGGAACGAACCGAGGCGCGGAATCAGCCACAGCGCCGCGAACGATACGGTCGTCGACAACGAGATCGCGCGCTGTCCCACGCTCGACGACAGCTTGCCGATCACCGATTCGAGGTCGGACAACGCGAACGAGATCGCGTCGTACAGCTCCCGCCCCTTGTCGGTCAGCGTCAGCGATCGAATGTGCCGGTGAAAGAGCTCGATCCGGAGCTGCTCCTCGAGTGCCTTGACCTGCCGACTCACGGCAGATTGCGTGACGTTCAGTTCCTGCCCGGCGCGTGTAAAGCTCAAATGACGCGCCGCGCATTCGAAGCCTCTCAGGAAATCCAGCGAAGGCATACTTCTCAATCGTTTTGCCAATCTCACATTAGCCATACCGCCGCCTCAAAGTTGCACCCATCGACAGGCAAGTCGCCTTTCGTTCCCCTGAATCGTTTCTCCTATTTGGATTCGGAAGCGATTTTATATTGAAGAATGGATGCCGATCATTCTTATTTTCAATCGTGACACTCGTATTTATCTATCGATTTTAGTCGACCCGATATTCTTACATTAACATTATTAAGTAGTGGTTTTGTAAATAAATATCCGGGTGGAATGACGCGAGGAATGGCCGAGAAATACCCACCAAAACAGGGCATTGCGGGCAAAAATCGATGGCACGGCGGACATCTCGACGCCGCAACGGAATCGCACCCCGTGCCTACAATACAATTTCAATCACCCGACATATCATTTCATTTGCCGCATTACGGAAAGAAAACACACGCCAACATACACGCGAAATACCATTTAAATCAGGAATTTCATGTTTATGAAAATATACTAAACGCATGAAATTCGATTGAATCATGCAATAACAGGAAATTGATGAACCCATTATGTCCGGAAATGAATATCCCGCCGGCCGGATACGGGACACCGTGCGCACTACGCCATCTTGCCGGCCGGAATCGGTTCCGCCCAAGCTGGACGGGACACGCATCCGCTATACGCCGTCCACCACGCCATCCGCCACACGGTTCGTCCGCGCGGTCACTTCGCGGCGATAGCGGTTCAGCTCCTGCGCGGTCGTGAACGTGCGCCCGAACAGGATCGACAGGTTGTGCAGGATCCGCTCGACGACCTTCTTTTCCCACTCGCCGTCGAACCGGATCTGTTCGTCGAGCCAGCGCTCGAGCCATTCCGGATCGGGCAGGCGCGACTGCACGGTATCGCGCGGGAACAGCGCCTGGTTCACGTGCAGGTTGGTCGGGTGCAGCGGCTTCTCGGTGCGGCGCGCCGACGCCATCAGCACGCCGATCTTCGCGAACGCCGCGCGCGCGACGTCGCCGCAGTCGTTCAGCGCCTTCTTCATGTAGCGCAGGTAGGCGCCGCCATGGCGCGCTTCATCGCGCGAAATCGTTTCGTAGATCTGCTTGATGACCGGCTCGGTATGCCAGTCGGCCGCGCAGCGGTACCAGTGGTTCAGGCGGATCTCGCCGCAGAAGTGCAGCATCAGCGTCTCGAGCGGCGGCGCCGGGTCGAATTCGAAGCGTACCGCGTGCAGCTCCGCTTCGGTCGGCACCCTCTCCGGCCGGAAGCGGCGCAGGTATTCCATCAGCACGAGCGAATGCTTCTGCTCCTCGAAGAACCACACGCTCATGAACGCGGAAAAGTCGCTGTCGTGCTGGTTGTCGCGCAGGAACATCTCCGTCGCGGGCAACGCCGACCATTCGGTAATCGCGTTCATCCTGATCGTCTCGGCCTGCTCGTCGGTGAGCAGCGACGCGTCGAACCGGTTCCACGGAATATCCGTCTCCATGTTCCAGCGCACCGCTTCCAGCGACCTGAATAATTCCGGATAGAGCATCGTCGTCACCGTCGTTGAACAATGTTCCGGCACGGCACGCACGCGGGCGGCCGGCCCCGTCGCGGTCATGCCGATTGCGTGGACGCCGGCGCCGCCGTTTCGGCATCGGGCGCACGCTCGTCCGCATCGTCGTCCACCGTGCGCGGCGCCAGCCTGCCGCGCAGCAGCGCGTAATAGAACTGCCGGTACGTGCGGTGGTAATAGCGGATGCGCGGCCCGATCGCGCCATGCAGGTCGTGCAGCCGCTCGATCGGCAGGTTCGGCATCATGTGGTGCTCGACGTGATAGTTGTTGCCGTTCGTGAACCACGTCATGAACGCGTTGCTCTCGATCGTCCGCGTGTTGCGGAACGGGTCGGTGCTCGTCAGGTCGCAGCGGTAGTGCTCGGGCATCTCGACCAGCGCATGCACGGGCGCGGCGACGAACACCAGCGGCACGACCCACACCCACACGGCAAACCACGTGTGCAGCGCGACCGACACGCCGGCCAGCAGCGCGATCGCCGCGACCATCAGCAGGTGATCGCGGCGGATCGCGCGCGACACGAGCGGGTTGTCGCCGAAGCGCGCCCCCGGCACGACGAGCTTCGCGACGTTCTTCGCGAACTGGATATAGTGCGCGGCCATCGACAGCCGCCACGCCCACAGGCCGAGATTGACGACGGGGCTCGCGCCGTACTGGTCGCCGTAGTCGAAGAACTCCTTGTTCTCGGGCGTGCCGAGCAGCCGGTGATGACGCAGGTGGCTGTCCTGGTACGCGTGGAACGACACCAGCATCGGCATGCCGAGCAGCACGCCGAACACCATGTTGAGCCGCTTGCTCCGGAACCCCTGGTAGTGCAGCGCCTGGTGCTGCAGCTCGACGCCGTGTGCGTACATCGCGCCGATCAGCAGGATCCCGACGATCTTCAGGATCACATACGTCGACAGCGCGAACAGCATGCCGTGCGCAACGAGCGCGACGTATACCGCGAGCTTCAGCGAGAAGACGACGCCGCTCGGGCGGCTCTTCATGTCTGCAACCGGTTTCTGACGGGCGACAAGCGATGAGGTGACGGACAAGACGCTCTCCTTGAGCCGGACCTTGCCCGGCGCCATGACACGGCGACGCTGGCGCGCTGCCGGGTTGCAATTCTTCTGTGAGTCGATGCTTCGGACAAACGAATTTTCCGAACGCATTGCATGACGCCCGCGCATGAGCGCACCACATCGTGAACTAGACGACCGGTCGAATGCGTACCGGCCATTCACCTGGCGCGGGTTCAGATGCATACGTGCGGGGCAGACACGAGTGGATGCGTGCCGCTCATGCATAGCCTGCAAATATTCCGTTTGTCGCGTCACGTCGATCCGGCAAGAATCCCCCTCACTCGACGAACGGCGCCGCCGGCACCGTGGCACGAGCGGCCGTGTTCCTCAACGGGAGATTCTCGTGACGAAGTGCGCATCCACCATTCATCGCCTGATCGAATCGCTCGAGGACGTCGCGGGCGCCACGCATCGCATGACGTTCGTCGACGAGGCCGGCAACGAGGCAGGCATCACGTACCGGCGCTTCGCGGAAGAAGTGTTTCACCAGGCCGGCGCGCTGCGTGAACTCGACGTGCGCGAGAACGACCTGGTGATGCTCGCCTTGCCCGCATCGGTCGAGCACGCGGTCGCGATGATGGCCTGCGTGATGACCGGCGCGCTGCCCTGCACCGTGCCCGTTCCCGCGCGCCGCGCCACCGCCGGCAGGCAAGTGATCGACGTCGCGTGCGAGCTGTATCGGCCGCGCCTCGTCATTGCCGCCGACGCACAGGCCGCCGCGTGGCACGACGACGCGTTTCCCGCGGCATCGACGCGCGTGGTCGATCTCGACACGCTGTCGATCGCCGCGGATGCCGGCGCGCGCGCACTGATCAGCGCGAAGAGCGGCCACGACCCGCATCACGTGCAGCTCACGTCGGGCTCGACGTCGCACCCGAAAGCTGCGGTGCTCAGCCACGAGAACGTGATCGCGAACGTGCTCGGCATCGGCGGGTCGGTCCGCTTCGACATCGCGGCCGGTGACGGCACCGCCTCGTGGCTGCCGCTCTATCACGACATGGGGCTGCTCACGCTGCTGTCGAACCTGCACTACCGCGCGCCGCTGCTGATGATGCAGCCGAACAGCTTCATCCGGAATCCGCTCGGCTGGCTGAAGCGCATCGCGTCGGCGCGCGCGACAACGACGTCGGTGCCGACCTTCGCGCTGCGCTACTGCGTGCGCCGCTTCAACGCCGCCGCGATGGAAGGCGTCGACCTGTCCGCGTGCCGCAACATCTTCATCGGCGGCGAACGCGTGGACGACGCGACGCTGCGCGACTTCGCCGCGACGTTCGCGCCGTACGGCCTCGCGGCATCGGCGCTGCAGCCGTGCTACGGGATGGCCGAATCGACGCTCGCGGTGTCGATGCATCGTGCGTGGCATGAAGGCACGGTGGACGGCGCACCGTACGTGATCGCCGACACGCTCGACCGGCGCGCGCTGATCGAGCGCCGCGACGCGCAACCGGCCGCCGCGAACGACGGCGCCGACACCGAGACCGAAACCGTGCTCGCGATGGGCACGCCGATCGACGGCATGGCCTTCCGGATCCTCGACGACGGCGACCACGCACTCGCGAACCGCGCCGTCGGCGAAGTCGCGATTCGCGGCACGTCGGTGATGCTCGGCTACCTGAATCCCGACGACGGCTCGATCGCCGCGCCGCTGACGGCCGACGGCTGGTTCCGCACCGGCGACATCGGCTACGTCTCGGACGGCCAGCTCCATATCCTCGGGCGCAAGAAGGAAGTCATCATCATCCGCGGCAGCAACTACTTCCCGCACGACATCGAGGAAGCGCTGGCATCGCATCGCACGCTGCGCAAGAGCACGTGCATCGCGTTCGGGCTGCCCGACCCCGAGACGGGCACCGAGCGGCTGGTCGTCGCGATCGAGGCGCGGCCCGCCGATGCGACACCGCAGACGCGTGCCGAGTGCCAGCAGCTGCTCGCGTCGCGCATCGGCTTCGCCGCGCAGGATCTGTGCTTCGTCGAGCCCGGCTCGTTGCCGCGCACCACGAGCGGCAAGCTGCAGCGCCTGAAATGCCGCGACCTCTATGCGAACGGCGCGCTGCCTGTCATCCACGCAGCGGCGGCGGTCGAAATCGGCCAGGGAGCGTACGCATGACGGCCGCCCCGCTCACGCCGGTGCTCGAGCTGCGCGACGTCACGCGCGTGTACGAGGGCGCGGGCCGCGTCGTCGCGGTGCGCGACGCGTCGATCTCGATCGGCCCGCGCGACGTCGTCGCGCTCGTCGGCACGTCGGGCAGCGGCAAGAGCACGCTGCTCAACCTGGCCGGCTTTCTCGACGTGCCGAGCAGCGGCGAACGCTGGCTCGAAGGCCATCGGATCGACGACGTGCCGGACACGCTCGAACGGATCCGCCGCGAGCGCATCGGCTTCGTGTTCCAGCAGTTCAACCTGATTCCGGTGATGTCGGCGCTCGAGAACGTCGAGCTCGGCTGCTTCGCGTGGGGCACGCCGCGCACGCGCCGCGAGCGCGCCCGCGCGATGCTCGACGCGGTGGGGCTCGCCGCGCGCGAACGCCACCGCCCCGGCGAGCTGTCCGGCGGCGAGCAGCAACGGGTCGCGCTGGCGCGCGCGCTCGCCAAGGAGCCGGCGATCGTGATCGCGGACGAGCCGACCGCCAGCCTCGACAGCACCAACGCGCGCGCGGTGGCCGAGCTGATCCTCGACACCAACCGCACGCTGGGCACCGCCTTTCTGATTGCGTCGCACGACGATCGTCTGTGCGCGCACCTGCCGCGCCGCATCGAGATGCGCGACGGCGTACCGGGAGTGAACCGTGAACTGGTCGACGTTTGCGTGGCGTAACCTCTGGCGCAACAAGCGCCGCACCGTGCTGACGATGGCGATGATCGGCGTCGCCGCGTTCGCGTCGAGCCTCGCGCTCGGCTACGTGATCGCGACCTTCGACGCGGTGCGCGAAGGCTCGATCGACAGCGGCGTCGGCCACGTGCAGGTGCTGCACCACGGTTATCTCGACCTGATCGGCGAACGGCCGCTGCAGTACGGGCTGACCGCCGACGAGCAGGCTGCCGCCGCGCGCGCCGTCGCCGCGCTGCACGGCGTCGCCACCACCGCGCGCGGCATCGACTTCGACGGGCTGATCTCGAACGGCGATCTCAGCTACGGCTTCGTCGGCGAAGGCATCGAGCCGAACCGCGAGCCGCCCGGCTTCTTCGACTATCACACGGTGCTGTCGGGCCGCTACCTGTCGCCCGCGAATGCCGGCACCGAAGTCGTCGTCGGCGCCGAACTCGCGCGCAAGCTCGGCGTGCACGTCGGCTCGGTCGTGCAGTTGATGGCCTCGACCGCGCACGGCGGCATCAACGCGACCGACGCGCAGATCGTCGGCGTGATGAGCACGGGCAACAAGGACGTCGACGAACGGATCGTCGACGTGACGTTCGCGGCCGCGCAGGCGCTGCTGCGCACCGACCGCGCGTCGCGCATCGCGGTGTTCCTGTCGGACACGGCGCACACGCCGTCCGCCGCCGCGACGCTGCGCGCCGCGCTGCCCGCGCTCGACGTGAAGACCTGGGACCAGCTCGTGTCGCTCTATCACCAGGTCGTCGCGCTGTACAAGAACCAGTTCTCGGTGTTCGGCGCGATCCTGTGCGTGACGATCCTGCTGTCGATGAGCAACTGGATCCTGATGAGCATCGTCGAGCGCCGCCGCGAGATCTCGACCCTGCGCGCGCTCGGCGTGCCGGCCGCGACGGTGCGCGGCGTGCTGATCCAGGAGACCGCGTTCCTCGGCCTGCTCGGCGCGGCCGCTGGCATCGCGGCGGCGCTGCTGACGATGGTCGCGCTCAACCATGCGCAGATCCACCTGCCCGCGCCGCCGGGCCGCGTGAAGCCGATCCTGCTCGAATTCACGGTTTCGCCGGCCGCCGTGGTCGCCGTCGAAGGCGCGTTCGTCGTGCTCGGCGTGGCCGCCGCGCTGCTCGCGACGCTCGGGCTCGCCAAACGCAACATCCTCGAAGGACTCGCCCCATGAACCGCATTCGCCTGATGGTCGCCGCGCTCGTCGCGTGCGCGCCGCTCGCCCACGCAGCCGACGCACCGGCGGCCCAGACCATGCTCGCCCGTGCCGACGCGTACCGCAGCACGGCCGCCGATACGCAGACGAACATCCAGATCACGAACGAGGTCGGCGGACAATCCGGCGACGCGACGCGCTATCTCGTCTACACGCGCGGCAACGGCGACACGCTCGCGCTGACGCGCAGCGGCGAGAACGACGGCCAGAAGTATCTCGCGACGACGCGCGGCCACTGGTTCTACGTGCCGAACACGCGCAGCGCGGTACGCATCAACGGGATGCAGCGGCTGCAGGGCGAGGTCGTGATCAGCGACATCACGCGCACGCACTGGGCGGACAGCTATCGCGCATCGGCCGCGCCCGGCGCGACGACGATCGCCGGCAAGCCGGCCACCGAGCTCGACCTGACCGCGACCGATCCCGACAACGTCTACCCGACGATCAAGCTGTGGGTCACGCCCGACACCGACGTGCCGGTGCGCGCGCAGTTCTTCCTCGCGAGCGGGCTGCTGTTCCGCAGCGCCGATTTCTCCGCGCCGGTCGAGGCGAACGGGCGCAAGGTGATCCGCAAGATCACCTATCGCAACGAGATCGAGAAGCAGCGCGCGAGCGTCGTCGACATCCTCGACGGCCAGCCGCGCAAGATTCCGTCGGGCTGGTTCAACCCCGACACGCTTGCCGATGGCCAGTGACTACGACGCCCATGCCGACGCCCGTCGTGACCGCCCTCGTCCCTCGCCCAGCCGCCTCCGGCGCGGCGTCGTACTCGCCGTTCCGCTCGCGCTCGGCTGCACGCTCGCGCACGGAGAATCGCTGATGGAACAGTTGAGCACGCTGAACGGCATCGCCTACGCACGCTCGGTCGACAGCATGGACGGTCATGCGCTGCTCGGCAGCCTGATCGGCGACCAGCCGCGCAACCAGCAGGAAGCGGGCCTGCTCGCGCGCATCGACGGCGAGAACCTGTTCCTGAACGCGCGCGCCGTCGCGAGCAACCATTCGCTCGGCGCGCAGGCCACCCGCTTCAACGAGGCCGGCGTGCGCTACGCATTCGACAACGGCATCACGCTCACCGCCGGCAAGCGGATCGACCCGCTCGACACGTCGCAGGCGTTCTTCCCGCTCGGCTTCTTCCAGAAGCGGGCCGCGACCGCCGACATCTACGACCGCTACGGCGACGTCGAAGGCACGCCGCTCGTCGAAGCGAAATGGGCCGGCGAGCAGGCCACGCTGCAGTTCATCGCCGGCGAGAACCGCACGCTGCGCAACGACGTCGACAACCGCGACGTGCAGGGCGCGACGCAGCTCGTGCGCGGCGCGTACAACTGGTCGGGCGGCTCGGCCGCGCTGCTCGCCGGGCGTCATGCGGGCCGCGGCGGCGCGGGCGCGACGCTGTCGTTCGACGTCGCGCGCTCGAACACCGTCTATGCGAGCGCGTGGCTCGAACGCGGCACGACACGGCCGCTGCCGGCCTTCATCGCGAACGGCACGCCGCTCGACTCGCCGGCCGCGTACGACGCCGTCGATCGCCGCAACGACCGCCAGGTCATGTGGCGCAGCGCGGTCGGCATGCAGAGCGCATTGCCCGGCAACCTGTCGCTGATCGTCGAGTGGTCGCACGACGAGGCGCGTTACGACGCGAACCAGTGGCGCCGGATGGTCGGCGCGGTGCGCGCGAACAACGCGCTGCTGCCCGTCGCGCCCGGCCCCGCGCTGGCCGGCCTCGGCGGCACCGCCGATTTCGTGAGCGCGGACGGCAACCTGCGCGACTACCTGTTCGCGCGGCTCGGCAAGAAGATCGGCCGCGTCGAGTATTCGCTGCGCGGCGTGTATTCGCCGCAGGACAAGGGCCTGCTCGCGATCGCCCAGGTCGTCGCCGACGTGAACAAGCGCGTGAGCGTCGATGTCGCGCTCACCCGCGCGTTCTCCGACAGCAATTCCGAGTACCGGATGGTCGGTCTCGGCACCCGTATCGACGCCGCCGTGCGCGTGCGCTTCTGACAGGAACCCCGCCCCATGTCCACGCTTTCCGCCCCCGCTTCGTCCGCCGACCTGCCGCCGCCGCTGCTGCTGCGCGTGGCCGACCAGGCCGCGTATCCGGTGCTGCGCCACCTCGACACGATCGGCACCATCGGCACGCCGCCGCGCGCGGCCGCCCGGCTCGTCGAGGCGGCCGCCGTGCGGCTGCTCGACAGCGAGATGGTGATCGCGCTGCGCGCCGCCACGCCGGACGTGCTGCCCGATTCGTCCGCGTCGACGCCGCTGCGGCACGACGAGGCGCCGCTCACCGAAGCGCTGCTCGGCCAGATCGAACGCGAAGGGTTTCATCACCTGTTCAAGCCGTTCATGCGCGCGTTCATCCGCATCATGTTCGGGTTGTTCTTCTCCGACGACCAGAACCGTCGCGCATGCGACTGCATCGACAGCGGCCACAACTTCGCGTTCCTGATGAGCGACGGCGGCGGCCCGACCCTCGCCGCCTGGCGCACGGTCGTGCGCAGCGACGATAACGGCCTTGCGCTCACCGTCGACAAGGTGTGGGGAATCGAAGCGCATCGCGACTGCATGGCGGTCGTCGCCGCGCGGCTGCCGGGCGTGATGTTCCCGGCCGCGTACCTCGTGTGGCCCGACGAGTACCGCAAGCTCAAGCGCACGACCTGCGGCGCGCC
The DNA here is from genome assembly GCF_040545135.1 of Burkholderia sp. 572. Classification (NCBI taxonomy): domain Bacteria; kingdom Pseudomonadati; phylum Pseudomonadota; class Betaproteobacteria; order Burkholderiales; family Burkholderiaceae; genus Burkholderia; species Burkholderia sp. 572. Next base: position 41,678 of record NZ_JBEPLH010000006.1, on the reverse strand, counting down.
GTTTCTGGCGGGCAACCTGCAACTCGCGAACGTCGGCGGCCAGGTGCGCGTGAGCGCCGAGGATCGCCTGCGGATCGGCGGCCCGACCGTGTTCAACAAGTACCTGACCGTCGTGCGCCCCTACTTCGTCCGCGCGTTGATGGCGCACGTCGAATGGCTCGCGCAAACCGGCCGCGTCGAACTCGACGCCGACGCGCGCGCCGTCCACCGCTTCATCGCGGACGCCGCGCGCAGCCAGACCGACGACGCGCACTACAGCTTCGGCAAGGTGCAGCGCGTGCTCGCGATCAAGCTGCTGTCGAACGAGTTCCTGACGGCGCTCGTGCGCGACGGCCGGGTCGCGACGTTCGACGACCAGCGCGACCTGCTGGCGTTTTCGAAGATGGAAGGCAGTTCGTACCGTTGTTATCACGAGCTTCGCAAGAGCCTGCGCTGCGAAGCCGGCAGTTGACCCACGCGACAGGCCGATCGATCCCGATCAACCCACTTCATTACCAGGAGCTCCTCTCATGACGACCCAGAACGTTCCGGCCGACGCGCTCGACATCCTGTCCCGCGAAGTCGCGAAGATCCTCAATGTCGAGACCGTCGACACCGACGCCGGCATCGGCGAACTCGGCATCGATTCGCTGAACATCGTCGAGCTGATCGTGTTCTGCGAACAGCTCTACGGTTCGATCGACCCGGAAGCGCTGAACATCACGCAGTACACGACGCTGCAGCAGCTCGACGCGCAACTGCGCAGCCAGCAGCACGCCGCCTGACACGACGATGCTCGCGCCCCTTGCGACCGTGGCGGCCGCCGCCGCCGAGCCGCTCCCGGCGGCCCCGGCGACCGCGCTGACCGTGCAGGCGCTCGCGTACCGGCGCGTCGCGCCGTCACGCGACGGCGCGGCCGTGCCGCTCGACGACACGGCCCGCGCGATCGGCTCGCTCGCGTGCGCCGAACGCGAGCGGCTGTGCGGCGCGGTCGGCGCGGACGACTACGTGGTCAGCTCGACGATCCTGTCGATGCTGCTGATGAACGATTCGCCGCAGCATCGCGTGTTCGCGCAGGCGCTCGCGGGCGCGAACGACTACACGCCCGACTGGATGACCTGTTCGTACGAATGCGCGGGCTGGGGCTACGTGCTGCGCCGCGCGCTCGCCACCGCCGCCGAAACCGGGCCGCGCACGCTGCTGCTGCAGATCGTCGACGTCGACGTGCACGGCTATACGTACTGGCACGGCAACCCCGCGTGGGGGCGTTCGGGCTTCGGCGTGTGCACGCTGCTCATCGACGTCGGCCGCGAAGCGTCTCCGGCCGCACCGTCGGTACTCGCGGACGCCGCGCCGCCGGCCAGCGCGGTCGTGCGGCTCGGCCGCGACATCCGCACCTTCTGCGCGGCCCGCCCCGGCGTGCACGCGGCGCTGCCGTTCTTTCCGGCGACGTCGCGCCGCGCGCTGCTCGCGTCGGTCGGCAAGACGCCACTGCTGCCCGACGGCCACGGGCTGTTCGGGCATGCGTTCGGCAGCGACCCGTGGCTGTCGGTGCTGCTCGCGCATCGCGACGGCGACACGCCGCGCCGCGCGGCCGTCTGCTCGCTCGCGCTGAACGGCTATTACGCGGTCGCCGACGTCGCATTCGCGCCGGACGCGACGTTCTCTCTCGACAGCGAGGCATGACATGGTGCGGCCCGTTCACTTCACCTACCGGATCGAGCGCGATGCGCGGCAGCCGGTCGCGGTCGCCGCGAGTGCGTACCGGATGCCGCTCGACACGCCGGCCGACTATGCGCGCGCCGCGCTCGCGGAAGCGGCCGGCGAACCGTACGACGCCGGCGACGCATCCGGCGGCGAGCGCCGCGTGCTGCTCGACCACGTCCAGTATTTCGCGTTCCTCGCGGAAGCGACCGCGCGAATCCGCGACGCGGTGCATCCGGACGCACGCGTGTTCATCGAAGTCTGCGCGCCGTACTTCGGCGCGCTGCCGGCCGAACTGCTCGCGCCGCACGTGCTGCTCGGCGTGCACCTGTACGACGAAGCGTTGCGCGATGCCGCGCGCGGCGCGCCCGTCGTGTGGATCGGCGACCGGATCCTGCGCGATGCCGAGTTCTCCGGCGACAACCGCGTGTGCTGCGCGATCTGGCCCGCGCGGCTCGCCGATGCGTTTGACGCGCAACTGCGCGGCGCATGGCCGTCGTACGCGATCCGCCTCGTGCCGCATCCGCCGACACCGCGCGCCGCCGCCACGACGCTTACCGATTCCGCCCATCATTCCGGCGCCGCCGCGCGGCCGGGGAGACCCTAAATGACTGACACGCTCACCGTTATGCAGGACACGGCCGACATACGCTGGTCGATGCCCGTCGACGCCCTGATGTCGAACGACTACGCGCTGCGCGAAGAGGCGCTGAACCGGCTTTACGAAAAGGCGAAGGCCGCGCAGTGGGACGTCGCGACCGACGTCGACTGGAGCCACGACCTCGACCCGGCGAATCCGCTCGGCATGCCCGACCCGACGCTGCTGATCTACGGCACCGAGCTGTGGAGCAAGCTGTCCGACGCCGACAAGCGCGAGGTGCGCCATCACGCGCAGGGCTGGCTGCTGTCGCAGATCCTGCACGGCGAGCAGGCCGCGCTGATCTGCGCATCGAAGCTCGCGTCGGCCGAGGATGGCCTGAGCGCGCGCCTGTGCGCCGCCGCGCAGATGATGGACGAAGCGCGCCACGTCGAGGCGTACGCGAAGCTCGTCAACGAGAAGCTCGACGTCAGCTACCCGATGAGCCGCTCGCTGAAGGGGCTGCTGCACGACACGATCACGAGCAGCGCGCTCGACATGACGAACCTCGGGATGCAGGTGCTCGTCGAGGGCATCGCGCTGTCGATCTTCCAGAGCGTCGTCGCGTACAGCACCGATCCGTTCATCAAGGATCTCTTCCTGCGGATCCAGCGCGACGAGGCGCGTCACTTCGCGGTCGGCCGGATCACGCTGTGCCGCGTGTATGCGGAGATGAGTTCGACCGAGCTGCGCGAGCGCGAGGAATTCGTCTGCGAAGGCGCGGCCGTGCTGTACGAGCACCTGTGCGCGGACGACATCTGGGAGCCGATGGGCCTGTCCAAGCGCGAATGCAGCGCGATGGTGCGCGAGTCGCCGGTCTCCAGCTCGATCCGCCGCTCGATCTTCCGGCGCCTGGTGCCGACGATCCGCGAGATGGGCCTGCTCACGCCGACCGTGCAAGCGACCTTCGAAAAACTCGATGTTCTCGACTACGCGGCAATGCCGCTCAACTGAACCATGACGAACTCCTCCCAAGCGTCACGCGATTTCTGGATCGGTATCGACGCGGTGGCCTACGAACTGCCGGGCCTGCCCGTCGACATCGAGGCGTGGGCCGCCGAGCGCGACTACCCGGCGCAACGGGCCGCGGCGATCGCGCAGTCGGGCAGCCGCTACTTCCACATGGCGCTCGACACGAGCGAGACCGAGCTCGCGATCGCGGCGGCGGGCCGCCTGCTCGACACCGCGCGCGTGCATCCGTCCGACATCGGCGCGATCGTCCACGTGCACACCCAGCAGTTCAGCGTGCCGCCCGCGCCGCGCAGCCTGCCGCACGAGCTCGCCGCGCAGCTCGGCATCGAGCCGCTGTGGCTCGGCTCGGTCGCGCAGCTGAACTGCGTGTCGGTCGCGGCCGGCATCGAGACCGTTCGCGCGCTGATGCGTCGTTATCCGCAACTCGACGCGGCGCTCGTCGTGTCGTCCGACCGCGTGTACGGCGAGGATTACCGGATGCGGCAGATGACGGGCGTGCAGTGCGACGGCGCGGCCGCGATGCTGATCGCGCGCAACAGCACGAAGAACCGGCTCGGCGGCATCGCGATCGAGACGCACGCGAAATGGCATCGCGGCTCGGACACCGTCGCCGCGAACGAGGCCGACCTGATCATGATGGAGTGGCCGTACACGCGCAAGGCGATCGACGCGGCGGTCGCGCTCGAACCGCACGCGCTCGACGCATACGAGCTCGTGCTGCCGCACAACGCCGACCTGCCGGGCTGGAACGCGCTGTGCCGCGCGATGCGCGTGCCGGCCGAGCGGCTGTATGCGGAGAACATCCATGCGCGCGGCCATGCGTGCTGCTCGGATTTCCCGATCAACCTGGCCGACGTCGGGCTCGACGCGGTCGCGCGCGGGCAGCGCGTGCTCGGCGTGATGCAGTCGAACTGCGGCGCGTATGCGGCCGCCACGCTTCATCCGGTGGGCCGCCATGACGCCTGAGCGCCCGCTTCCACCCGCCGGCGACCACGCGTGGATCGCCGACCTGCGCACGCCGTGCTACGTGTACGAGCCGGAAGTCGCGATCGCGCGCTACCGGTCGCTGAAGGCGCGGCTCGGCACGCGGCTGATCGTGTCGCTGAAGGCGAACCCGAACCAGGACATGCTCGCGCGCTGTGCCCATGCGTACGAGGACGGTGTCGAACTCGCGAGCCGCGGCGAACTCGACGCGGTGATCGGCCGGATCAGGACGCCGCGCTACCTGAACAACCCCTCGATGGACGAGATGTTCATGCGCGCCGGGCTCGCGTCGCGCTGCCATTTCGTGCTCGACAACCCGGATGCGGTCGCGCGCTTCGTGCCGCTGGCGCGCGAAGCCGCGGCCGGCGGCAGCACGCCGGGCCCGGTACTGCTGCGCGTGAATGCCGGCGCGCTGGCCGGCGACGACGCGCGGGCGCTGTGGCACGACCACTTCGGGATGACGCCGAACGAGGCGCACGACGCGGTGCGCACGCTCGCCGCCGCCGGCCTGCCCGTTGCCGGGCTGCACGTGTTCTCCGGCCCGCATTCGTTCATCCGCCAGGACGCGACGCAGCCCGACACGCTCGTGCTGCCCGAGCGGCTCGCGGCGCTCGCCCGCGATCTCGCGCCGGCCAACGGCGCACCGCTCGGCTCGCTGAGCCTCGGCGGCGGTTTCGCCGACGATCACCCGGGCGATGCCGCGTTCGAGCGCTATGCGACCGCGCTCGCCCCGCTGGCCGACCGGTACTCGCTCGCGCACGAATCCGGCCGCGCGATCTTCGCCGACGCGGGCGTGTTCGCGACGCGCGTCGTCGCGGTCAAGACATGGCAGGACCGCACGATCGCCGTCTGCGACGGCGGGCTGTCGCATGCGTTCCTGCTCGCGCAGACCGAATCGGTGATGCGCCGGCTGGCCGCGCCGTCGCTCGTGCGCCGCACGCCGGCACCGCCCGCGCGCGGCGTGCCGACGATCTACGCCGGCAGCACGTGCAGCCGCGCGGACGTGATCGGCCGCGACGACACGGGCGCGCCGCCGCAGGTCGGCGACATCGCCGTGTTCGCGCGCTGCGGCGCCTATCACCGGACGTACTCGATGGCGCATTTCCTGTCCCACGAAGCCGCGCACGTGTACGTGCGGCCCGCCTAGACCCACCAGAGAGAGGAGCCGATCATGAACGCCCTGATCAGCATCGCCGACCTGCTCGACCACGGCGCCGCGCGCTGGCCGCATCATCCCGCGTATGCCGACGGCGGCGGCACGATGACCTACGAACAGCTCGCGCGCGCGGTCCGCCGCGCGGCCGCCGCACTCGCGTCGCGCGGCGTGCGGCCCGGCGAGCGCGTCGCCATCTACGCGCCGAAACGCATCGAAACCGTGGTCGCGATGCTCGCGGCCAACGCACTCGGCGCGATCTTCGTGCCGGTCAATCCGCAATTGAAGGAAGCGCAGATCGAACACATCGTCGCCGACAGCGGCGCGGCACTGTTCATGACCGGCGCGCAGCGATTGAAGCGCCTGCCGGCGATCGCCGCGCTCGTCGGCACCCGCACGATGCTGATCGAGGAGCTGGCCGATGCGATCGCCGCGTCCGACGCCGGCGCTCCGGCGCCGTTCGCCGCCGGCCGCCCGGTGGACGACGATCCCGCCGCGCTGCTCTACACGTCCGGCTCGACCGGCAAGCCGAAAGGCGTGGTCGTGTCGCATCGCAACCTGGTGTCGGGCGCGTTCAGCGTCGCCGCGTACCAGGGGCTGGCCGACGACGACGTCGTGCTCGGCGTGCTGCCGCTCAGCTTCGACGCGGGCCTGAGCCAGCTCACGACCGCGCTGGCGTCCGGCGCATGTTATGCGCCGCTCGACTTCCTGCAGCCGGCCGACGTGCCGCGCCATTGCGACGCGTTCGGCGTGACGTCGATCACCGGCGTGCCGCCGCTGTGGATGCAGCTCGCGTCGGCCGGCTGGAGCGATACGGCGCGCACGCGAATCCGCCGCTTCGCGAACACCGGCGGCCATCTCGCGACGCCGCTGCTGCACCGCCTGCAGGCGCTGTTCACGCACGCCGCGCCGTACCTGATGTACGGACTGACCGAAGCGTTCCGTTCGACGTACCTGCCGCCGGCCGACGCGGCGTTGCGCCCGACGTCGATCGGCAAGGCCGTGCCGAACGCCGAGATCCTCGTGCTGCGTGCGGACGGCAGCGAATGCGCGGCCGACGAGCCCGGCGAACTCGTGCATCGCGGCGCGTTCGTCACGCTCGGCTACTGGAACCGGCCCGAGCTGACCGCGCAGCGCTTTCGCCCGCTGCCGCGCCGGCACGGCGAGATCCCGCGCCCCGACGTCGCGGTGTGGTCCGGCGACATCGTGCGGCGCGACGCCGACGGCTACCTGTACTTCGTCGCGCGCGGCGACGACATGATCAAGACGTCCGGCTACCGCGTCAGCCCGACCGAGGTCGAGGACGTGCTGTTCGCGCTGCCCCACATCCGCGAGGCGGCGGTGTTCGGCGTGCCGCACGCGTCGCTCGGCGAGGCGATCGCCGCGTGTGTCGTGTCGACGCTCGACGCCGACGCGTGCCGCGCCGACATCGCACGCGCGTGCCGTGACGCGTTGCCGACCTACATGAGCCCGCTCGTCGTCGAGCCGCTGCCGGCGCTGCCGCGCAACCCGAACGGCAAGATCGACCGCCCCGCGCTGAAAAACCAGTATCGCGACGCGTTCGCGCACACGAACGAGGAGACCGCCGCATGACCCTGTCGACGCTCGATGAAACCTGCCTCGGCGCGCGCCGCGTCGCCGAGCCCGGCACGCTCGCCCTGTCCGGCGGCGTCGTGGTGCTGCCGCCCGCCGTCGTGTTCAGCGCGATCCAGGCACAGGAGCGCCATCCCGGCTACCGGCACCTGCTGCTGCCGCAGGCGCGCTTCGCGCGGCCGCGCGGGATGGGTGCGCTGACGCCCGAGGAAGGCACGCGCCTCGCGCCGGGCGGCCGGCCCGCGCTGCGGGTCGCGCCGCCCGGGCGCAGCCTCGCCGATCTCGCCGCCGACGCCGCGCTCGACCTGCGCGACCAGCTCGGCTCCGGGCAACTGGCCCGCACGACCCACGTGATCGTCGCGAGCTGCGCGCTCAACGAAGGCATCGGCGACTCGGTCGTCGGCCGCATGCAGTACGAACTCGGCCTGCAGCGCGTGACGCCGTTCGCGCTCGGCCAGAACGGCACGCTCGGCTGGTATTCGGCGCTGATGCTGCTCGACGGGCTGCTCGACGAAGGCGACCAGGCGCTCGTGATCCTCAGCGACAAGTGGCTCTACCCGTTCTTCCGCCAGTTCGGCGACCTGGTCGGCTACGGCGACGCGGCTGCCGCGCTGCTCGTGTCGCGCGCGGGCCCGGCGCCCGAGCCGGCCGACTGGGGTGGCGTGCGGTCCGTCGCGCTCGAGTTCGGGCCGTCGATCGCCGATCCGTGGGCCGACGCGCCGGGCGCGCTGCGCGACACGCTCGCGCCGCTCGCCGCGCGCGCGATCCGCCGCGCGCTCGACATGGCCGGGCTGCGCGCCGACCAGATCGACTGGTGCGTGCCTCCCGGCTTCGATCCCGGTTTCGCGGCGCGCGTGGCCGACGCCGCGTCGATCCCGGTCGGCGCGCGGATCCAGCACGACGGATCGGGCCACCTGTCGTCGGCCGAATCGGCGGCCGCGCTGATCCGGCTCGCCGGTGCGCTCGACGAAGGCGAGCGCCGCACGGTGCTCGTGTGGGATGCGGCACTGCATGGCGCGGCGGCGGCGGCCGTCGTCGACCTCGCCGGCGGCCTCGATGCCGCGCTCGATATCGAAGGAGACGCATGATGAGCGCCTACAAGGTCAGCCTGCGCGAACTGCGCTTCTTTCTGTGGGAACTGTTCGAAGCCGACAAGCAGTTCCTGGCGGAACACGGCCTGTACGGCACCCACGACCGTGCGTCGATCGACGCGCTGCTCGAACGCGCGCGCGACTTCGCGCTCGACCTCGGCCGCAGCTACCAGCAGGCGGACGTCGAGGGCTGCACGCTGCTCGACGACGGCCAGGTGCGCATTCCGTCGCATTTCCACGCGTTGTGGGCGCGGTTTCGCGACGAATGGTCGAACACGCTGTTCGGCACCGCGCACGGGCTGCCGCCGATCGTCACGCAGATGATCTACGAGATGTTCATGGGCGCGAACCCGTCGTTCATGACGTACGGCGGCTTCACGCGCCCCGCGGTCAAGCTGCTGCAGATGCACGGCACGCCGCACCAGAAGGCGCTGATCGCGCCGCTCGAGGCGTACCGCTGGGATGCGTGCTTCTGCGCGACCGAGCCGCAGGCCGGCACCGACCTCACCGCGGTCGCGCTGCGCGCGACGCCGCTCGAACGCGACATCTACGCGATCGACGGCGAGAAGGTCTACATCTCGGCCGGCATGCATGAACTGACCGAGAACACGCTGTATTTCGTGCTCGGCCGCATCGACACCGCGTCGCCCGATTCCTTCTCGCTGTCGTGCCTCGTCGTGCCGCGCTTCTGGCCGGACGAGGAAACCGGCGAATTACAGCCGAACCACGTCGACTGCATCGGCCTGCCGCGCAAGATGGGGCTCAAGGGCTGCGCGAACACGCACCTGGTGTTCGGCGCGAACGGCACGACCCGCGGCTGGCTGCTCGGCGGCCGGCGCAACGTCGGCCTGCTCCAGCTGATGCCGCTGATGAACCAGGCGCGGATGAGTACCGGGATGTTCGGCGTCGGCGTCGCGTCGAGCGCGTACCTGCACGCGGTCGAGTATGCGGGCCGCCGGCTGCAGGGCCGGCCGATCGAGCGCGCGTCGAACACCCATGCGGCGCGCGTCGCGATCGTCGAGCACGCGGACGTGCAGCGCATGCTGGTCGACATGAAGAGCCGCGTCGACGGCTGCCGCGGCCTGCTCGGCAAGCTCGCCGCGACCGCCACGCGCGCGGCGATGCTCGAAGCGACACCCGACGCCGATCCGGCCGAAATCGAGCGCCACCGCAAGCTGCAACTGCTGCTGACGCCGGTCTGCAAGGCGTTCATCTCCGACCAGGCGTGGCGGATCTGCGAAACCGCGATCCAGGTGCACGGCGGGCTCGGCTACACCGACGCGAGCCCCGTCGAGCAGAACGCGCGCGACGTGAAGATCCTGTCGATCTGGGAAGGCACGAACTACATCCAGGCGCAGGACCTCGTGCGCGACAAGCTCGGCTTCGGCCGCCATTCGCGGCTGATCCAGTACTACCGCGACGAACTGGACGTGTTCCTTGCGCGCCAGCATCACACGGGCACGCATGCGGAGCTGCGCCCGCTGTTCGACGCGCTGCGCACGGGCGCCGACCGGATCGCCGCCGCGCTCGACGACATCGCGCGCGACGTGCAGGACGGCCACACGCACCGCAGCAGCCAGTTCTACACGCGTTTTCTCGAGATGTTCGGCGTCGTCACGTCGGCGTGGGTGCTGCTCGAATCGGCGACGATCGCCGCGCACCGGCTCGATGCGCCGGATACGGCCGACACGCCGGCCGAACTCGCGTTCTATCGCGGCAAGCTGAAAAGCGCGCGCTACTACTTCGCGAACGTGCTGCCCGTGGTCGACCAGCACGCGGCCGTGATCGCCGCGATGGCGCACGCGGCGATCAGCGTCAGCAGCGAAGAACTCGCGCAGGCGGAATGACATGGACACGACACTCGATTCCGGCACGAACGCTTCGGCCGCCTCGACCGGCGACGCCCCGCGCAACCTGCTCGGCCGCCCGGCAACGCGCCATCGCGGCACCGACATCGACGGCGCGACGCTCGAGCCCGAAGCGCTGCGCGTGCGCGATCTCGACCTGAACGCGCTGATCGGCGCGACGACCTTCGAAGGCGCGCTCGCGCACCTGTGGTTCGACGTCGCGCCGGACAACGCGGCTCATGGCAAGCACGAGGCGGCGATCCGCACGCGGCTCGCGGCGTTCGCCGAGGCGCTGGCGCCCGGCTCGGCCGCGCAGTCCGTCGCCGCGGATCTCGGCGCGGCGGGTGTCGCGCCGGTGTTCGCGGCCGCGTCCGGCCTGTTGCGCGGCTTCGACGACGTGACGGCACGCATGCCCGGCAACGCGCCGGACGATGCCGATCTCGACACGATGCTGCTGTGCGCGGCGGCCGCGCCGTTCCTGCTGCACGCGGCGATCGAAGGCCGCCCGTTTGCCGCCGGCACCGACGGCGGCGCTTCGCTCGATACCGCCGCGACGCAAGCGCAACGCATGCTCGTGCTGACCGGCGCGACGCGCCACGATGCGCAGGCGCAAACCGCAATGGACATGCTGCTCGTCGCGTGGCACGCCGGCTTCGGCTACATCACGCCGACCGTGCTCGCGCCGCGCGTCGCGATCGGCACCGGCGTCACGCTCACGCAGGCGATCGCGTCCGGTTTCCTCGCGAGCGGCCCGTCGCACGTCGGCGCGGCACTCGAAGCGATGCACTGGCTCGCCGCGCTCGCACGCTCGGCCCCGGGCGGCATCGACGCACCGCCCGCCGCGCTCGACGCCGCCGGCCGCGCGGCGATCGATGCGGCGCTCGACGCGAAACACACGCTGTACGGCTTCGGCCATCCGCTGTTCGTCGCCGATCCGCGGCCGCCGCACATGCGCGGCCTGTTCGCCGCGCACGGCTTCGACGGCGCGTACGTGACGCTGTTCGACGCGTGCTGCGCCCAGGCCGACGCCCGTCGCGCGTTGCGGCCGAACATCGATTTCCTGACGGCCGCGACGCTGCTCGAACTCGGTGTCGCCGCGCCGTCGTGGGGCGTCGGTGTCGGGCTCGGCGCGCGCATCGCGGCGATGGCCGCGCATGCGGTCGAGCGCCGGCGCCGCCCGGCTTTCGGCGTCAACAGCGCGACCGCGCGACGGCTGCTGGCCGCCGTGCCGGTCGGCTGGCTGTGAACCTTCATCCATCGGCACCATTCAGCAAAAGGAACGTCATGCTGCTCAAGAACCTGCGCCCGGCGAACGACTACGATCGCTTCGCCACCGAAACGCTCGAACCGTGGGACCTGCTGTTCATCAGCCGCATCCGCCAGCTCGCGCGCGGGATGACGCCCGGCGTGATCGCCGACATCGGCACGGCCACCGGCGTCGTGCCGGTGCGGCTCGCCACCGACCCGGCGATGCGCGGCTGGCGCTACGTCGGCATCGACCTCGATCCGGCGATGCTCGACGAAGGCCGCCCGCGCATCCGCGAACTCGATCTCGACGACACGATCGAGATGCGCGTCGGCGACGCGCTCGCGCTGCCGTTCGACGACGGCACGCTGACGATGGCCGTCGGCCGCGCGACGCTGCACCACCTGCCCGACAAGGCGCTCAGCCTGACCGAGATGTATCGCGTGCTGGAGCCGGGCGGCATCGCGCTCGTGCACGACATGCGCCGCGACGCGCCGCAGCACCTGCTCGACCGCTTCACCGAGATGCGCGCCGCCGCCGACTATCCGCCGACCCACGTCGAGGAAAAGATCACGCTCGACGAAGCGCACACGCTCGTCGCCGAAGCCGGCCTCGCGGACGTCGCGTCGATCTACAGCCCGAGCGCCGGGCTCGGCGCGCTCGGCTTCGAGATCCTGCTGAAGAAACCGGCGCTGGCCTGAGCGATGACCGACCTCGCCTTTCTCGCCGCGCACGCCGCCGTGCGGCTCGGCGCCGACGACGTGCACTGCGCGGCGGTCGCGCCCGGCGCGACGCTGCCGCTGTGCGTGACGCCGCGCAGCGCCGAGCTCGCGACCTCGCCCGAGATGTTCGTCGCGTGGTACCGCTCGCGGCTCGACACGATCGACACGCTGCTCGACGCGTGCGGCGCGCTGCTGTGGCGCGGTTTCGCGGTGCCCGACACCGCCGCGTTCGGCCGCCTCGGCGCGCTGTATCCGGCGCACGCGAACGGTTACACGGCGGGCGCCGCGCCGCGCAAGCAGATCGACGGCCAGGTGTACGAATCGACCCGCATGCCGCCGCCGTTCAAGATCGGGCTGCACCAGGAGATGGCCTACATGCCCGCGTTCCCGCGCCTCGTCGCGTTCTATTGCCGGCGGCCGGCCGATGCGGGCGGCGAAACGCCGATCTGCGACATGCGGCGCGTGACGGCGCGCGTGCCGGCCGCGCTGCGCGAACGGTTCGCCGCGCGCGGCGTGATGTACCTGCGCAACTTCGCGGCGCCCGGCGATCGCGCGGACGGCCTCGCCGCCAACCCGAACCTGCCGTTCGCCGAATACCACCGGCCGTGGCACGACGCGTTCGGCACGCTCGACCGCGACGAGGTCGAGCGGCTGTGCGCGGAACGCGGCGTCGGCTGCCGCTGGCTCGACGACGGCAGCGTGACCGTGTCGCACGTCGGCAGCGCGCTGCGCGCGCATCCGCGCACCGGCGAAACCGTCTGGTTCAACCAGGCGAGCGCGCAGCACCCGAACCCGCGCTCGATGGGCGAGCTCAGCTACCGCTACCTGCAGCGCATGTACGGCGCGCGCGCCGCGTTCCCGTACGAGATCCGCTACGGCGACGGCTCGCCGATGCCGTTCGACGATCTCGTCGCGATCTACGACGCGTTCGACGAAGAGGAACTCGCATTCCCGTGGCAGGCCGGCGACGTGCTCGTCGTCGACAACATGCTGGTCGCGCACGGCCGCAACCCGTACCGGGGCGCGCGCGACACGCAGGTCATGCTGTTCGACTGACAGGAAGCCGACGATGAGCGATTCGTTCCTCGCCTCCGTGCGCGCGCTGTTCGGCCCGCACACCGCGTTCGACCGGCCGCTGCGCACGGCCTCGCAGCCGCTGCCCGATGCGCACGCGCCGGGTGCGGCGCTCGGCGCACGCGCGATCGACGTCGCGGCCGGCGATTTCCGTTTCTCCGCGCGCCACGTGCGGTTCCGGCTCGGCGCGGTCACGGCGATCGTCGGGCCGAACGGTTCCGGCAAGACCACGCTGCTCGAAACGCTGCTCGGCTTCCGGCGCGGCGGCACCGACGTGCGCGTGCTCGACGTGCCGGCCGCGCGCTTCATGCGCGACACGCCGTCGCTGCGGCGGCTCGGCGCGCAGCTGCAGAAGGTCGAGTATCCCGACCATCTCCGCGTGTCGGAGATCGTCGCGCTGCACCGCGCGATGTACGTGCACGCGGACGCCGCGGTCACGGAGGCGCTCGGCATCGCCGAACTGCTCGACAAGCCGTGCCGCGCGCTGTCGAAGGGGCAGCGCCAGCGCGTGGATCTCTACGTGGCGCTCGCGCACCGCCCCGAACTGGCCGTGCTCGACGAACCGTTCACCGGCCTCGACCGTCGTTATGCCGGCGTCGTGATCGACCTGCTGCGCCACCGCGCGCGCGGCACGAGCGTCGCGATGATCTGCCACGCCGAGGAGGAGCTTGCCGTCGTCGACGATCTCGTCTGGGTGCGCGACGGCGGCGTGCGCTACCAGGGCGACAAGGACGCGCTGCGCGCCGAGCTCGTCGGCGAAGCGCGCGCGGTCCTGCATTGCCGCGACGAAGCCGACGCGCGCGCGCTGCGCAAGCGGCTCGCGGCGCTGCCGGGCGTGACCGGCGTGCGCGTGTCGGCCGCGCACGTCGTCGAGGTGTTCGGCGATGCGACGCTGCATCCGAACGTGCACCGCATCGTCGGCGAACAGGGCATCCAGCATCTCGCGCTCGCGCCGAGCACGCCGGGCGACCTGCTGCGCCTCTGTACCGAGGGCCCCGTCCATGACTAAGGTGTTCCTGATTCTCGTGCGCAACGAGCTGCTCGGTTATCTGCGCAGCCGCTCGTCGCTGTTCTGGACGCTCGTGTTCCCGGTGTTCCTGCTGAGCGTGATGCTGTTCGCGTTCGGCGGATCGGGGTCGCTCGGCACCGCCGACATCGCGTTCGACGTGCCCGGCGGCGCGACGCCGTACAGCCGCGCATGCGAAGCGCAGATCGTCGCCAGCCTCACGCACAGCGACACGGTGAAGGCGACCTTCGGCGGGCACGGCGCGGCGGCCGATCGCGTAACCGTCGTGCTCGGCGCCGACGAGCGCACGCCGGCGACGATCCGCTACGACTTCAACGGCTCGCTCGCGGTCAAGGCCGCGTCGCGCGTCGTCGAGATCGCGCTCGCCCGCTGCGCCGCGCAGCGGCTCGGGCTGCCGGCCGCGCAGGCGCGCTTCGAGAACGCGGCACCGGCGCGCCGCCCGTTCGACTATGGCGCGTTCTTCGCGACCGGCATTCTCGTGATGGCGTTCATGGCGATCGGCCTGAACTCGACGACCACCGCGATCGCGTCGCTGCGCGAACGCAATACCTTCAAGCTGTACGTGTGCTTCCCGGTCTCGCGCGGCGTGTTCCTCGCCGCGCTGATCGTCGCGCGGATGGTGATGATGGCGCTGTCGGCGCTCGTGCTGCTGACGGTCGCACGCGTCGCGTTCGGCATCGCGCTGCCGATCGCGACGCCGGACGGGCTGCGCGCGTTGCCGATCGTGCTGCTCGGCGCGGCGATGGTGCTCAGCATCGGCGTGCTGCTCGCGAGCCGCACGCGGTCGCTCGCGGCCGCCGAACTCGCGTGCAACGTCACCTACTACCCGCTGCTGTTCTTCAGCGACCTGACGATCCCGATGCACGACGCACCGGCCTGGCTCAAGGCGGTACTCGCATTCCTGCCGACCAACCAGTTCGCCGTCGCGCTGCGCGGCGCGCTGGTCGACGGCGCCCCGTACGCGCAGCTCGCGCCGCAACTGCTCGGCATGACCGCGAGCACGGCGCTGTTCCTGTTCGCCGCCGCGCGGCTGTTCCGCTGGCACGACGCATGACGCATGACGCGTCGCCCATTGTTTCGACGAAGGAGAATCCCCCGATGAAATCGAGCAATCCCATCACCGACTACCTGCTGCACGCGAGCAACTTCCTGCCGGCGATCGTGTTCCTGTTCTACGGCCGGCTCGGGCCCGGACAGCCGGACGTGCGCTGGACGCACGCGTTCGTGATCGGCGGCGTGCTCGCGCTCGTGCACGGCGCATGGCTGATCCGCCGCGCGGACCGCAACAGCATCGCGATCGGCGTCGACCTGTTCCTCGTGATCGGCGCGGTGCTGGCGCTCGTGTCGCCGACAGGTAGCCGTTTGTGGGGAGAAGAACTCGGGCCGGCCGCGATGCTCGTCTGCGTGCTGGTCGTCGGCATCGTGCATACCGCGTGGTCGGACGGCGGGTTCGTCGACGGCACCTTCGTCGACCATGCGCGCGCCCGTTCGCTGTCGATCGTGCTGCTCGCCGTCACCGTCGTCGCGCTCGCGGTGTCGATCGCGATGCGCCACAGCCCGCTGTGGGGCGGCGTCGTGCCGCTGATCGCGCTGGTCGTCGTGCGCGGCCGCCTGCGCAAGCAGCTCGTGCGGGCCGGCTGACGATGAGCGCGCTGCCCGACCGCGCCGCCCAACGGCACGCGCTCGCCGCGATGCTCGGCGACGGCTGGCTCGACGGTGCGTCGGCCGAATCGTGCGAGCCGTACGCGACGGACGTGACGCTGCACAGCGGCGTCGCGCTCGGTGTCGCGCGGCCGGCGTCGACCGCCGACACGAGCGCGCTCGCGCGGGTCGCCGTCGCGCACCGCGTCGCGCTCGTCGCACAGGGGGCGCGCACCGGGCTCGTCGGCGCCGCCGTGCCCGATCGTAGCGGCACGCAATGCGTGGTGTCGTTCGACCGGATGCGCGCCGTTCGCGCATTCGACGCGGCGAATCGCAGCATCACGGTCGAGGCCGGCGCGCGGCTGTCCGACATCAACCGCGTGGCGGCCGACGCCGGCCTCTGCCTACCGATCGACCTCGGCAGCGATCCGGCGGCCGGCGGCCTCGTCGGCGCCAACGCGGGCGGCAGCCGGCTGATCAAGTACGGCGACGTGCGCCGCAACGTGCTCGGCGTCGAAGTCGTGCTCGCCGACGCGGCGGGCACCGTGATCGACGCGCTCGCGCCGCTGCGCAAGCGCAACGCGGGTTTCGACGTCACGCAATGCTTCATCGGCGCGAACGGCGCCCACGGGCTCGTGACGGCCGTGTCGTTCGCGCTCGCGCCGCTCGAACGGTCGTCGTGTGCCGCGTTCGTCGCGTTTGCGTCGTACGACGCGGCGCTCGCCGGCCTGCTCGCGTTCGAGCGCGCGTTCGGCGAGATGCTGTCGGCGTTCGAATTCATGTCAGCCGCGGCCGTCGGCTGCGTCGCCGCCGCGTTTCCGGCGCTGCGCATTCCGTTTGAAGCCAACGCCGCCGCATGCTACGCGCTCGTCGAGATCGCGACCGGCATGCCGGGGCTCGACGGGCTGCTCGAGGAACGCACGATTGCGACGCTCGACACGCTGGCGGGCGAACGCGTGGTACTCGACGCGGCCTGCGCGCCGGCCGAACGGTTCTGGCGGATCCGCGATGCACTGCCGGTCGCGGTTGCGCAGCACGGCATTCCGCTGTCGTTCGACGTGTCGTTTCCGCGCGGCGCGCTGGCCGCATTCGTCGCCGATGCCGAGCGATGGATCGCGGCGGCGCATCCGTCGCTGCGCTGTCACACGTTCGGTCATTTCGGCGACGGCGGCTGCCATCTCGTCGTGTCGATCCCCCACGCCGACGCGGAGCGCTACGGGCCGCTGCAGCAGGTGGCGCTGCGCGGCGCGCTGTACGAGCGCGTCGTGCGGGCCGGCGGCTGCTTCAGCGCGGAGCACGGCGTCGGGCCGGTCAACGTCGCGTATTACCGCAAGCACGTGCCGGCCGCGCAACGGGAACTCGCCGCCGCCGTCCAGCACGCCGTCGACCCGTTGGGGTTGATCGGGCGTGTGCGCTATTGATGCGCCGTTTCGCGGCGCCAGGGAGAAATCGCATGATGCTTCGACACCCGCCCGGCCCGGGTACGGCTTCCGAACCGGATACCGACCCGCCGCTCTCCGGCATTCCGGCCACGCTGCCCGACTCGGGAGCCGTGATCAACGTGCGGGGGGTGGCCCACGTGATCCCGCTGCCGCCGCGCGATCACGCGCGCCCGGCGCTGTGGCGCGAGCTTGCGGATCGGCGCGACGAACGGTCGGCCGATGGAAACGGCGAACCGGAGGCGCGGCAGGATTGAGCGGGCATGTGCGCTCCGGTGAATTGAAATGGCACCGCGCAAACGAACGCGGCGCCGGACAACCTCGGTCGTCCGGCGCCGCGTCAGGCGACGCATACGATCAGAACACCGCGTGCCCGCTGATCAGGCTGGGCAGCCAGGTCGAGAAGAACGGCATGTAAGTGACGATGTTGATCGCACTGAAGATCGCGAGGTAATACGGCCACGCCATCTTCGTCGTCTCCCCGATCGACACGTTGCCGATCGCGCAGCCGACGAACTGCACCGAGCCGATCGGCGGATGCACGAGGCCGAGCGAGCAGTTCAGCAGCAGCATGATCCCGAACTGCACCGGCCCGACACCGCACGCCATCGCGATCGGCAGGAACAGCGGCGTCGTGATCAGGATGTGCGCGGCCATGTCGACGAACGTGCCGAGGAACACCTGGATGATGTTGATGTACAGCAGCATCAGCCACGGCGCGGCGGTCGACTGCTTCAGCAGCCCCTCGATCGCATCCGGAATCTCCAGGTACGACATCTGGAAGCGCAGCATGTTGGACACCGCGATCAGCAGCAGCACGACCCCCGTCGTGCGCGCCGCATGCGACAGCGCGCGGCGCAGCTTCTCGGCCGTCAGCGTGCGGTACACGACCGCGGTCAGCACGAGCGAGTACACGACGGCGATCGCGGCGGCTTCGGTCGCGGTCGCGATCCCCTTCGCGACGCACACGAGGATGATCGCGATCACCATCAGCCCGGGCACCGCGCCGACGAAGCTGCGCAGCACCGCATACCAGCCGGGAAACGCGGGCAGCGCGGACGAACCGTCTTCGCGGCGCGGGTAGCCGTGGCGCACCGCCTGCCAGTACGCGGCGGCGAGCACGAAGCCCATCACCCACAACACCGGCAGCAGCCCGGAAAACAGCAGGTCGCCGATCGACACGCCGCTCACCGGCTGGCCGTGCAGCATCCCGGTGATGCCCTGTGCGGCGAACGCGTAGATGATCATGTTGGTCGACGTCGGCATCAGCGCGCCGGCGAGTGACGCATGCGTCGTCACGTTGACCGCGTACGCGGCGCTGTAGCCTTCGCGCTTCATCAGCGGAATCACCACGCCGCCCATCGCCGACGTATCGGCGGTCGGCGAGCCCGACACGCCGCCGAACAGCGTGCAGGCGACGACGTTCGCCATCCCGAGGCCGCCGCGGAAATGGCCGACGGTCGCCTGCGCGAAGCGCAGGATCCGGTCCGCGATGCCGCCGTGCAGCATCAGTTCGCCGGAGAAGATGAAGAACGGCACGGCGAGGAACGAGAACGCATTCATCCCCGAGATCATCGCCTGCATCGCGGTCGCGATCGGCAGGCCTTCGACCATATAGGTCAGCACGCAGGCGATGCCGAGCGCGAACGACACGGGCACGCCGAGCACGAGGAAAATCAGAAAACTGACGGACAGGATCGCGAGTTCCATGGCGTTATTGCCCCGGCGAAGAACGACGAAGCGCGAGCAGGTGCTCGAGCGAGAAGAGGATGATGGCGATCGCGGCCGGCATCGCGATCAGGTAGCGCACGCCTTCGGGCAGCCCGATGATCGGAATGCGGTCGCCCATCGTCTCGGCGGCCATGCTGCCGCAGCCGGCCATGATCATGATCGCGAACGCGATCAGGCTCACGTGCTGGATCGCGATCACCACCGTGCGCGACCTGGGCGGCAGCCGGCGCACGAGCGAATCGAGGCCGATGTGACCACCGTCGCGCACCTTCATCGCCGCGCCGAACATCGCGATCACGATCACGAGCAGCAGCGCGATCGGTTCCACGAAATCCGGCGCGTTCTCGAACACGTAGCGCATCACGACCGCGTAGAACACCAGCACCGTCAGCACCGCCAGGCACGCCGACGCGATCACCGCCAGCACGCGGAACAGCACGTCGTTCACGCAGCGCAGGAGCGGCGCGACATGCGGCCGCGCCGGCCCCGCGCCGTCCGGGGCGGCCGCCCCGCCGGCGGCCGCGGCGCCGTTCAGGGAAGTGCGACGCGTCACTTCGTGGCCTCGATCTCGTCGACGATCTGCTTCATCTGCGGCGTCTTCTCGTACTTCGTCCACAGCGGCTGCATCGCCTTCACGAACGCCGCGCGATCGATCTGCGCGGCCGGCAGGACCTTCGCGCCGCCCTTCGTCACCGCCTGCTGCGCGGACGCCTCGCGCGCGGTCCACAGCTTCTGGTAGTACGGCACCGAATCGGCCGCGGCCTTCCTGATCGCCGCCTGCTCCTGCGGCGACAGCGTGTCCCAGACCTTCTTCGAGAACACCAGCACTTCCGGCGTCATCGCGTGCTGCGTCTCCGAGTAGTCGGGCGCCACTTCGTAGTGCTTGGTTTCCTCGTACGACGGCATGTTGTTTTCGGCCGCGTCGACGAGGCCCGTCTTCAGCCCCGTGTACACCTCGGCGAACGGCATCGGCGTCGGCGTGCCGCCCATCGCCTTGATCTCGTCGACCATCAGGTCGGACGGTTGCACGCGCACCTTCAGCCCCTTCATGTCGGCCGGCGAGCGCACCGGGCGCTTCGCGTAGATCGAGCGCGCGCCGCTCTCGTAGAACGTCAGCGCGATCATCCCCTTCGCGGTGAACGCGTCCAGGATCTTCTGGCCGGCCGGGCCGTACATCGCCTTGCGGAAATGATCGACGTCGCGGAACAGGAACGGGAACGACGGGATCAGCGATTCCGGCACGATCTCGTTGAACGACGCACCGTTCACGCGCGCCATGTCGATCGCGCCGATCCGCACCTGGTCGACCGTGTCCTTCTCCGAGCCGAGCGCGCTGTTGCCGAACACCTTGATCGAATCCTTGCCGCCCGTCTGCTTCGACAGTTCGTCGCCCATGAACTTCACGGCCATGTTGGTCGGGAAGTTGTCGCCATGCACGTCCGCCGAGCGGAACACGCGCGCCTGGGCGGACATCGCGAAGCCGGCCAGCAGCGCAACGGCCAGGGCGGTACGGGAGCGGGTGAATCGGTGCTTCATCGTCGGTCTCCTTGATGGTTGTACTCGTTGTCGCGCGGCGATCGGCCGGCATGCGCATGCTTCGGCGCCGTGCTCGCCGACCGCAGAGTCATACGTCGTATGACGTGTTGACGCGAATGTACGTCGGTTAATCGTTTAACTCACTTGGTGCATACCCGTAGAACCGCAGCCACGATGGGTTTGCAGCGAATTTCAGGGAATCGTATTCTCTGTTTAGAT
Source organism: Burkholderia sp. 572 (assembly GCF_040545135.1). Taxonomy (NCBI): domain Bacteria; kingdom Pseudomonadati; phylum Pseudomonadota; class Betaproteobacteria; order Burkholderiales; family Burkholderiaceae; genus Burkholderia; species Burkholderia sp. 572. The sequence goes on along the minus strand of NZ_JBEPLH010000006.1, from coordinate 21,083 downwards.
GGCTCTATGCGAAACGTTTTCCGGAAGCGGGTTCGCATTTGCGCCGAGCGGTTGGCGGATCGCCTCGACCGACAGGGGAAATCGATCGATCGCTTCGCTTCAGACTGTCATAGGATGACTGATCTCAACGTGCGTACGTCGGCGCAATGTCATGCGCACACGCCGCCGGCGGCGGCGCGATTCAGGAAGGAAAGAACGAGGGGGAAAGCGTGCAACGACAGGCGCGCTCGCCTGCCGTTGCCGTCATGTCTGCATGACCAGCGACGTCAGTTGCGCCGCGCGCGCCACGGCCGTCTTTGCGTAGATCGACTTGATCTGCGTGCGGATCGTGCCGATCGACACGCCGCGCAGCCCCGCGCATTCCTGCGGCGACAGCCCGTCGCAGCACAGCAGCACGGCGAGATCGGCCTCGGCCGACGACAGCCCGTAGAACACGCGCAGCCGCTGCGCGCGGGCCGACGGCGAACGCAGGTCGGCGGCCGTCATCAGCGTCGCGACGCCCGGCCGCTCGCGCATCAGGCGCGACTGCTCGGGCACCGGCATCAACGCCAGCGGCAGCGGTTCGCCCGTCGCGCGCCGCAACAACAGCCCGCCGCGCGCGTACGCGTGCCGCCAATGCACATCGTCGACGCAGCCTTCCGGCGCGAAACGCCCGTTCACCACCCGCAACGCCGGCTCCGCCGCGATCAGCTGATCGGCCGCGCGATTCGTATAGCGCAATTCGCGCTGCGCGCCGAGCAGGAAGACCGGCACCGGAATCGCATCGAGCGCCGATTCGGCCGCGGCCACGCGCGCCTCGAGCTCGCCGATCCGCGCCTGGATCTGCAGCGCGCGGCTGATGTGCATTCCCATGTTTTCGATCGCGCGGCGCTGATCGTCGGACAGCCCCTGCGATTCGAGGCCGCCCTGGACGCTGAGGAATGCGCCCGAACCCTCGCTGCGATGGATGTACAGGCCCGAGATGCTGCCGATCCCAAAAGGGTGAAGGAACTCCTGATAGAACTCGCTGTGCGCACGCTGGTGCGCGGACAGGTGCTTGACGTCCTCGAACCAGCGGCCCGCCGGCCAGTTGCCGGCGACCGGCACGACCGGGTCGTACCGATAGAACTCGGTGTTGTACGTGTGATAACACGCGGCGACCCATGACGCGTCGTCACCCGCCGCCTTCTCGATCGCCGGCACCCGCGCCGCATCGTCGAACGACAGCAGCGTGACCATGCGCACGCCGACCCACGATCGCAGCCCGTCCAGCACCGTTTCCCAGCGTTGATCGCCCAGTGCCGCGGCATAGACGTCATCGATCCATGCCGATGGAATCAACCCGTTCATTTGCATCTGGCTACCCCGCGCCGTGCGTTTTTGTCGAACGTCTTCTGCGCATCTTAGTCAATTGACGCCAACGTTTGAATCACTCGTTCGCATTTGGTCGAAATACGACGTTTGTTACCGTTTATCGTCAGACGTAATGCGCGTTTTGCCGGCGTTTCGGCTCAATCGAATCCGGCGCACGCAGGGTGGCGCGCTTTTCTTCCGGAGCGCGGTATGACATGATGCGGCGCATGACGATTCGAAACACCACGCTCTCGCTGCACCATCACCACGGACGCCCCCTGTTGCGCCGTGGTTCGTTTCGCATCTAGCAATTGCATCGGGTGAATGCCCGATCAAGACGACAACCAAGGCGCCTGCGGCGCCTTTTTTGTTTTTTGCCGCCTTAAAAACCTGCTGCGCCGATCAATCGATACCGTACGGAGTGTTTTCAATGCAACAGCCCTGGAAAGAAATCGCCTTGTCGGATTTGCCGCTGCGCGAGGACCTCAGGTTGCAGCACGCGTACGGGGCGCCGCAGCTCGACGTGCCGGTCTGCCTGAACGTCAACGAGAATCCCTATCCGCCGTCGCCCGCGCTCGTCGAGCGCATCGCGACCGCGGTGGCCGACGCCGCGCGCGCGGCGAACCGCTATCCCGATCGCGACTTTGCCGGGCTGCGATCGCATCTGGCGGCCTATCTGACGCACGACACCGGCGTGACGGTCGACGCAGCGGGCATCTGGGCCGCCAACGGCTCGAATGAGGTGATCCAGCAGATCCTGCAGGCATTCGGCGGCCCGGGGCGATCGGCGCTGGCCTTTACGCCCGCGTATCCCATGTATGACGAATACTGCCGCACGACTTTCACGCGCCTCCATACGTTGCCGCGCACCGGGGATTTCGCGCTGGACGTGGATCAGGCGCTCGACGGTATCCGCACGCACCAGCCGGGCGTGGTGCTGCTGACGTCGCCGAACAACCCGACCGGAACCGCGCTGCCGGTCGGCGATATTCGCGCCATCCTCGACGTCGCGCCGGGCGTGGTCGTCGTCGACGAAGCCTATGCGGAGTTCCGGCGTCGCGGCGTACCCAGCGCGGTGACGCTGCTACCGGATCATCCGCGGCTCATCGTGACCCGCACGTTGAGCAAGGCATTCAAGTTCGCGGGCGGCCGCGTCGGGTATTGCGCGTGTGCGCCCGCGATCGTGCAGGCGCTGAAGCTGGTTCGATTGCCCTACCACCTGTCCGCCTTCACCCAGGCGGCGGCCTGCGCGGCGCTGGTCGCGCGCGACGAGATGCTGTCGCAAGTCGAGACGATCAAGGCCGAGCGCGATTCGACCGTCGGCTGGCTGCGCGGCCTGGGCCTCACGGTGGCCGATTCCGATGCGAACTTCGTGATGTTCGGCGAGTTTGCCGATCGGCACCGGATCTGGAGCGGCCTGCTGCGCCACGGCGTCCTGATTCGCGAATCGGGCCCGCCGGCGTATCTGCGCGTGTCCATCGGCACCGCTGCGGAGATGGCCGCATTCCGTGCGGCCCTGCTTGACGTGATGGCGGCCGGATAAGCGACCGGCCATCCGGTCGACGACGCGACGAAACACATGCCGGCGCCGCATCCGACGATGTACTTACTTCATCGCCGCGAAGCGCATTTCCATCTCGTCGATCTTCGCGAGCACCGCTTCGCTGAGCTTTCTGATGTGGCGCGGCACATCGGGCGCCGACAGCAGCTCCTCGATTCGCCCGCGCCAGTAGCTCGGATGCCGCACACGCACCGCGCCCGACATCGACACATCGTCAGCGTTCTGTTCGCTGTCCAGGAGAGCCACCATTCTCTGGATGTGAGAGAGCTCTCGTTCCACATAGTCTCGTGCCAGCATATTGATTGAAATTCCCCGAAATACGACAGCAGGCCTTCCGTCATCAACGCGCCATCGTGCTGCGATGAAAGCGACTCACCGCACACATCGAACGCCATCGTAAGCAGAAGCTGTGTCAGTAGACTGCGTGGGCATGTGTTGATTTCGACTCGGAATGGCGGGCCTGCCCGCTTGTTCTGATGCCATCCGTCCCCGATGCCCTGTGGTCAATCGTAGGCTTACTGTCGGGCAATGGCATCTCCCAAAGTGGGGATGCCGTCCGATATTGACGGGGGGATTTCCGAAAATCGTGGGGCGTCGGGAGGCGCGCATGCGGCGGCCGGCCGGGGGTGAATTCTCGATCGGCCGGCTACTTGAATGGCGTGCAGCCGGCGCACTGCCGCCGGGCAAGCAAGGGGAGGATTTGCGGCGCGCATGAGCGTGGCCTGGGGTTCGTGTTCACGACGATTGCGGACGGGAACGTGTGACGTCCGTCGTACGCCGTGCGCGACGACAACGTTTGCGCCTGCGTAACGCGCCATCGTGCGAGATTGTTTCGACACGGAGTGCGCGACGGCGCAGCCCACTTACCCGGCTCGCCGCGCGCATTCACATCGCCGGTATCGAACGCCGCCCGACGCTTCGTCAAATCCTTTTGATCGGGCAACCTGTCGAAGTCCATCGGCGGGTGTTTTTTTGGGTATTGCAAGCGCTTGTCGGTAGTGACTCGCGTGTCGCGCGCGAATATCCGGATGTTTCGCGAAACGAACTACCCGCGAGATACAGCCCGTCGGAATCAGATACCGGCATTGCCCTGCTTCAACCCGAAAATGAAATCCGCTTCCACCGATGCGCCTTTGGGCAATTGCAGCACGCCGACCGATGTCCGCGTATGAACACTGGCGTCGCCAAGCACCGCATACAACACATCGGATGCGCCGTCGGCAACTTCGCTTTGCATCGTGAAGCCGGGTGCACTTCGCACATACACGGTCATGCGCGGCACCGTCGCTATTACGTCAAGCGTGCCGCAGCGCTTTCTGATCAGCGAGAGCGCACGGAGTGCCGATACACCGGCAGCCCGGCGACCTTCATCGAGCGAAATGGATTCCCCCACTACGCCAACGAAATGCACTACTTCGCCGATCCGTGGAATCTGGCCGGCAATATAGGCCGTATGCCCGTCGACCAGAACGGGGGTGTACTTTCCGCCAATCCTGATTTCCTCGTCCGGATTGAATCCGAATTCGGCGGCAATCTGAATCAGCTTCTCGTCTCTGTTCATCAGTGAATTCCCCGATACTTCATAAAAATGTAAAGAGTAGTTAAATCCCGATTGCTTGTCTTGAAGAAGAAAACCCGTGCAATCGGTCAACTTGACGTGCCGGTTCCGTTAAAGATGCCCGGGTAATCCTCTACGTCTTCGTCAATACGACACACTTCTCAGGTGTTCGAAGCAGTCCTGCATCTCCATATTGACGAAAAAACACGTAGTCGATGAGAATTTCCTCAAAATTTTCCGTTGAAACCGCTATCATGTGAGTACTCAACCTGAAGAGCGATACATGGCAACGTACAAGGAACTGAAAGCCCAAATGGAAGCTTTGGCCGAGAAAGCCGAAGCTGCACGTGCCGCGGAATTCCAGGCGATCGTCGACGACATCCGCACCAAGGTTGCGGAATTCGGTATTACCGAAAAGGACATTTTCGGTAACCGTCGCGGCCGTCCGGCCAAGCAAGCGGCCGCCCCCGTGCAGGCAAAGTATCGCGACCCGAAGACCGGGGCAACCTGGTCGGGCCGCGGTCGCGCACCCGCATGGATCAAGGACGCGAAGAATCGCAATCGATTCCTGATCCAGGAATAAGATTCTCGACGCGTACCGGCGCGCGGTTTTGCGCGCCGTCCTGCTATTTGGGCATCGATACCGGCGGTATTCAACGACCGCGCCGGGTTGATGAGGCTTTGTCTCATTCGGCGCGCGGCGGCATGCTGCGCGCCGGATCGTATTCGGCCCCGCCCTCGCAATATTTCCTGATTCAACGTTCGTAATAGATCGCAAGCCAGACGGTTTGCGTTTCTTCGTGCGTCCACGCTACGCGATGGCGGCAATGCGGCTCGATCAACACGTAGTCGCCGGGATGCATTTCATGGCGCGTCGGGCCTTCTTCGAATTCGAGCACCGCCGCCCCCGACAACAGCACGACCCATTCGGCGCGTGCGTCGTCATACCAAAAACCGTCCGGGCTCGTGTGGCCCATCGATACGATTCGCTCGACGTTCAGACGCTGGCCCGTGACAAGGAGGTCGATTTTTTCGTCCTCATCGCGCCGGGCATCGGCGGTGAACAGGTTGCCGGTTTGAAGTTGCATGGGTTGGCCTCGTCGGCGGTATTGGATGGGCGCCAGGGTTGACGGTGGCGGGAAATGTTCACTGTAGCCCAATGGATGCGATTGGAACCGGCTCGTTTCGCTGGAAGAAGACGATGGTGGTGCCTATTTCCCTGATCGGCCGATAAGAGACGATCATCGTCCTTTTCTCAATGACCGCTGTTGGGAGACATCGCGTCGAGCAGACGGCGGGTTTGGTTCGCGATCGTGTTGGAATCCTTGACCTCGCCAACCGCCGATGCGTTTTTACCGCTACACGAAAGCTCTTTCGAGTTCCTTTCCCTGACCGTCAAAACGAAAGAAGAGCGAAGCAGACAGCAAAAATTGATACTGCTTCCGAGTCGGCTGCACGCTTCGCCGCATCTTTCGATGCCGGCAATACGCTCGGCCGGTTCATCGCTGGATCGCGTCCGTCGGCCTGGACGATACCTCGGCATCGAGGTTGACGATGCGCTTGAGACGGCGGAACAAACGGAGACCTGACCCAACGGCCGGCGAGCGGTCGTTTGCCGGCCACAAGCGGCCATTGGCTCGTCCAAAGCAAACGGCCGCTTCCCGTCGGGATGCGGCCGTTCCTAGCGGCAACTGTCACGTTACGCAAATCGTTGGGTTTAGCCGGTCGTTCAAGTCATTGGGTCGATCACGCGAGTCAGGTTTTGATCGATGCAGCCATTGGCACGCTGATCGTCGACACTGAACTTGCCGTGCTGTTCATCGGATGCGGGAGATCCGTCGGATTGCAGACGTCTGCCCGGAAAGGCGCCCGAGAATCGCAGCCCGCCAGTGCTACGTATGGTCACGTACCGTAGACAAAAGCCACCACACGTTAATCCGTCGCCGGAATCCACGAGGCCGTCACCGCGTCGCTTGCGCGGAACGCGGGAAACTTCGCGCCGAGCTCCGCGATCGTGTGGATGTCGTTCTTCACGAGATCATCGCGCGTGATCAGCGTCGGCTTGACCACGATCCGCCGGCCCGGATCTTGCCCCGCGACGAGCAGCGCGGCGGCCCGCACCGACACCGCGCCGACGACCGCGGGATTCGTCGCGGCCGTCGCGACCCATGCGCTGCCGGGCGCGCGAATCGCCTCGATATCGGCGGTCGAAATGTCGGCGCTATAGATGCGCAACTTCGACGCCAGCTTCGCCTCGTCGGCCGCGAGCTTCGCACCGCGCGCGAATTCGTCGTAAGGCGCGAACACCACGCGGATGTCGGGATGCGCGCGATAGGCGGCCGCGGCCTGGTTCGCGACCGATTGCGCGATCGGATTGTCGACGGTGCCCCAGCGCGCCTGCTCGCGCACCTTCGGATGCGCGCGCTTGAAGTCCCGCCACGCGGCGTCGCGCCGGTCGAGCGGCGCGAATCCGGCGACGTACACGTAGCCGGCCGAGAACGCATCGCCGTTGTCCTTCACCGCCTGGTCGAGCAGCAAGTTCGCGAGGTCGCGATCGCTCTGCTCGATCTGCGGCACCTTCGGGTTACCGAGGTCGACATCGAACGCGACGACCTTGATGCCCTTGTCCAGCGCGCGCTGCACGACGTCCTTCAGCGATTCGGGGAGCCCGTGGTTGACGATGATCGCCGACACGCCGACGCTGATCGCCTGCTGGATCTGCTCGCGCTGCTCGGTTGCGTCCTGGCGGCCCTCGTAGATGCGCAGGTCGATACCGAGCGCCTTCGCCTGCTTCTGCGCGCCGGCCTCGTATGCCTGGAAGAAATCGCCGGTCGACAGGTAGTTGACGAGCGCGACCTTCACTCCGCCCTTGTCGAACGGCGCGGGTGCGCCTTTGAGCGGGCCGGCATGCGATGCGGGCACGGTCAACGCGGCAACGGACAGGAGCGCGAGCGCGCGGATCATCCGGACGGGGCGCAACGGACGGCGAAACGGGAATCGCATGCGGGTCTTCCTTGGCTGGTGTCGGTATCCGGAAAATCTATCAGCGCGGCGAACCGCTTCAAACCGAGCGATTCGGCAATCGATATTCCTTCGGATGGCAAATCGTTGAAGCCGACCACGTCGCGCCTGGCACAAGCATTCGAGCGCGCGCGTGATATGCGTAGCAGGAATCGATGGTTAGCGCGCGGGAGCGTTGTCATTAGAGTCGCAAAGTTCAGCTCCCTCTTTTTTCAGCGCCCATCGACGCCATGACCCGTCCCGCCCGAACCCGTCGCACCTTTGCCGCCGCCCTGCTGACGCTCGCCGCCGTCGCCGCGCTCTCCCCTGCCCGCGCGCAAAGCGATGCAGCGGCAAGTAACGCCGCCGTACCGTCGCTGAAAGGCAAGCGCATCGGCATCACGGCGATCGGCACCGATCATTACTGGGACCTGAAGGCATACCAGGGTGCGATCGACGAAGTGAAGCGGCTCGGCGGAACGCCGATCGCACTCGACGCCGGCCGCAACGACAACCGCCAGATCGCGCAGATCCAGACGCTGATCGCGCAGAAGCCCGATGCGATCATCGAGCAGCTCGGCACGGCGAGCGTGCTCGAACCGTGGCTGCAAAAGATCCGGCAGGCCGGCATTCCGCTGTTCACGATCGACACGGCCTCGCCGTCGAGCCTCAACGTCACGACCTCGGACAACTTCTTCATCGGCGAGCAACTCGCGCTGAAGCTCGTCAACGACATCCACGGCGAAGGCAACATTCTCGTGTTCAACGGCTTCTACGGCGTGCCGGTGTGCGCGATCCGCTATGACCAGTTGAAGGCGGTGCTCAAGTACTACCCGAAGGTGAAGATCCTGCAGCCCGAGTTGCGCGACGTGATTCCGAACACCGTGCAGAGCGCGTACGCGCAGGTCAGCCAGTTGCTCGCGAAATACCCGAAGGGGCAGATCGCCGCGATCTGGGCCGCGTGGGACGTGCCGCAAGTCGGCGCGACGCAGGCCGTCGACGCCGCGCGCCGCAGCGAAATCAGGACCTACGCGGTGGACGGCAGCCCCGATGTCGTCGCGCTCGTGAAAGACCCGAAATCGAGCGCGGCGGCCGTGGTCGCGCAACAACCCGCGCTGATCGGCAAGACCGCGGTCGACAACGTCGCGCGCTACCTGGCCGGCGAGCGCACGCTGCCGCCCTATACGTATGTCCCGTCGCTGCTCGTCACGAAGGACAACGCCGGCTCGGCCCAGCAGACGCTCGGGCAGGCCGCCGCCCCGAAATGAGCACCGACACGCGCCCGCCCGCGCTGGCGCTGCGCGGGATCGTCAAACACTTCGACGGCGTGCCGGCGCTGCGCGGCGCGTCGCTCGACGTCGCGCGCGGCACCGTGCACGGGCTGATCGGGCAGAACGGCGCCGGCAAGTCGACGCTGATCCGGATTCTCGCCGGCATCGACACCGCCGATGCCGGTACGATCGCGATCGACGGTGCGACACAGGCGCTCGCACACCGCGTGCCGCCGGAGGGCATTGCGTTCATTCATCAGGAGCGTCTGCTGCCGGCGACTTTCACGGTCGCCGAGGCGCTGCAGTTCGGCAACGAACCGGCCTATGGCGCGGGGCCGCTCGGGCTGCTGGCGGCACGCCGGATGCGACGCGATGCCAGCGACGCGCTGCACGCGCATTTCGGCCTCGACCTGCCGCCGAACCGCCTGATTGCCGAATTGAGCGTCGCCGAGCGGCAGATCGTGCAGATCACGCGCGCGCTGATGCGCGACCCGCGCATCCTCGTGCTCGACGAACCGACCGCCGCGCTCGTCAGCAGCGAGGTCGACCGCCTGCTGCAGACACTCGACCGGCTGCGGCGCCGCGGGCTGACGATCCTCTACGTGTCGCACTACCTGAACGAGATCGCGGCGATCTGCGATCGCGTCACCGTGCTGCGCGACGGCACCGACGTCGCGCACGTCGACGCACGGACCACGCCGACCGAGGCGCTCGTCGCGGCGATGATCGGCACCGGCATCGCCGCACGATCGCAAGCGCCGGTGCGCGTGCCCGGCCCGTCCGCGCTGCGGGTCGCCGGCCTCGCGGCGCCCGGCCGGTTCGACGACGTGTCGTTCGAAGTCCGGCGCGGCGAGATCGTCGGTGTCACGGGGCTGCTCGGTTCCGGCGGAAAGCAGGTCGTGCGCAGCCTGTTCGGTCTCGAACGCGGCGTGCGCGGCACGGTGACGCTCGACGGCCGCGTGACGCGGCTGCGCAGCCCGCGCGACGCGGTGCGGTGCGGCATCGCGTTCGTGCCGGAGGACCGCCGCTCGCACGGCATCGCGCCGAGCCTGTCCGTGCGCGAGAACATCACGCTCGCGAGCCTTGCGCGCTTCACCCGATTCGGTCTGGTCGCGCGGCGCCGCGAGGACGACGCGGTGCAACGGCTGATCGCCGCGCTCGACGTGCGGGCGCCCGGCCCGGACGCGCCGGTGCGCCAGCTGTCCGGCGGCAACCAGCAGAAAGTCGCGCTCGCGAAATGGCTGAGCCGCGGCGCCGATCGCACGTCGCCGGTGTATCTGTTCGACGAGCCGACGGTGGGCGTCGATATCGGCGCCAAAGCGGAAATCTACCGGCTGCTCGACCGCCTCGCACGCGACGGCGCGGCGATCCTGCTGTTCTCGAGCGACCTGATCGAGCTGCTGGACGTCACCGATCGCGTGCTCGTGATGGCACGCGGCCGGATCGTGCGCGACGTCGCGACCCGCGACGCCACGCGCCACGATCTGCTCGCGTGGGCGACCGGCGCACGCGGCCACACGCCGCGGCAGGAGGTGGCCGCATGAACCGGATCCTCGATCGTGCGCCGCCCGGAGCGGCGTTCGCGCGGCTGCCGGGCACGTTCGGCGCGCAATTCTGGCTGCGCTGGGGCGCGGCACTGGCGTTCGCTGTCGTGTGTGCGGTGTTTGCCGCGAGTTCGCCGCTCTTTCTGACCGTCGCAAACCTCGCGAACGTGCTGCAGCAGTCGGCCGTGGTCGGCATCCTCGGATTCGGGTTGACGGCCGTGCTGATCGGCGGCGGCCCCGATCCGATCCGCGGCGGTCTCGACCTGTCGGTCGCGGCGAACATGGGCCTCTGCGCAGCCGTGCAGGCCGTCGCGCTGCGCGACGGGGCGCCTGACGGCGCGGCGCTTGCGCTGATGCTGGCCACCGGCGCGGCGGTCGGTGCGCTCAATGCGTTCGCGGTGATCGCGCTGCGCATCGTCCCGCTGCTGGCCACGCTGACGACGATGAATCTCTGCGCCGGCTTCGAACTGGTGCTGACGCAGAACACGTCGGTCGCGGCGGCGAGCCCGGTGCTCGCCTTTCTGATCGACAGCGGCCCGTTCGACGTACCGCATCTCGCGCCCGCGTTGCTGATCGTCGCGCTGCTGTTCGGCGTGCTGCTGCACCGAACCCGCTTCGGCCTGCGGCTCGCCGCGACCGGTGCGCATCGCGATGCCGCCCGCGCGGCCGGACTGCGCGTGAACGCGTATGTCGCGGCCAGCTACGTGCTGAGCGGCGTCTCCGCCGCGCTGGCCGCGCTTGCGTCGAGTGCCTTGCTGAGCGGCAGCTCGCCCGGCGCCGGCGAAAACCTGCTGGCCGTCGTCGCGGTCGCGCTGCTCGGCGTCGTGTTCTCGCGGCGGCTCGTGCCGACGATACCGGGCACGCTGCTCGCCGCGCTGTTCGTCGGCATCGTCGGCAACGGCTTCCAGCTCGACAACGTGTCGAGCTACTGGGTCAACGGCGTCGAAGGCGCGCTGATCCTGTTCGTCGTCGCGACGACCGCGCTGATTCGGCGCCGCCATACGGAACACCATGCCCATGACTGAACGGATCGGCCGCCTGCAGCGGTTCTCGCTCGTGGCGGCACTGCTCGCGGTGATCGCCTTCTTCGCCGTGTTCGCACCCGGGTTCACGCGGCCCGCCAATCTCGCCGACGTGCTGGTGAACAACTTCGCGCTGCTTGCGATCGCCGCGCTCGGGATGACGCTCGCGCTGTCGATCGGCGCGGTCGACCTGTCGCTGGGCACCGCGATCGACGTCGCGAGCCTCGTGTTCGTGCAGCTGGTCGCGCATCAGGTGGGCGTGCTGCCGGCCCTGCTCGGCGGCCTCGGTGCGGCGGTGCTGGTCGGCACGTTCAACGGCGCGCTGGTCGCCGGGCTCGGGATCGCACCGTTTCTCGCGACGCTCGGCACGCTGTTCATCGGCCAGACCGTCCAGCAGCTCGCCACCGGCGGCGGCCAGCCCGTCTACCTGCTGAACGTGGCGCTGCCGCCGCTGTTCGGCGCGCTCGCGCACGGTACGCTCGCGGGCGTGCCGGTGCCGCTGTGGTGCGTCGTCGTGCTCGCCGCGGCCGTGCATGTCGTGCTCGCGCATTCGGCGTTCGGGCGCTACAGCGCCGCGCTCGGCGCGCAGCCGGGCGTCGCGCGCCATTCGGGGCTGCCGGTCGCGGCGACCGTCGTGGCGACGTTCGTCGCGAGCGCGCTCGTCTACGGCGTGGTTGGCCTGCTGCTGTCGTCGACGGTCAAGGCCTATGTTCCGCAGGCCGGCAACGGCTTCCTGCTGAATGCGATCGGCGCGACCTTCATCGGCACGACGCTGTCGCCGACACGCCGTCCAGGCGTCGCCGGCACCCTGCTCGGCGTGCTGCTGATCAGCCTCGTCGCCAACGGGCTGCTGCTGATCGGCTGGAACTTCTACTGGCAGCAGGTCGCCACCGGCGCGCTGATCCTCGCGGTGCTCGCGCTGAGTTTCATGGGGCGGCGTGTACGCGCCGCGTGAGCCGCCGCACGCCGTGCCTCCCCTACACCGCGTTCAGGCGCGGGCGTCCGCGCGCCGGCCGATGCCGAACGTGAACGCCAGCGCGAGCACCAGCAGCGCCCCTTTCACGAAATCCTGCAGGTAATACGGCGCATTGAGCATCGTCAGGCCGTTGAGCAGCACACCGACGAACACGGCCCCGACCACGGTGCCGAACACGTTCGGCCGTTTCGCGCCCCACACCGCGTACCCGACCAGCGCGGCGGCCACCGCGTCGAGCAGCAGCGAGTGCCCGGCGCTGACGTCGCCGCGCCCGACGCGGGCGGCGATCAGCACGCCCCCCAGTGCCGCGATTGCGCCCGATACGACATACGCCGCGACCCGGTAGCGCGCCGCGGGCGCACCGGCCAGCCGCGCGGCCGTCTCGTTGCCGCCGATCGCATAGATCACGCGGCCCCAGCGCGTCGCTTCCATCGCGATGCAAGCCAGCACCGTCACCGCCGCCAGTATCAGAACCGGCAACGGCACCACGTCGAACACGCGCAGGCGCCCGAGCGCGAGAAACGCGTCGGGAAACTTGCCGCTCGCTTCCGTGCCGTCGGGCAGCACCGAACCGGTCGCGAGCGAACGCCCGCCGGTCGGAATCAGCTGCAGGCCCGCGAGCAGGAACAGCGTGCCGAGCGTCGCAAGCTGGTCCGGCACGCGCAAGCGCGTGATCAGCACACCGTTGAACAGGCCGGCTGCCACACCGAGCGCAACGCAGGCCGCCACCGCCGCGAGCGCGCTGCCGTGCCAGACAACCAGCACGTAGCTGGCCGCCATCTGCGCGGATGCGGCGATGCTGCCCACCGACAAGTCGAAGCCGCCCGCCGCGAGCGTGATCGTCACACCGATCCCGAGCAGCGCGACGATCGACACCGCCTGCAGGATGCTGAACAGGTTGTCCACGTTCAGGAACGCGGGCTCGTTGACGGTAAAGACGACGACCAGCGCGGCGAGCACGAGCAGGATGCCGGTGCGTTCGAGGCCGGCGCGCAGGCGGGCCGACGCGGGCAGCGCCGGCCTGGTGGACGGCGCATCGGCTGCAACGGCAGGTGTGGCGGATTTCGGCATCGTCATGGATCAGTCCGACGGGTGGGAGGATGAATGATCGAGCGTCGCGCGGTCGAACCGGACGACTCGATCGGCGACTTCGACCGCTTCCTCGAGATCGCTGACGAACACGAGCGTCGCGCGTTCGTGCGCATGGCGCCGCAACATGTCGACGATATCGGCGCGCGCACCGGCGTCGATGCCCTGGAACGGTTCGTCGAGCAGCAGCAGCCGCGCGGGTTCCGCGTGCCAGCGGGCGAGCACGACCTTCTGCTGATTGCCACCGGACAGCCGCACGAGACGGTCGTCGGGGCCCGTGCAACGAATCCCGAAGCGCGCGATCGCGGCGGCGGCGGCCGTGCGCTCGCGCGCAGCGCGCACCGCGCCGCCGCCGAACCAGCGCGACAGGAACGGGAAGCTGATGGTGCCCGCGATCGACGCAAACGGCACGCTGTCGGGAAACAGCGACGTGCGCCAGCGGTCCTCGCCGGCGAGGAACACGCCGGCGCGAATCGCGTCGGCAGGTGAACGCGGGCGCCACGGCCTGCCGTCGAGCGTCATCGCGCCCTGCGCCGCGCGCACGGTGCCGAAGATCGTGTTTGCGAGGCGCGACTTGCCGCCGCCGACGGGCCCCGCGATCGCGACGATCTCGCCGCGCCGCACGTCGAGATCGAACGGCGCGCTGGCCTGCGTCAGGCGCAACCCGCGCACGCTCAGGCCGCTGTCGCCGGGCCGCGCGATCGGCGCCGGGCCCGGCGCACGCACCTTCGGCAACGGCCGCCCGATCATCGTTTCGACCGCCGCGTCGAAATCGACCGGTGCGGCGAGATCGGCGACGATCCGTCCGTCGCGCACGATCGCGACGCGATCGGCGATACGGCGCAGGTCGCCGAGCCGGTGCGACACCAGCAGGACCGCGACCCCTTCGTCACGCAATGTATCGAGCAGCGCGAACAGGCGCTCGGCCTCCGGCGCCGACAGGCTCGCGGTCGGTTCGTCGAGGATCAGCAGGCCCGGCTGCCCGGCAAGTGCTCGCGCGAGCGTCACACGCTGCTGGTCCGCCAGCGAAAGCGACGCGAGCGGCGCCGCCAGGTCGGCATCGAGCCCGACGCGTTCGGCGAGCGGCCGGGCGGCATCGCGCCGGGCGGCCGGCGGCACGCGCCACGGCGATGCCGGATCGCACAGCCGGTCGAGCAGCAGGTTGTCGGCGATCGACAGCGTCGGCACCACCGCGTCGGCAACCGACTGATGCACGGTCGCGATGCCGAGCTGCTTCGCCGCGTGCGGCGACGCGGGCCGGTAAGGCGTGCCGCGCAGCGTCAGCGTGCCGCCGTCGTGACGGATCACGCCGCTCAGGATCTTGACGAACGTCGATTTGCCCGCGCCGTTGGCCCCCATCAGCGCGACGACTTCGCCGGCGCCGATCGACAGGTCGAGCGATGCGAGCGCGGTCGTCGCGCCGAAGCGCTTCGACACGCCGATGGCCGTCAGGACGGGCGGCCGCGCGACGCGATGCCGTCGATCTACTCGGAGATTGGATGAAGTCGTCGTCAATGCGGTGTCGAAAAGATGTGCCTCTCGGCGGGCGGTGCCATGTGCGCAACGCCACCCGGTCACCGGAAACGTGCGGGGGATGCTTTGCGCGGGGGCAATCCCGCTTTGGCGGGGACGCCATGTCGCGGCTCATCGACTTCGGCCTCCACGTCGATCCGCGTCGAGCATGACTGTGCACCGGGCAGGCATCGACGCCGGTTCGGCCAATCTAGCGTGCCGCACGATGTACCCGCAAACAACGATTTCTGTCATCGATATGACGTGGGCGAGAATCCCGACTCCGCACCCTGTCACGATCCTTACGCTGCCGGAGATGTGCGAACCGCTGCGTGACGCGCTCTAATATTTTTTCTTTACCAGACTTTGTTTACCTGAAAATATAGCCCCGCAGTTCGCGCGATTTGCAAAGAGTCTGGACATTTACGGATACGCGTATCGCCGGCCCGGCATCGACCTGAATACGCGGCACCTCGTCACGCTTGGAGTAAGCAGTGCCATGAGCGGCTGCGAGAATCAATTGTGTTTCCGGCCTGGCGCTGCCTTGCATCTCGGCATCTCGGCATCTCGGCGTATCGCGCCGAGCAGATCCGCGAGGTATTCATTGCAAGGTTTTGCCGGGAATGCGCGGGCGTTCAATGCGGCAGCCATTTTCACATCCGTCGCCGACACGTTCCAGAATAACGAATAGCATGATGCCCTCGACCCGGTGGCAACTGATCGTGACGTATGTGTGCGCCGACGCAGCCGTGACGGTTTCGTCTCGCATCCTGCAGTTCTATGCCACCTGGCTTTTGCTGAAGGGTATCGCGAACCCGTCGGCACTCACGCTGACGCTGGTCGCAACGTGGGCGACGACCCTGCTGATCCTTCCGTTCACCGGCATCGTCGCCGACCGAGTCCGCAAAAGTACGGTTTTGCTGGGCGCATCGTTGCTTGCCCTTGCGTCGGTGATACCGGTCGTCGTCGTCGCACTTGCGCTTCACGGCACCTACACGAACTGGCTTATCGTCGTCATCGTCATCGCGAGTGTGACTTCGAGCGTCGCCGTGGCGGCCCTTATGCCGCTGAGCACGCCGCTCATACCTGAAATTTCACCGGATGCCGACGAGGTCCGTCGAGGTCTGCGCCTGAAGGCGTCGGGTTTCATCCTGAATATCCTGTTCGGCCCGACGCTGGCAGGTTTCATGATCGGGGCATTCGGCGGCGAGTCCGCGTTATGGGTGAGTGTCGCAAGCAGTTGTTTCGGCGTCGTAGCGGCGCTCGCCTTCCACATATCATTCAGCGCGGGCCAATCGGTGCACGCGCACTCCGGCGAAGCGCCGTCGTTTTTTCAGGATCTGCGCCGCGGGATGCAGCGGGTGCTTGGTATTCGAGCCGAGCGGGCGATCGCGACAGCGTCGCTGCTTGCCAACATGCTGTTCGTCCCGTTCGTTTTCTTCCTGTTGCCGGCCAAGGTTCTCGCGGAGGGCGGCTCGATGCTGAACGTCGCCGGCATCGAACTGTCATTGGGTGCGGGCGTATTGGCGGCTTCGGCCTTGCTGATCCAGCAAGCACGACGCATTGTTTCCGATCACGCCACTTCGATCGTCGGCATTGCAATGATCGGCGCCTCCATCTTCGCGTTCGGTTGCTCGCACACGCTCCCCGTCTGGTGCATGCTCGGTTTCGCATTGGGTACCGGATTGACGATGTTCAACGTCACCGTCAATTCGAAACGGGCAATGGCCATTCCAGCCGGGCATCGTGCCGGTATGGAATCGAGCCTGATGTTTCTTTGCACGGCCGCTGCTCCTTTGGGTATCTGGATGTCGGGCGCGGCGCTGAAGACCTTGTCGCCAAACGCAGTCATCATCTACGGCAGCGAACTTTTCGTATTTGCGCTCCTTTGCATTGCCTTTTCCAGGCCGTTGAGGCGCATGCTCAATTCCGACGATGGTGGCTCGCCCCACTATCTCCAGACCAACCGCGAACTGTTCGATCTTCAATCGCCGTCGTGACCTGTCCATTCCTGCCAGTGCCGAGTGTGGCTTCGTCATTGTCGACGGCGTTCGATTCCCGGCTGAAGTCCACGTATGACGATCGACTCGAATAACGCTCGACGCATGCGCCAGAGCTGTTTCCCGACAGGGTTCGCGCATACTTTGCGGCCGCGCAGCCAGGCGGATCAGTTCACAAATCAAAATCAATGTGCCAATATGACCGGCATGGAACTCCGTAACGTCCCGAACCAATTTCGTCATCATCACGGCCGTCACTCGATGCGCCGTGGTTCGTTACGTCCATAGCAGGACATCCGGGATTGCAGTTCCCCCTTCCTGTACACACGACCAAGGCGCCTACGGCGCCTTTTTTATTTTTTACCCCGAGGAGAACGCTCATGACCATGATCAAGCTCGACATGTAAGTAGCGTTCCTGCAGGTTCTCGCACAGATACTTGGACAACGTGCTTTTGCCCGAGCTACTTGGCCCGTTAAGTACAACGATGGCTCCCGGAGGGGGGAGCGTTTCGGTGATCGGCATCACGGAGCCCGTTCTAAGCCCGAAGGGGCGACTAGCTGATTGATAGGCGATATTGCGTCAGTCCCGGACGATCAATGCGTCCCTTGATCGCAAAGCCATGGCGCTCGTAGAACGGAATATTGCGCGACTCTGCGGTTTCCAAGGAAATCATCCCAGATGGTTCGATCTCGCGAAGATGCGCCAAGGTCGCATTTAGGAGCGTCGACCCGATCCCTTCGCCTTGTAGCATCGGGGACACACCGATGAACTCAATCCAGCTTGAGTTTGCAACAGAGGAGTTCGAGCCAGAACTCTCGCGAAGCAGATCGATTCTTCGCAAGGATAGTTCACCACAGGTGCTTGCGATCTGATGTCCCAGCTCGGCAAAGTTGCCGGATGATTCTGCGCGGGACGCCGGCGCAAAGTAGCTCACGGCAACGAGGTCACCGCTACGCCACGCGCCCAAAGCAGGCATGAGCGCATCGTGGTGATATCTCAAATAGCTTCTCAGATAGTTTGTGCGGCGCTCGTCGAATCCCCAGTTTTCAGCGAACAGGCACCAGGCAAGGATG
Organism: Burkholderia sp. 572; assembly: GCF_040545135.1. Classification (NCBI taxonomy): domain Bacteria; kingdom Pseudomonadati; phylum Pseudomonadota; class Betaproteobacteria; order Burkholderiales; family Burkholderiaceae; genus Burkholderia; species Burkholderia sp. 572. Next base: position 3,143 of record NZ_JBEPLH010000006.1, on the reverse strand, counting down.
GGGTCTTGTTCGAACGCTGCATCCAGCAAAACCAACGCCGATTCAAGGAACTGATGCGGCAGGGGCGCTACCGATAGTTTTGTATCGTGCATGTTCGGTTTAGGCAGCAGGCGCTCGTTGAATGAATTGGCGTAACTTACAGCGTAGCTTTTGATTTTGAGCCTTATCAGATAAGGTGCTGGTACTGCTGCATCATTGGGGTGACGGGTGCAGGTGCTGTGGTGGGTTGGGTGCTCATGTGACCGGGAAAAGTTACTTTGGCTGCCCGAGTTTACCAGTGGCTTCGGCGTTCACGCGCGAAGTTCGCCGTTTGACCAGGTGCGGGTGATGGTGAGCGGCAGCCAAGCGTTTCCAAACTCTCGCGACGCTAGACAACAAACAAGCAATCACAAAATATCAGAGACGGACCATTAGTACATACCTTCGCCCGGCTTGCACCAGGGCAAAGGTATTGACCGCATCGTAAACGTCACTCCGCGCGTATCGACGTTCGCATTCTGCGCGTGAATAAAATCTACGAAACGGTATTGATTTGGAGGTGGCAGATCTTCGCTGGCTCCCAGTCCAAACTGACGGCAGTGAGGCGTCTCGACACGAATGAACCCGTACTCGCCGTCCGGGCCATTCATATGCCTAGATAGATCCTTTGATAACCCGATGAGAGTCGCAGCGTTCTGTCCCTGCGCTGTCGAAACGACCGACAAGCCTGTTAATACAACCAGAATGAGTAGTGACTTCACAAGTTGCCCAGTTGGTTTTTCGCGACGACGCATGATTGTGACACGTTCGATGCCATGCCATTTTGGGCTAACGACAGATTCCGAAAAGGGTGGACGTAGTTATTGGCGTAGCTTTGCGGGCTGATCCTTGTCAGGCAAGGCGCAGGCACTGCTGCATCATTGGGGTGACGGTTGCAGGTGCTGCTGCGGGTTGCGTGCTCATGTGACCGGGAAAAGTTGCTTTGGCAGCCCGAGTTTACCAGCGGCCCGGGCGCGTCCGCGCGAACTTCGCCGTTTGGCCAGTTTCTGGTGATGGAGAGCGGTAGCGATCAGTATCACCCGGCTTTAGCATCCCGACCCGGCGCATAACGATAACAAAGACCAGCCATTCGACATCCTCCAGCAGATCGTCGACAATCAGCACGCGCTTCGAGCAACGACATGGCAGTGTCGCGTTGCCCAAAGGATCTGGCGTATGTCGAAGTCTTCGAACTGACGCACCGGGAATTACCATGAGATATCCGAGAACCTCGTTCATTCTGTCGGCGATCGATCCGGATCTTCTGTACCCGTGCCTCGAGGTTCGATTCGAAACCGACGACCTTGATGCGCTGCGGCGACTGGTCGACCCGAACGCATCCGAGGATGCGGACCTCGACGACTGCTATCTTCTGTCGCCGACACAGGTCGCCAACGTATGCGACGCCTTCGCGATCGAGTTTGAACATGGTTCGCGCGAAACCCTTCTCGCAAAATATGTGACGGCTCGCATTCTCGTACCGTACCTTGTCCATACCGGCTACGAGCTGGCTTTGATGGTGCAAGGGCGCAAACCATTCGGGTTCATTGAATTCAACAGCGAATGGCCGCCGTCGGTCGTACTGAAGGCTCGCTTCGACGAGTATGTGGCTCAAGGCGTCTTGCATTCCCAGGAAATCATCCGCGAGGTACCGGCTTGTCCAGGCCGCCCGGCGCGTCGAATCGGACAAGTTCTGTATACGCTCAAAGGCGAGGAGTGGCGCATCCCGGCTCTGGAATTTTTTCGTCAGAATCTCAACAGGGAAGGCGACGGCTGCGAGAACATGGTGCGCTTAGAGGGCGCGTTGCTCGGTTACGAGCGATGGCAAAACGACTGGTGGATCGACCATCTCGAGCGCAGCGGTACAGGCCTTTGTGGCATGTCCAGTATCGTCCAGGTGAACCGGGCGCAATTCGACTGGCTTGACCATGCGGGTTTCCGGGCGCTTCCGCCGGTCGACGCACCGACGTTCACACTATATTCGTCGCGTTGGTTCGACGAGGACGCAATGAAAGCCGCCATGCGGAACGACCAGACCATTGAAGCGTTCGTTCAGTTCAACGTCGGGTTGGTTCACATCATGCATGCAGCCGACTTTCGGACCGCAGGCCCTTATGAGATTCCGGCAACACTGATTCCGACGATAAACCATCACCTCTTGCGCGCGGTGAGGGTCTTGATCCGTCGAAGTGATTGCCTCGAAGCTTCCTCTTTGTAAGGAGGAGTCTGGCAAGTTCTCGCCGGCGGAGAAGCGGTCATATGAGTGACGACTGTAAGCAGTCGAATTTCTCTGGGAGGATTCCTTCGATGAAAGGATCGGGCCGACGACCTCTGCTACATAGCTTTCATTGAAAACCGATCATCATAGGGAAAGTGATCGACGCTATCCTTGATAACGGTAACAAAACAGCGGTTCGCGAGGAGTTCCATGCGCTCCTTCGGCGACAGTCCTTCTTCGTTGCACGATTCTGCATGAAGTTCCAAAAGATCAACCGTGCCGTCGACATTAAAGTGGAAGGTGTCGCCAAGGTGGTAATCGCGCCTAAAAGAAGTTCGCCATGATGAGTTGTGCCCCCACCCGTGGGCGAGATCGTGGTGCGGTCGTGTCTTTCTGCGAAAAGCCCAATAAAGAGTAGAAGCGTCAGCGACCTCTGGGCGCATGACACTGGCGTTTGCAGATAGAGTGACGCCCGCCCGCATCAAAAGAAGCGGACCGAGCATCAGGCATGGCCAGTGATATTTGGCAATTTGAGGTGACTGAGCCGCCTCAGCAGAGCAAAGTAGAGCAGCGATCTCGTGATGGAAAGGCGAATATCGATCGGGTCGCACGACATCCAAGCCGATGCGTTCCGAGAAGCACACAAGCTCATCCTCCGAGATGGCGGGGCCACGCCACTCAGTTCCATCGGCTCGTCCACTCTGGAAACAAAGCACTAGAAGCTCGAAAACGCGGCTAGCTGCATAAAGCAACCAGCGTTCGTCTTCGGATACATTCGGAATAGGCCTACCGCTTCTTAAGCGAATGGATCGGTGTTGATTTCCACCGAATCTTGACCCACCGTTTTCATCTAAATCTGACCCACCCCGAGACAGCGTAGTACATCTATTCCGGTGTGGATAACTCC